>JAWXCM010000135.1:0-15012 GCA_034408745.1 Bryobacteraceae bacterium
CCCCTTTTACAGGTGTTTCAGGAGGCTCTCTCCCAGGAAAAACAGGTCGATAATTCCAAACAGTTGATTCTGTTCGGCTTATAGCCGGACAGCAGTGATTCTTCACTGGTGACGAACTTACTGAATTCCGCCGAATATTCCCTCCGCTACGGCACTCAGACCGACCGCGCGTTCATCACGTTACCGGACAGCGCACGGCGGCGCCGGCTTCAGCGAGGGCTCGTGAAATGGAGAGTCAAGAAACGAGCGGATTTTCCAGTTCAATGGAGGAGTAGCCAGTAGGATTCAACGGACCGTTCGGGAGGCGGAAGGCTGGTCGGCTTTCATGCTTCTGGTACCCATTTTCTTCTCATAAGGGGATCCAGGGGGCGACGTTGTCAGGAGTTGCGGTATGGGATGTGCCAGGAATCGGACTGAACCCGAAGTGGAACTTCTCAGTTCAACACGATGGGGCCGAGGTCCCGGCCTGGTTATCGAATCCTGTTTAGCCCGGCGCGCGAGTGGAAAGCCGGAATTTCGAGAGCAGAGTCGACTTCAACTGGCCGTGTTGTCGTTCGATGCAATGGGAAGCGCGGTGGGCCAATGTGGATGTTCCGATCCAGGGCTGGAGCATGGACCTGGATTACGTCGAGTCAGTCCAGTCGATCAAAAGACGCAGGCGCTCTTTGCGGAGACGTGGATTCGCGCTGTTTCGTAATGGCCGTAAGTGTGGACCAGATCGACTACATCCTGTTGTGCCAGACCAGAGGTGCCTCCTTCGGCTTGCGGGAGGGAGGGCCGCCGGGCGCGCAACGTCGGGCGTAAGCTCACCGTGAAGATGTCGGACACCATGAAGACCGTAAATTCAACGATCACAGGGTCTTGTTGCGGATCTGAATAAGAGGCTTACTCTGTCCAGCACCGTGCGCAAGTCTGCCAGCTTTCACTCGGTCTCGTCTCGCTCTTCAGTATCCTGAAACGAGAATCGGACGAAACATTGAAACGACTTGCGGGCGATAAAGGCACCAAAGCGTCGCTAATCCGGTAACTCAGAAAATTGCCCAATTCGACGCGTCATCGAACGCGCGGGCCGAAATGTATTAAACCCCGGCCAGCCGGGTATCGGCATCCCCAAATCGGTCCACCCTCACGTCCATCCGGTCCATAATCGACAGGAAAAGACTGCAAAGCTTTCGATTTTCGTCGCCGGCGTTCACATAATCCAGCGTCCGCCCCGTCTTCAGCGTGCCCCCGAGCCCACCCGCGGTCACCAGCGGCAGCCGCGTATTGTCGTGCTTTCGACCAATCCACATGTTCGAAAGCCACATCAGACACGAATTATCCAGCACCGTGCCTTCGCCTTCCGGCATCGAGTCCAGCTTTTGTGCCAGATAGGCCAGCTGACTCAGATGGAATCGCGAAATTCCCTCGTAGCTGTCCGACAAATTATTGTGCGACGCCCCGTGATGGCCGTCTTTGACACCGAGCCACGGGTAGATCATCGCCGACAAATCCCTGGCCAGCAGCAGCGTGGCCACGCGCGTCTTGTCCGTCTGGAACGCGATCGCGATCACGTCGCACATCAGCCGCGCATGCTCGCGCAAATCCTCGGGCAGCCCGTTCGCCGGACGGTCCATCGAGAAAACAGGCTTATTCTTCGCCTTCGCGACATCCTCGGCCTTGTCTTTGGCCCCGCGCATCTTGTCGATGCGCGTCTCTACCTCGCGAACGCTCGTCAGATATTCCTCCAGCTTCGCCTTGTCCCCCGAACTGATCTTCTTCGTCAGCGACGTCGCGTCCTCGCGCACCCGGTCCAGGATGCTCATATTCCGCAAACTGCCGCGATTTTCGAACAAATTATCCCAGGCCAGCGACGGATACACTTCATTTGGAACGGGAGATTCGGGGCTCTGCCATGAAATATGAGAGCTGTAGGCGAGCGAGAAATTGGTCTCGTGATAACCGGTCATCGGCTGCTCGCAGGCCAGAACAATGCTCGACTGCGGCGTGTCCTGCCCAACCCGGCTCGCAATCATCTGGTCGACTGTGATGCCGGCCCGCAGAATCGCGCCTTTCTGGATCGCCGCGCCCGACAGCAGCGCGCCCGTCTGCGCCGGATGAATTCCCTGGCCAGTCGCACGCTTCTGGAACAGACCGTGAATGACGTTGACCTTGCCCTTGATCGGCTCCAGCGGCGACAACGTCTTGCTCAGCTTCATCTCAGCGCCCGAGCCCTCGCTGCCCCAGTGGTCCTCATTGACGCCATTGCCCATGAAGATCACGCCGAAGCGCTTCGGGAACTGTTGCGCAGCCGTCGAACCACCCGCGGGCGCTGCAGCGAAGCAGGGAAGGGACTCCATCCAGGGGAGTGCCATAGTCACGCCGGCGCCACGCAGCACCGTCCGTCGCGAAATCCGTTTGCTCATAAGCCCTCAGTTAGCCCGCGCCACTTGCGGTTTTACGGCCGAGCTTAGTGTCTCGGACCTTCGGTTAATAAACTGCGGACTGGTCACAATCGCTTCCACCAGCCCGCTAAACTTGTACCCACCAGCCACCACGGCGGCTGTCATTTTCTCGATCGCCGGCTCATCGGACAGCAACAGCGATCTGCTCAGTGAGTAGGCGAGCAATTTGCGGCTCAGGTTATCCAGATAATCTTTTTGTCTGTGCTCCCGGATGTACGACAAAACCGCCTCGTACCCCGAGCCTTCCGTCCCGCCCGGAAACACTGCCTTCGTATCCACCGGACGTCCGCCCAGATCGGCCGTGCGCTTCTCCCCCGTCGGTCCGTAATTCTCAAAAGCCAGACCGAACGAGTCGAACCGCGCATGACACGCCGCGCACGCCGGATTCTCCCGATGCTTCGCCAGCATGTCGCGCAACGGCAGATCCGCCTTCGATTCATCGGCCGGAAGTTCGGGAACGTTAGGCGGAGGAGGCGGAATCGTCTCACCCAGCACCCGTCGCACCACCCAGTAACCCCGCTTAACAGGGCTTGTTCGCAGTCCCGGAGCATTCAGCGTCAGGAACGCCGCCATTGGCAGAATTCCGCCACGCCCGTACTGCGCCGCGTCGTCCACCCTCACCCAATGGTCGTTCTTCCCGCTCACCTCCGGCATCCCGTAGTGCTTCGCCAAAACCGGATTCACGAACGTGTGTTTTCCGTACAGCAAATCCAGCACGGAACGGTCGCTGCGAATCACGTCCTCGATGAATCGGACCGGTTCCTCGAACATCGCCGACCGCAATTCGTTCGTAAAGTGCGGAAATCGGCCGCGGTCTACTGAGCTAATATCCTCAAAGCGCCGGAATTCCAGCCAGTTGCCTGCAAATTCCGTCGCCAGCCCCTTCGCCCGGTCGTCCTTCAGCATCCGGCGAACCTGCGCCCGCAGCACTTCGGGACGTCCCAGGTCACCCTTCGCCGCATGGGACAGCAACTCGACATCCGGCATCGTCGACCAGATGAAATAGCTAATCCGGTTCGCGAGTGCATAGGACGACAGCGGAACCGTCTTTCCCGAGGGTGCTCGCGACAGCACCTGCGGCGGGTCCACCCGGTACAGGAAATTCGGCGACATCAAAATGCTAACCACCGAATCGCGCACAGCCTCTTCATGCGTCAGCGCACTCTTCTCCCGCAGCGTGTTGTAAAACTCTTTGATCCTCGCGCCCTCGGCCGCTGTCACGGGCCTGCGCCATGCTTTCGCGGCGAATGGCAGCAGTGCGTCCAGATGCTTCGGAGTGGAGTCGAGACGAACCTTCTCGATGGCCCGCAGCGAATCGTTCACCCACTGGAAGTGGTAACGAATAGCCCCCAGCGCCACCGGGCCAGCGTCCACCGATATCGCCTTGGCAAGGTACTGATCGCGAAGCCCGAAGATCACCTTTGGCGAAGCGACTTCCGCATCGGGCGGACGGAAACTGCCCGACTCGCGTCCGCGCCCCTCCACCTCGCCGCTCTGGTTGAAGTAATACTGGACATACGTGCGCATGGTGTAGTCACCCATGTACTCGAAATCCAGCCAGAGTCGGTCCAGTTCTTTTTTGCCCGCGTCGTCGAGGATCAGTTCCTGAAGCGGCGTGTCGTCGCGCCAGTAGCCCATCACATTGTGATAGCCCGCGCTCAGCAGACGGCCTTTATCCTGCGAATCGTCCGGGAAGAACCGGCCGCGTTCCTTAATAAAAAAATTGTCGGGAAATACATCGGCCAGCGCCGTAAATGCCGCTTCCCATTTCTCGCGCTGTCCCGCCGGCACCGTCAGTTCGACCGCGTCGGCAGCCCGCGCCTTCACCATCAGGGCCGCGGCCCGTACCGCCGCCTCGCCCCCGAGACCCGCGTACCGCGGCATGTTGGCCGGCGCCTCCGGCGGTGGGTCGTTCTCCATCCGAAGTGCCTTCGGGTCAAACTTCCGGCGGCTGGCGTTGAACTGACGGAACTTGTAATTCATCAGCGGCTGCGACGTGGAGCTCAGTCCGCGCACGATCGGCGAGACGAACTCCATCGCCGTTACCTTGCGCATGCGAACCACGTAATCCCGCATCGCCACGCACTGCTTCCGGATCTCTTCCTCGTTCCCCTGAGCCGGCAGCGCGCGCCACATGGTGCGCAGCTTTTTCACCGGACCGGCTTCGACGGTCGCCGGGTCCTTCGTCTCGCCCAGAATCCGCCAGACCATCGGCAGGTACTTCGCGCTTAGTTTCGACTCAGCCGCCGCACTGGCAAGCGTCATGCGGGGTTTGCCGAGGGCTGCGCGATTCTTATACTTCCACGCCGCCAGAAAATATTCGGAATAATCGGTGGGCTGCCGCAGATAGAAGTCGACGACTCGCTGAATGGCGTACTTTTCCCGGTCCGTCTCCACCAGCATTGTGTGTGGCGAGAAGGCAATTCCGTCGGGAGTCAGCACCATGTGGTTGCCCACTTCGCGCGCGGCCTGCAGATATTTGTTGAGCAAAGCCGGGGACATATTCAGGGACTCGCCCGAATTGTCGAAACCAGCGGGATTCGCCGGGTCCACCGGGAATTCCTTCGTCGGCTGCATGTCGATGCCCGTCAGATCGCGAACCGTGTAGTTGTACTCGGCGTTGCTAAGGCGCCGCGCCAGCACCTGCCCAGGGTCCCCGGCGTTCTTCTTTGCCTCAGTGGTACGCACGGCGCGAATCCAGTCCACCAGCGCCTGCCGTTCCACTTCAGACGGCTGTTTACCGCCAATGGGAGGCATCTGCTTCGCCGCGACCCGATCCAGAACCAGGTTCCAGTGCCCAATGTCCTCGACAACCGAAGCCATCGAGCCGTAGCGCTGCATATTGAACTGCGCGACCGGGGTTTTACCGCCGTGACAGCCTCCGCAATACGAGGCCACAAACGGCTTCACTGTCTTGTCGAAATCCTGCTCCAGGGTAGCGGCCTGAACCGTCCCGGCGAGCAGACACAAAAATACCCCGCCACACTTCATAGCTGCCGCGAGCGTATCACATTCCACAACTCTCTCGCGCCCCGGCGATGCCCCAAACTGGTACGATCTCCAATGTGACAAGAATAGGGGAAGAATGATTCGCTTCGCGCCGGTCCTGATCGCAGCGGTCGCATTCGCGCAGTCGCCCGCCGAGCCAGTGCGGCTGAACCAGCTCGGCCCGTATGGCCCGTGGCTCTCGCGCGATGTTTTGGGCGACGGTCCCGCGTCCCTCTCCTTCCGCACCGGAAAGTGGCAGTCCGTCGACCAGTGGCGCAACATTGCACAGGCCCGCGCACTCGAACGCATTGCCCCGGTGAACCTCGGCGGCACGCCCAAAGTGACCGTCACCCGGAAAGTCGAGTACGACGGGCTCGACATCGAATTCCTGACGTGGCAGCTCCCCATGGGGCCGCCCACTGAAGCCGTCCTGCTGAAGCCATCAGGCGCCAAAGGCCCGCTCCCCGGCATCCTCGCCCTCCACGATCACGGCGGCAATAAGTTTCTCGGGTGGCGCAAAATCGTTCGCGTCGACAACGACCCGTGGCCAATCGTCGAGAAGCACCAGGCCCACTATTACGAAGGAAAAGCCTGGGCGAACGAGATCGCCAAACGCGGGTACGCTGTCCTGGTTCATGACACGTTCCCGTTTGGCAGCCGGCGGGTGCGCGTGAGCGAAGTATCGGAACGCGTCCGCGCCAATGGAGTCGACCCGGAGCCCACGGACGCAGATGGGATCGCCAAATACAACGCTTTCGCCGCGGCCCATGAGCACATCATGGAGAAGAGCCTGCTTTCCGCCGGAACCACCTGGCCCGGCGTCTACCTGGTTGAGGATCAGCGAGCCCTCGACATCCTGGCGGCGCGTCCGGAGGTCGACCGGGAACGCCTGGGCTGCGCGGGCCTCTCGGGTGGCGGCATGCGCACCGTCTTCCTCGGCGGACTTGACCCGCGTATCAAAGTCGCGATTCCGGTCGGCTTCATGACTACATGGCGCGACTTCCTGCTCGACAAGGCGTTTACACATACGTGGATGACTTACGTTCCACTGTTACCGAAGGAGCTCGACTTCCCGGAGATTCTGGCGCTGCGGGCTCCGGCTGCGACTTTGGTCCTGAACAACCGCCAGGATCAGCTGTTCACCTTGTCTGAGATGGAGCGAGCCGACGCCATGATGGCGGACACGTTCCGCCGTGCCGGCGCCTCAGACCACTACCGGACGAAGTTCTACGATGGCCCGCACAAGTTCGACCTCGCCATGCAGGCCGATGCGTTCGACTGGTTCGACCGGTACCTGAAGCCGGGAGTTAGCAAGCCATGAAGCTATGTGTTTTCGCCCTGCTGGCCTCTGCCGCCCTGGCCCAGCAGCCGCAGCAGCCGCAAAACCAGCTGCCGGATTGCCCGGACGGGCCGGTCTTTTCCGTGCTGCCGTTTGCACTTGAGGACTTCCTCGCGTTCCGGCCGCTTGGCTTCGTTTCGCTGCCCGTGCACCTGTTCCCGGCCAAGCACTCGGCGTTTGTGATGGCTCTTCCAGGCGACCCGACTCCCGTCCGCCAGATGCGCTTCCCGGGCGATATGTGGGTCACGGAGATCTGGTCGACCGCCTATCCGTCCGGCGGCTCGGGCTACCAGCTCTACTACCAACCGTGCCGCCAGATGCGAGGCTATTTCAACCACCTTGGCTCGTTGTCGGACCGGCTGAAGGCCATCTTTGACGCCGCGCCGTCGAAGAGCTGTTACGACTTCAATGACCAGACTGGCGTGATCGTCAAGTGCTCCGTGCGGGTGTTTGAGAAAGTGCTTGCGGGGGAACATGCCGGGGCGTCTGGCGACGGTACGGGTGGGGTGGATTTCGGCCTTTCCGATATGCGGCGCAAGCCCGAGGGTCTGGCTGTGCTGGAGCACTACCCATTCGATTACCCGTATTACGTCTCGCCTTTCGAGTATTTTCCAGACGACGTCAAGTCGCAGTTCGAACCGAAACTGACCAGTTGGGATGGTCAGGTGCAGCGGACAGCGGAGCCTCGCTGGGGGACGTTTCGTCCTGACATTGTGGGTACCGCGCAGGGAAACTGGTTCCGCCCGGGCATTTATCTGCGAGACGTCCAGGACTACAGCCCGTCACTCGCCCTGGTGTCGGATTACATTGACCCGGCTGTGCCCATCATCGCCGCGGGCTTGTCGCTGCCGGGAGTCAGGATGGCCCCGTACTCCTTCACTCCGCAGGACGACGACACCCGGATCAACGCGCCGTTCCGGAAGGTGACTGCCGACGGCAACGTCTACTGCTATGACCGCTGGAGCATGGCTCGGACTCCGGGCCGGCTGGCGATCGGCAACCTGGGAGGCATTCTGCTGCTCAGTATGCCCGACCCGAACACGTTGCTGGTGGAGAAACAAACCGCCGGTACGTGCGCCGAATCGCAGCCGTGGCAGCAAACCGAGGCTGCTGTGAGGTTTGAAAGGTAGACGGGCCGTCTACTTGAAAATATCCCGGATCCGGCCGAAGAATCCCTTCTTTTCCTCAGGCTTCTTTGGTTCCTCGGGGCGCACGTCGCCAGCCCCGCCGGACGCGGGAATCTGCACCGAGTTGCTGGACGCCGGAGCACCGCGGGCGGCTCGAACAGGTCTGCTGGGGTCTTCAGCCGCTTTGGTCGGAGCCGCGGGAGTGGTCTCCCACCCGGCCACCTGCGTAGCACCGCCGCCATGGATGCGGCAAAGCTCCACCGGCTGCGTACCTGAGATAAACACCTCGGAGCGAGCTGCCGGACATCCTGCCGTAGCCAGCTGCCCCGTCGTGGGGTCCACGTCGACACTCACGATGCCCTCGGGTGCATCCCACTCACTGACGTTCTTGTAGGCGCGGTGCGTGTGCGCCCGCTTCATGAACTCGGTCCAGATTGGCAGAGCCGACCTGGAGCCCTCAAGGTTCAGGTCCTTGCCGTCGTCGAAACCGACCCAGACGACACACACCAGCTTTGAGGTGAAGCCGGCAAACCAGCCGTCACGCGAAGTGCCTGTTTTGCCCGCCGCCGGCAGCGTAAAACCGCGCCCGCGAACCCCGGCCGCGGTGCCGGAGCGCATCACTTCCTGCATCAGGCTGACCATCAGGTAGTCGACGCGAGGGTCGAGCACGGCCTTGCGGTCAGGCTTGCCCTCGTAAACCGATTCACCACGGTTGCTCCGAATCAGGGATACCCACTGTGGCTTCGAAGCAACGCCCCGGCTCGGGAACATGGTGTAGGCGCTGGCGACTTCAATCGGAGTCGCATCGGCCGAGCCCAGCGCAATCGCCGGCGTCGCCCGCACGTCCATGCTTAGCCCGGCGCGTTTAGCGAGATCGAGCACCGCCTTAAAGCCCACCGATTCGCCCAGCTTGACGGTTGGGATGTTGAGTGACTTAGCCAGGGCCATACGCATCGGCACGTTACCGTAGAACTTGTCGCCGAAATTGCTCGGCGCATACGTGCGGTCATCGTAGTAGAACGTGGTGGGTTCGTCGGCGAGCATCGTGGCCGGTGTCAGCGCACCGCTGCCGCCTTCGAGCCCCGTGTTCAGGGCCGCGGCGTAGACAAACGGTTTGAATACCGAGCCAGGCTGGCGGTTGGCCCGTGCCCTGTTCAACTGGCTGAGGCCGTAGTCGCGCCCGCCGATCAGTGCCTTGATCGCGCCGGTAGCCGGGTCCATGGCGACCAGAGCCACCTGCGGCTCGCGGTACGGGATGCCCTTTTTCGCGCGTTTTCGGATCAGTTCGTCGGCTTCCTTAATGCCCTCGCGAACGGCGACCGCCGCGTCGTGCTGCAACTCGATGTCGAGCGTGGTGTATACGCGATACGCGCTGTTCTGGAAGTCGTGATTCTGGAACTGATCCAGCAGCCAGTCGTTCACAAGGTCGACGAAATACGGAGCGTCGCTGGATTCCGAGCCTGTTTTGGAAACGACCAGCGGGGATTCCACCGCCGTCGCGTACTCCCGGTCGTCGATATAGCCGTTCTCGCGCATCAGAGTGAGCGAGACATTGCGCCGGTTGCGGGCGCGGTCGGGCCACTTCACGGGGTTGGTGTAACTGGGCCGCTGGATCAGCCCGGCCAGCGTGGCGCACTCCTGAATTGAGAGGTCGCGGAAATCCTTGCCGAAGTACTGCTGGGCCGCCTCGCCAAATCCGCGGATGGCGAAGCTGCCGCGACGCCCAAGGTCGACGTGATTGGCGTAATACTCGAAGATCTTCTCCTTGGAGAGCTTCTGCTCCAGGTGAAGCGTGATCATGGTCTCGGCGATCTTGCGCTGCCAGGTCTTTTCCGGCGTCAGCCAGAAGCCGCGCGCCAGCTGCATGCTGAGGGTCGACGCGCCCTGCGCCCGGCGCTGCTCACGGAAGTCGATGTAGGCGGCCTTGAGGATGCGCAATGGGTCGAAGCCCGAATGCTGAAAGAAACGTTTGTCCTCGGTCGCGGTCACCGCGTTGACGAGGTTTTTGGGCAGATCCTCAAACCGCACCATGCGGCGCTTCTCGCGCGTACGGTCGAACAGGTTTGTGATCAGCTCCGGTTCAAGGAGGTATTGCGTGCGCTCGGAGTTGTCGCGCAGAGAGATGATCTGGCTGATCTTTCCGCCCTTCACCTTGATGACAGCTTCTTCGTCATCGAAGTAGCTGTCGGGGCCAGGGAAGATCTCAAGGGCATCGGGCCGGACGTTATACCAACCCATCCGCGCCGTGCCCTTAGCGTCGGCATAGCCGCTGCGCCTCAGGGCGGAGGCCATTTCGTTCAATTCCACCGTGTCGCCCACCATCACCACCTGCGGCGCGGCAAACAACATGGAGGTGTTTGCAAACGGTCCGGCAAAGAGCTTCTTTTCGATGAGCTTGGCGTACCTGGTGTAGTAGAACGCGAACGTACCCAGCAGGACGGTGTTGATGACGACAAAGAGAATTAAAAAGGCCCGTCCCCAGGGGTTCAAAAGGAACCGCACGAACGCCGCCTTTTTCGGCACCTGAATTTTGATCGCCATTTATACCAGTTTCATTGTCTCAGACGGGGACCGCGGTTTGTCCACACCATTGGTTCCATGTACATGCGCCGGGCCGTCATCGCCGCATCCCATGCGTGATAGACGAGAAAGTCGGTCTCGCTATCCGGTCCGGTAATGACGCTGTTGTGGCCCGGGCCGATCAGCTCGCCCGGTACCGTGCGCAGCAGCCGGGCGCCGGAGGCGTCGCCGTCAAACGTCCATGGGCCGGTCACACTGTCCGAGACGGCCCAGTCCATGCCGTAGGTTTCGTTTTCCCACCGGCCGGTGCTGAACAGGCACCAGTAGCGGCCGAGGCGTTTGCGGACGCAGGGACCCTCCACGGTGTGCCAGTCGAATCGCCGGCCGTACATCAGGCGATTGTTCAGGAAGCGCTGCCAGTCATAACGAGCCCGAATCACGGTAGCAGCCTCGCCGCTCAGCTCCGTCATGCTGGCCATCGGCTGCACCACAATGCCAGTGCCGGCCCGGCAGTCGCCGTCGGTGGAGTCGAGGAAATCGCGGGCGTAGAACAGGTACCAGCTCCCGTCGTCGTCCTGAAAGGGGGAGGCGTCAATGGCGAACGGGCAGACGAACGGATCGGTGAGTGCGACGCCCGTGTCCACGTAGGGACCGTCGGGCACGTCCGACGAGGCGACGCGAAGATGATGCCCGCGGTCTGCCCACCCAGCCGAGTAGTACATCCAGTAACGGCCCTCGGCAAAGGCAACCTCAGGAGCCCAGAAATCGCTGCCGAGCTCCGGCCCTGGATGCTGCAGCGCGCCGCCGGCAGGCCGCCAGTGGGACAGATCCGGGGAGGTGAGGAGGGGGAACAGATTGCTGCCATCCTCGACGGGTCCGGTGCCGACGGCGTAGTACGTCGAGCCAGCCAGCCACACGAACGGGTCAGCGAAATAGCCGGAGAAGACTGGGTATCGCACTTAGTAAGGACGCGGATACACGCAGGTGATATACATAAGATCAAACCACCGGCCATGTCGGACTCCATCAAGTACGTAATCGACGAAAGTCGCATCCCGAGGCACTGGTACAACCTGGCGGCAGACTTGCCCCGGCCAGTTCCTCCACCGCTGCATCCTGGAACGCTGCAGCCGCTCGGGCCCGATGATTTGGCCCCCCTCTTCCCGATGGCGTTGATCCAGCAGGAAGTCAGCACCGAAAGAGAGATTGAGATCCCGACGCCAGTTCGGGACGTCTACCGGCAGTGGCGTCCGACGCCGTTATACCGGGCGCGCAGACTTGAGAAGTTACTCGATACTCCGGCTCGCATCTACTACAAATATGAGGGAGTTAGTCCGGCCGGGAGCCACAAGCCGAACACGGCCGTGCCGCAGGCTTTCTACAATCGGGAAGCCGGGGTTCGGAAGCTGGTGACGGAGACCGGGGCGGGGCAGTGGGGCTCGTCTCTTGCCTTTGCCGGGGCTCTGTTTGGTATCGACGTGGACGTCTTTATGGTCCGCGTTTCGTTCCACCAAAAGCCGTACCGGCGGGCGTTGATGCAGACTTACGGCGCGCGTTGTATCGCCTCTCCGTCAGAGGAGACTGCCGCGGGGCGCGCGATCCTGAAGCAGCGGCCGGATCACCCGGGCAGTCTCGGCATCGCGATCTCGGAAGCGGTGGAAGTGGCGGCTGGGCGCGAGGATACGAAATACGCGCTGGGCTCGGTGCTGAACCATGTGCTGCTGCACCAGACGGTGATCGGCCAGGAAGCGATCATCCAGCTGGATATGGCCGGGGATTACCCCGATGTGATCGTCGGCTGTACCGGCGGCGGGTCGAACTTCGCGGGGATCGCGTTTCCGTTTATCGGCCAACAACTCCGAGGCGGGAAAAAGATCCAGGTGGTGGCGGTGGAGCCGTCAGCCTGCCCCAGTTTGACCAAGGGGACGTATGCCTACGACTTCGGCGATACGGCGCATTTGACGCCGCTTACCAAAATGCATACGCTGGGCTCCACGTTCACGCCTCCGGGATTTCATGCCGGTGGGCTGCGCTACCACGGCATGGCGCCGATGGTCAGCCATTTGAAGGAACTCGGGCTGATCGAAGCGCGGTCGTATGGGCAGTTGGCCTGCTTTGAGGCGGGCGTGGCGTTCGCGCGGGCCGAGGGTATTTTGCCGGCGCCGGAGGCGAATCATGCGGTGAAGGGCGCCATCGACGAGGCGCTTCGCTGCCAGCGGGATGGCGTTTGCCGCACCATTCTGTTCAACCTGTGCGGGCACGGCCACTTCGATATGCAGGCTTACACCGACTACTTCACAGGCAAGCTAACGGACCAGCAGTACGAGGAATCGGAACTCGCGATGGCACTCGCCGGGCTCCCGAGTGTCCCTGCCTAATATGCGGAAGGCCGCCTGGCTGGGGCTGCTGCTGCTTCTGGTTCCCTGTGTGGCGCCGGCGCGGAGCCGGGTGTTCTTCATGTCGTTCGATGCCCTTGGATATGAGCGGCTTACGGCCGATCCCGCGGCCGAGCCGCTGACCGCGCTCCGGGGCATGATGCGTACCGGCGCGTATGCCGAGGGCCTGATGCCCGCCTATCCCAGCACCACCGCCAACGGACACGCCGCGCTGTGGACCGGCACTTACGCAGGCGGCAACGGGATACTGTACAACCAGACGCCGCTGATGCCTCGCTCGGCGCATGCGTTCACGGAGCGCGTGGTCGGGTTTCGCTCTGAGGGTTTGACAGCCGAACCGATCTGGCTGACGGCGGCTCGGCAGGGTAAGCGCGTCGTCGCGCATCAGGTCACTCAGGTGTTTCCGTTCACGCCGCAGACGGTCGGCTCCGGCCCAATGCCGAACCTGGTGGTGGCCAATGGATTCCAAAGCCGGTCGTTTGCGCCGTGGCAGCTGGTCCGGCCTGGCGGGGAGGGCGTGCGGAAGGTGGAGTGCGCCGGTGCACCGGTGTGCTTCGAGTGGATGGCGGGCAAGTCGACGTTCCGGGCTGAGGTGGTTGCGGGTGGCCTGCGGGTTCGGAGTGGTTCCCAGATGGTCGAGGTTCGTGCGCAGCCTGAAGAGATCGAGGCTCCGCGCAATCGGGCGCTGGCCAGGCACTGGAGCGCGGGTCTGGAAGTGGAGGGACTGCCGGCGTTTGTGGCGTTTCGGCTGTTCTCGCTGGCAGCGGACGGCTCGGACTTTGAGCTGCTGCAGACTCCGATTCAGGAGATGGCGATCTACGCCGATTCGCGGGTGAACGCCGAGGTGGCACGGGAGATGCAGCGCGAGGTGGGTCCGGCGGTCGGCAATGCGGCGGGTTCGCTCTGGACGCGGACGCTGATCAACGAGCGGCGGTTTTTGGAGACGCTGGAACTGGTGGTCCGGCAGCAGATTGCCGAAGTGAAGTGGCTGGCTCGCAAGCGCGATCCGGATCTGTTGATTACGTATGTGTCCGCCATCGACGATCTGGACCATCTTTGGTATGGGCTCGGCGAATCGTATCGGGAGTGGCGGAAGTGGGGCTTCGTAGCTGTCAACCGGGCGGCCGAGGCGCTGCTGGGGCTGGCGTCGCGCGAGGATCACGTGGTGGTGGCCAGCGACCACGGAATGGCGCCGGTCGAGTGGTACGTGGGCGTCAACAAGGTGCTGCAGGGTGCGGGGCTGGCGGGCAAAGCCGTGGCGCTGAACACCTGCGTTCTGGTCAATACGGACGACTGGAAAGGCGGCACTGTGAAGGCTGCCGAGCGCGAGGGCGTGCTCGACCAGGTGGCCGCGGCGTTGGTGGCGGTGAAGGCGGATGACGGTCAGCCGGTGGTGACAATGGTCTACCGGTCCCAGGAGGACCTTAGGTTCTTCGGGCACGTGGATCCGGCGGGTGCCGACCTTTGTTTCGACCTGCGTCCGGGGTATGGTCCCACGGAATCGGGCGACGGGGGTGTGCTGCAGAAGGCCGTCAGGCCGGTCGGAGCTCACGGGTTCGATCCGAACCGGGCCGACATGAAGGCCGTTCTGCTGGTGACCGGCCCTCGCGCTGCGGCGGGCAGGTCACTGGGGCCGCAACGGAGCGCGTCGGTAGCGGCACTGGTCGCCGATCTGCTCGGAATTGGGGCGCCTTCGAGTGCGGCGTTCGCCTCACCGCTGGCGGTGCGGGCTCGCGACCTTGGTTTGAAGCCGGGGGTGTTTCCGCCGGGGAAGGCGAATGCGATCACCGATGTGGCCGGGGTGCTGGTCGGGCACAAGACTCTGATTGAGGGTTCGACCGTACGGACCGGGGTGACCGCGATCCTGCCGCACGGCGGGAATGTGTTCAACGACAAGGTGGCGGGCGCGGTGTTCGTCGGCAACGCGTTCGGCAAGCTGGCCGGATCGACGCAGGTGAACGAGCTGGGGCAGATCGAGACGCCGATCGTGCTGACCAACACGCTCAGCGTCGGTACGGCAATGGAGGCCGTGGTCGGGTACACGGTGCGGCTGCCCGGGAATGAGAAAGTGCGGTCGGTGAACGCGCTGGTGGGTGAGACGAACGACAGCAGAATCAACGACATTCGCGGGATGCACGTGCGTCGCGAACATGTGGTGGAAGCGATCGTGAGGGCGTCGGGGGGAGCGGTGATGGAAG
>JAWXCM010000136.1:0-21363 GCA_034408745.1 Bryobacteraceae bacterium
AGTAGCAGATTCCAATCCTCGTCGAGAGGGTGCATGCTGACAGTATAGCGCCTTCATTAAAAAACATCAATCCTTAAGTTAGCGCTTATGGGCCCTGGGGCAGGCCCCCGGAGCTGCCCCCTGTCACGTTTTATCTGGGACTATGGTTTTGGCTACGCTTACGTTGTCGTACTCGTCGGTTACGCGGACGGCTACGACCACTTCACCGGCTCCGGCTTCCATCGTGAGGTTGTAGTCTAGCTGGGGGGCGTCGGAGAGCTTCGAAACGGGGTCGGCTACAACCCAGTCGGCCCCATTCATGGAATACTCGGCCTTGCTGATGATGCCTTTGGCGTCGCGAGCCTGCCAGCGCACATTGACCGCCGTACCGGAGCGAGTTGCATTTAGTCCGTTAATGACGGGCGGCGTGTTGTCGATGCCGAAGCGATCGCCTTCGACGCTGGCGGTTAGCGCCTGTTCGGGCGGATTGTCGGGCGCGTCGGTGACGGTTACCCGCATCACGTAGTCGCCGTCCGGGAACGCGGTGGAATCGAAGCTGAGGTACTTCTCCTTCACCTTGTCGCGCAGCAGCTTCCATTCCTTCTCCGCCAGCCCGCGGATCTCCACCTTCGACAGAACGTTATCGCCGTTCGGATCGTTGACCGCCCAGCGGAGTCCGGTGAAGCCTTTGGCGTAGTTCATCGAGCTCGACGTGGTGTTATCCAGAGCGACGGAGGCATTGACGGGACGCTTCGACCCGATGGGCGGCAGAGTCAGCGTGGTTGGCGTGGTCAGTGTGATGGTGGATGGTGCGGCGAAACGGTAGTTGGCCGGGGTCACCTCCACTTCGCTGACGACTGGGGGAACGTTCTTCGTTTTGTACGCCACTTCGATCTCGCGCAGTTCGGGCGAGGTCGCGCCGCTGGTGTTCATGGTCAGCCGGTACTGGAGAAATCGAGCCGGCGGGGACGCGACGCGGCCGTTGCCATCGAGCGCTGCCCAGGGGCTCCAGTTCTTCTGCGGCCGGTCGAGGTTGCCACTGCGGGTTTCCAGTTTTACCGTACCGCCCTGCAGTTCGGTCTTGGTAGAGGCTCGGCCCCAGAGGGAGAAGAAGCCGACGTCGAGTGCTTCGCTTTCGTAGGTGCCGGAGCGCTCGACGCCAGGCCCCACCGAGTACACCTTGCCGACATTGCCGGTGGCTGCGTACATGCGGTTGCCCGGGCCAGTCGCCAGCGCCGTGACCTGGGTCGGGTCGGCGTTGATGAGCAGCGTGGAATAACGCTCGGAATCAAGACGATACAGGTAGCCTTTGTTGCCGGTGCCCAGCACGGGGCGGCCGTTGCTGTCGAAGGCGATGGCGTAAACCACGTCGGCCGGATTGGTCCACATACGCTGCGGATAGCCGTCGACGCCGATGCGATATACCTCAGACCCACCGGCTATCGAAACCGGCGCGGACTGCGGTGCAGACGGCGCGGGCTGAAGCGGCCGGGCCTGCGCGGCAGCCGGAGCTCCCGGAGGCGCAGGAGGTGCCGGCGAGGGCTGCGGGACAGGAACGGAAAGAGATGGGCCGGTTGTCGCGCTCTTGTTGCCAACGGCAGCGGCGTACACAGAGCCGTCCTTTGCGACGGCCACGGCGGTCACCTCACGCTTCGCCGTCTGATACAAAACGAACCCATTTGCGTCGGGCGAGATGCGCAGCACCAGGCCGCCTGGTTCGGTGCCAACGATGAGGTTATCTTTTGCGTCGATGGCGAGCGATCTTGCGTGCGTTTCCTCGGTTTTGAAGAAGACGCTGCCCTGACCGTTCGGCGTGACGCGGTGAATCTCGCCACTGTCGCCGGTGGCAACGAAAAGGTCGCCTTTACCGCTGAACGCGAGCGCCCAGATGTAGTGGGCTTTGGGGTCGTAGAAGACGTCGAATTTGCCATCCGCACCGTTGACGCGATAGACCTTGCCGTCGGGCGCGGTACCCACGTACACACGATCCTGCCTGTCGATGGCGATGGTCTGGATTTGCAGGCCGGGGAGTTCCGCCACGGTACGCGATTTGCCCTGCTCGTCGACCGCGGTCAGCTTCGAAGAGGCGGCGCCTGGCGAACCGCCGCCGGTGTAGAGCGTGCCTTTGGAATCGACGGCCAGCGCCCAAAGATACGCGGTGGAGGGATCGGCCAGTTCGCGGAACTGCGGCGCCAGCATCAGACGCCCGTCGCTCCGCATGGATAGCCCTTTCAGGGTTCCTTTTTCAAAGTCCGTACGGTCATTGTGGACCCAGCTCTGGGTGTCCACGGCAAACAGCAGCGGCACGGCACTCACCACCAGTGGGAGTACCGCGAGGATAGCGAAATTTTTGGTCATCTTATCTGACTGTGATCCGGACAGACTGGCTGCCCGACACCACGAACTCGAATGGAATGGAGGCCTGCTCCTGTGTACTCTCACCGGATGAAACGAAGGGGCGATTGCCTGCGCGGCTGGCCTGCATCACGTTTAGTACGGAGGCGGGGAGGCTGGGCATGGTTTTGTCGTCTTCGTAGAACGTGGGCCGCGGCTGCACCAGCGAAACGTACAGGCGGTTATTGCTGCGTTCCTGGTTGATCAGCGATACAGCCTGAGGCAGATCGATGAACCGGTTCGCCGAGCCTGCGAAGGTCTGCGCGCGGTTCAGCGTGTCGGCATCGCTGAGCAGGATGCGGTGTTCGCCCTTTGGCATGCCCGCCGGGATCTTCACTTTGATCTCGCGCTCGATGCGATCCCCGCGATAGGGCCGCAGGTACACCTTGAGCGGAACCTCGGAGCCTGCTTCGACTTCCGTCACCGGGATCCAGGCGCTTTCCAGGGTCGCGATGCGGCGTTGCGGCAGCAGGTCGACTGTGGCGTTCACGCTGCGGAGCCGGGGCACCTTGACGTTGTTTCCGTACAGCTTGTTGAACTTGTCGCCCCACCAGCCGGCCAGCATCATGGACGGAGGCATTGGCACATCGCCCGGGGCCAGCATGGTGTTGAGGCTGATGTTCGACATGCCCTCCAGTTCGATATCGCCGCTGAGGCGGTATGTCGCTTCCTCGGCGAAGTCGTTAAAACCGGAGATGGAGTTGAACAGCGTGGCCATCATCAGGTAGGGGGTCCACTTCTGCTCGACGAAGACGTTGAAGTGCAGTTCTTTTTCGCGCTTCACTTTGTCGCCGTCGCCGAAGGTGCGGACCTTGACGGTGACCGGGATCATTTCCGAGGTGGAGCCGAGCTCGCCCATGATGCCGCTGTGGCGATCCTGTTTGAGGGATCCGACTACGCCGGTGGCGTTCGCCAGTTTCACCGGCTGATAGGTGGAGCCGAGAACCATGAGGACGTCGCCAGTGGCCATCGGGATGTCGACAGGGCCGAGGTTCAGAAACTGGTGGCCGAAGCCGAGCACGCGGTTGCCGTCGTTATAGGTGGTGGTTCCGAGAGCCGTGACGCTCATGTCGCCTGAGACCAGCACGCCCGCGATCGGGTCGCCGGGCTGCAGCGAGTTTTTCCAGTCGCCGGTGGGGGCTGCCGTCTTCAGTGCAGCGCTGGCGCCGCCCTGCACGGGCGTCACGCCGAGTTGCCGGAAGATGGGGCCGAACTGCTCCAGCGCGCTCGCATGGAAGCCGGAGAAGAGCAGCGGAGTGTCGATGGGCTGCAGCAGCGGCTGGCTGGTGGAGAATTCCTGCGAGACTCCGGCGGAGACGGCCTGGGCCATCACTTCGCTCGGGATTTCGAGAGTGGAGGCGCGCTGCACGCGACCCTGAGCGCCAGGCACGCGGGCGTCGGAGGGGCGGCTCCAGTCGAGCGCATTGATGTCGAGCATCAGTTCGATGGGCGTGATTCCGCAGATGGGCTCTTTGGTAAACGCGCCGATGCGCAGGGAGACGGCTCCGACGAGCTTGCCGTCGACATACACGGGGCTGCCGCTCATGCCTGCGGCCACTCCGGTCTCGATGGCCCGTCCGCCCATGCGGCACAGGATGATGTCCTGTTTCGGGCCCCAGGCGTTCTTCCAGATGCCGATGAGGTCGATGGGAACGGCTTCGGGCTCGACGCCCTGGAACGTGGTCCAGGCGGTGCCCTTCATGCCGGGCTTCACGTCGGCGAGCTTTAGAATCTCGGTTTTGCCGGCGCGGGGGCGCTCGGCGGAAGATGGCGGAGCCGCGAATGCGACTGTGGCGACGGCGATTAGAGCGATAATTGCTGACTTCATTGTGCGCGGAACCTGCCCGACGCTTCTTGCTGGGAAGCCTGGGGGACTTCCTCCCATTATGCGTCCTTAAACATTGGACGTCAGGACCCCCCATTTTGGTTTACCTTCCTTAATGGTTCATTGGCGGGGTGCCGATGGAACGTTTGCGTGTCACTTTCGAATCTGCTTGACCGTTTGTTCCCGAGATCCTCGCCTGGTGCGGTGTCGCCGGTGCAGCCTTTGGGGGAGCCGCCTGTCGAGCTGGTGGCAGCCCTCCGAGACGGCACGTGTATGCTGTTCACGGGCGAGGAGTTCAGCCGCCAGTGTGGGATGCCGGTCTGGCATTACCTGATGCTGGGGCTGGGCGACTATCTGGCGGATACGCGGAGGATTGGGCGGGAGGACGGGGACAGGCTGCGCCAGATTCACCGGGATAAGAAGTACGGGCATGTTGAGCGGATCGTTCGAGCGCTGCTGCAGGAGCACCCGGAGGCGATCCCGGAGTACCTGGCAAAGATGAACTCGCGGCCGCTGATGATGCCGCCGGCACAGGAACTGCTGAAGAAGCTGCCATTTGCGGTGGTGGTGTCGCCGATGCCCGACGGGGTGGCGGCGAAGATGGGCCGGGAGACGGTGCGGCTGCGCGGCGATTTGTTTTGGCCGGATGAGGCTGAGGGTCCGGCTCGGGCGCTTTGTGCTGAGGTGGTGCGGGGTCGGACGGTGCTGTTTGTTGGCACGTCGGCTGCGGAGATCGAGCGTTGGTATGGGGTGGCGGGTGCTGGTCCTCACTTTGCGTTGCTGCCGAAGGGTCAGGCGCTGGAGGGGAAGACGGCGGCTAAGTATGGGATTCGGTCGCTGGTGTATGACGTGTCGACCTCCCAGGCTCTGGTCGAGTTTCTGAAGAAGCTTCAGTCAACTGGGCGCTCTTTAGATGGTTAGCCGGTTTCGTGGGGATTTGGCCAGTCGGCAGACGTTCAGGGGATTGATGCGACCCACCGCTTTCAGCCCAGAACACGATGCGGGTCCGTCAGTTGCCCATTGCTTTGTCTATGACAGAAGAAAGCTGATTGGCCAGCATCTCAGCCATTAATTGCTCCATGGCGCGAACGTCGACGCGCTTGTCTCCCCAAGCGGCGTCAGCTGCGTCAAGAGCTTTGTAATAAGGCTCGCGGTTAGCGACGATCTGCTCTGGGATGGTATCAATACCCGGCAATCGATATCCGAGCCTGGCGCAGAGCACAAGATACGAGACAGCGCGGCTGGTTCTTCCGTTCCCACCGGAGAAGGGGTGGATCCAGTTTACACGCCACATAAGATACGCAGAAAGGTGAAGCGCTGAAGTCGCGTGGTTGGACCAGTGACCATTCACGTACTCACACATTTCTTCGACGTGCTCAGACACAGACTCTGGCTCTGGCGGTTGATGCGTCGTGCCCTTTATATGCACTGGTCCCGTGCGAAAATTTCCGGCACACGTGTAAATATCTTTGATTGCAAGCCGCTGAAGCTTCTGGATGATACTCGGGCGCAGCTTGAATTCCACTCGCTGCGAGTCATCCACCATCTTCAACACTTCGTCAAACTGGATTAGTCCATTCCGCGCCTCAAGCGCTGCCTTCTCTTCAGGATCGCGACAGAGTTGATGAGATGCTGGCTTGCTATCGCGCTGGATGTCCGTTCTGCGCATTAATCCTCAGTTCCTCAGCCGCACGGTTGATGGTGTCGCGGGTGATGCGCTCATTTTCGAAATGAGTGTTTCCATACGCGAAGCTCCGGCGCTGAGCCTCCTGCTCTGCTGACGTATTCTGGCGCTCACGAGACGCGTTCAGTAGAGACTCTAGTTTGCTCGGCATGTTCTTGATCATATCCCAAAGACTCCGCGGTTGCCCCTCTAATAGAGTTTTTTAGTCCTGACCGCAGTTTTCCCTGATTGTCCTCGATCTGAGTCTGCCCGACAACTCAGGTGGGTGCACAAGATAGACCGGCCGTTCGATTGCTCTTGCGGTTAATCAGGAGACGACCGGCCGCTGATCCGAGCGTCACGCTTGCTGCTCGGTGGTGAACTAGCCGCCCTCGACGCGAGCAGCATCCTCTAAGTGTTGCCGCCGGAGAAGATCATCCCCAGGCGGCTGACGCCGGCGGGTAGCTTGCGGAACAGCCCCGCTGCCGCACTGACTGCGCCGCTGGGTTCTACGACTACCTTGAGGCGGCTCATTACCAGTAACTGGGACTGGCGGATTTCAATTTCGCTGATGAGCAGGATGTCGTCGACTAAGCGTTGCACTATGGGGAAGGTCAGGGCGCCGGGTTTGGTGGGGCGGAGGCCGTCGGCGATGGTTTCGGGGGGCGGGATCTCTACGCGCTCGCCTTTGCGGACGGAGAGAAACATGTCGTTTGCCAGCTCGGGCTCGGCTCCATAGACGCGGACTTCGGGGCGCAGTCCGCGCACTGCGGTCGCGGTCCCGGAGAGCAGTCCGCCTCCGCCGACGCAGGCGACCACGGCGTCGAGGTCTGGCACCTGTTCCATCAGTTCGAGCGCCGCGGTGCCCTGGCCGGCAATGATCCACTCGTGGTCGAACGGCGGGACCAGCGTGGCGCCGGTTTCGGCGGCGATGTGGCGGCCGATGGCCTCGCGGTCTTCGGTGAAGCGGTCATACGTCACGATTTCGGCACCGTACGCGCGCGTGGCGGCGACCTTCGCGGCGGGCGCGTCGGTCGGCATGACGATGGTGGCTCGCGTGCCGACCACCGCGGCGGAGCGTGCGACCGCCTGGGCGTGATTGCCGGAGGAGAACGCGACCACGCCTCGGGGCAGGTCCGCGGCCGGGATCGAAAGCAGGAAGTTTGCCGCTCCGCGGATCTTGAACGAGCCGGTGGTCTGCAGGTTCTCGCACTTGAAGAAGCACTGGCACCCTGCGATTTCGTCGAGCAGCCGCGAGGTCATTACGGGGGTGCGTTTGGCGAGCGGGCGGATTCGCTCCGATGCCGCCTGGATATCGGCGAGCTGAACCATTTCAGTAGCCGGCCTTCTTGTCGACCACGTTTTCGAGGGGCTCGCCTGCCGCGAACCGGCGGTAGTTGCTGACGAAGAACTCGACGGCTTCTTCCAGCCAGGTGGAGGTGTGGTCGGCGCAGTGCGGTGAGAGCAGCACGTTGTCAAGCGTCCAGAACGGGTGACCCTGGGGCAAGGGCTCCACGTCGAAGACGTCGAGCGCGGCGCCGCGGATACGCCGTTCCCGCAGGGCTCGCACCATGGCGGCTTCGTCGATGACGGGGCCGCGGCCAACGTTGATGACAACGGCGGTTGGCTTCATGCGCGCGAACTCCGCCTCGCCGATCAGGCCGATTGTGTCGGGCGTGTGGGGTGCCGCTGCCACGATCACGTCGGATTCGGCGATCATGTCGCCGCGCTGGTCCTGAAGGTAAATCCGTTCGGCGATGCCGTCGGCGCCGGTGTCTCGACGCTTCGTCGCGATCACCTTCATGCCGAGCGCCTTGCCCCGCCGCGCCGCCGCCTTGCCGACCTCGCCATAGCCGACCACGCCCATCGTCTGCCGGTTCAGCATGTCGACGTCGAACTGCTCCCAGCGCGCTTCACCCTGCTGCCGGATCATGCGACGCAGATCCTTGGCGAAGTAGAGGGCCGCGGCAACCACGAACTCGCCAAGAGATTCCTTGTAGACACCGCGGGCGTTAGTGAGCGGGATGTCGCTTTCCACCATGGCGGGAAACAACTGCTTTTCCACCCCGGCGGACAGCGAATGAATCCACTTTGTCCGCGTGAGGAGAGGGAAGATCGGTTCCAGCTCAGATCCGCGGGCGAGGGTGTTCAGCACCACGTCTGTTTCTGGCGCCAGTCTTCGCAACTCGTCCGGATCAGTGGTGATGGAGCGGGTTACGTCCGCCGGCAGTTGATCGAGCACCCGGAGGTGCGGAGAAGTCGGGTTCGCGATTACCAGCAGGTTCATGTACTTGTAAGGATAGCGGTCTCGCGTGCCACGATTTTTCGGATCGTGCTACCGTGGGGCTGAAAGCCGATGCACATCCCCGATGGCTTCCTGGCCACACCCGTATGGGCAACGCTGGACGTCGTTTCCCTGCCGATTGTTGGGTGGGTGGCCAGACGTGCGCGCGCCGATGCCGACGAGAGCCGGACACCTCTGCTGGGGGTGCTGGGCGCATTTGTGTTTGCGGCGCAGATGATCAACTTTCCGATCGCGCCCGGAAGCAGTGCGCACCTTCTGGGCGGCGCGCTGCTGGCATGCACCGTGGGGCCCGCGGCGTCGATGATTGTGCTCACGGCAGTGCTGGTGATTCAGGCGCTGGTATTTCAGGATGGGGGATTGCTGGCGCTGGGGGCCAACATCTTCAATATTGCGATTGTCGGATCGCTTGCCGGATACCTGCCGTTCTGGTTGCTGCATCGCAACTGGCGGAGCGGCGGTCTGTTCCTTGGGGGGATGCTGTCGGTGTTTCTGAGCGGTGTTTGCGCGCTGACTCAGTTGATGCTGTCGGGAGTCGGGATTCCGCCGACCGTGATGTGGGGTGCGCTCGCGATGTTCGCGGTAAGCAGCGTGGTGGAAGGCGTGGCGACTGTCGCTGTGGTTCGGGCGATTGACCGGATCAGTCCCGCGCGTGTTCAGCCTGGGACGGGAAGCGCGGCCGCGCAGTGGATTTTGGCGGGGATCGCCGCGGTGCTGGCCGGGCTTGGGTTTCTGATTGCGTCGGGGGCGCCCGACAGCCTGGAGGCGATCGCCGAACGAACCGGGATCGCCGTGCGCGAGACGCATTTTCTGCCGGCACCGATGGCCAATTATGCGGTGCAGGGTGTGGAACTGGAGAGCGTGGCGCGCGCGTCGGCCGGCATTATGGGCCTGGTGCTGGTGTATCTGGCCGTGGTCGCCGTGGGCCGGGCACTGCGCAGGAGCGCGTAGTTGCGCCGGTTCGATCCCGAGCCCATCACGCGCGGGCCAGGAATTCTCCGTCACGCCGAAGCCCGCACCCGCCTCATCGCAGCGCTGCTGCTGCTCATTGGAATCTCTGTGGGGCGCACCGCTGGTACGTTCATTCCGGTGGGTCTCGCCATCCTTGCAGGACTGGTTCTGGCGCGAGTCAGGCCTCGGTCTCTGCTGGTGCGTGCCATCGCTATCACTGCCCTGCCACTCAGCTTCGTTCTGTTGAATTATCTTTCCGGCGACACGGAACGTGCGCTGCTGTTACTTACACGGAGTTTACTCTCGGCGGGAGTGCTGCTGATAGTTACGGCTGTAACTCCACTGCCGGAACTGACCGGCGCGTTGTCACGTCTCGGCGCACCGGAAGTACTAACTGAAACGATACAACTTGTTTACCGTTACTTATTTGTTCTAACTGACCAGGCAATTCGTATGCGCGACGCAGTAAGTTGCCGGGGAGGGTCGGGCAGTTTGCTGGCGGCGGGCGGCACCGTGGGCGTTCTGTTCGCTCGCTCTTACGCGAGAGCGGAAGGGGTGCATCGGGCTATGTTGTCCAGGGGCTATACAGGCAGTTTGCCGGGAACTGCAGGATCGCGGCTACAACTTGCCGACGTGCTGCTGGTGGCTGTTTGCGCGGCTGCGGGCTTCGGCGGAAAGGTGCTGGATGTCCTCCGCTGAAGCGGCCGTGGAGGTACAGAGCCTCTCACACACCTATGCCGACGGGACGCAGGCGCTGCGCGAGGTGAGCTTCCGGATGAGCGCTGGCGAGTCGGTTGCGCTGTTCGGAAGAAACGGCTCGGGTAAGACGACCTTTATTCTCCACTTAAACGGGTTATTACTTCCGCAGCGGGGAACGGTCAGAGTTGGCGGACTGGCGGTAACCAAAGCGAACTTATCCGCGGTGCGACGCTCCGTGGGGCTGGTTTTTCAGGATGCGGACGACCAGTTATTCATGTCGACGGTGCTGGAGGATGTGGCGTTCGGGCTTCGAAACACGGGCGCGGCGGAGTCAGAGGCGGCGGCCAGAGCGCGGGAAGTGCTGGCTGAGTTAGGCATGACGGCGGGACTGGACCGGGCTCCGTGGCATCTCAGCCTCGGGGAGAAACGGCGGGTGGCGCTGGCCGGAGTCCTTGCGATGCGCCCGGCTCTGATCGTGCTGGATGAGCCGACAACGTTTCTGGATCCCCCGGGCCGTGAGGAACTCGGGACGTCACTGAATCACTTACCGCAGGCGAAAGTGATTGTTACTCACGACGCCGGATTCGCAAGGCGCACGGCAAGCCGGGCCGTATTCTTCGAACGTGGACGCATCGTTGGAGACGGGTCCGTTGAGGAGATACTGCGGCGATACGACTGGGATCGCTAACGATTACTGATTTTGCTTTTTCCGGTACTCAGCCCAGCGTTTTTTCTGCGCCGCCGCGATACGTTTGCGGGCCGATTCGCTCAGTTCGCGCTTACGGGATGCAGGCCGGGATGCCGGTTCGGCAACCGCTGCGGCGGTCTGCACGGACGGCAGGCGACGCCGCCCCAGTAAGGCTTTTACTTCCTGAATCTGCGCCTCGATACGCTGTTTCTGCAGCATTAGACCTTCCAATGCCGCTTCGAGAAGATTTGGATCACTAAAACTCTTGCTGAGCTTCGCCATTCCCGGGGTTACCTCACTAAGCAGATCTTATCAAACAACGCGAGAGACTTACACAGGCCGAGACTCACAGATTATAGTGACGGGACCGTCGTTAACAAGGGTTACTTTCATGGAAGCCTGAAAGATACCGGTCTCCACGCGTACGCCCTTTGCCCGAAGCGCACCGACAAAGTATTCATACAGCCGCTTTGCGGGTTCAGGCCGCGCGGCACGGTCGTAACTGGGCCGGTTTCCCTTGCGGCATTCGCCATACAGGGTGAATTGCGATACTACCAGGATGGCCCCGGCAACGTCCTGAACGCTGCGGTTCATCTTACCGTTTTCGTCTGAAAAAATGCGCAATGAGGCCATTTTTACGGCCAGATAGTCGGCATCCCGTTGCAAATCGGAGGACTCGATACCCAGCAGCACAAGCAGGCCGGTGCCGATCTGCCCGGTTATTTCCCCGTCCACTTCCACCGCTGCCGACAAGACTCGCTGCACCACGATTCGCACGAGATGGATTCCAACTCCTGTGGTATAAGTATCGCGTACATGCCGGTAACTTCGACCATCGAAACCTACGCTTATGCGCGCGCCGGACTGCTGGGCAATCCAAGTGACGGATATTACGGTAAGACATTAGCTGTGCTGGTCCGCAACTTCCGCGCCCGGGTTCTTTTATACCCGAGCGCGCAGCTGGAGATCCGTCCGTCGAAGGCGGATATGCCTGTGTTCGAGAGTCTGGACGAGTTATACAGCCTGACTCGCTGGCGCGGCTACTACGGTGGAATTCGTATTCTGCAGGCACTGATCGTCCGCCTCATTGATTACTGCAATGAGCACGGGCTGACTCTGCCGCACCGAAATTTCACGATGGAATACGAGTCCACCATTCCGCTGCGGCTGGGCATGGGCGGCTCGAGCGCGATAATTACAGCGGCGCTTCGCGCGCTGGTGCAGTATTTCGAACTCGAGATCCCGCTGCCGGTGCAGGCAAAGCTGATACTCGAGGCGGAGACGCGCGAGATCGGCGTTCCGGCGGGGCCACAGGATCGAGTCATACAGGTCTACGAGGGACTGGTCTACATGGATTTCCAGCGCGATCTCATGCAGAATCGCGGCTATGGGTTGTACGAGTCTCTGGACCCCGGTTTACTACCGAACATTTACCTTGCGTTTCGCACCAGTCTGAGCGAGGGCACAGAGGTCTTCCACAATAGTGTCCGCGAGCGGTGGCGCTCAGGAGACCCCGTAATTACAGGGGCAATGCAGCAGTGGGCCAGTTATGCCGAGCGTGGACGGAACGCGCTGCTGGCGGGCGACCGCGAGGAGTTCGAACGGCTGATCGACGCCAACTTCGACCTGCGCGCCGAGATTTATCAGCAAATCGGCGAGGGGAATCTGGAGATGATTCGGCTGGCGCGAGCCGCGGGAGCTACGGCCAACTTCGCCGGATCAGGCGGTGCGATCGTCGGAACATACCGAGACGACGCTATGTTCGAGGCCCTGGGAAAATCACTTGGTACGGCTGACATTGGGGTAATTCGACCCTCCATTTTGCCTCCGCCTCAGCGTTCGGCGTGAGAGTAACCTGGCGCAAGACCTGATAGTACTATCTGCAAGAAGTACTATACGCTGAGTTGGTGAACGCACCACGACAGGCCAGAATACGAAACGGGTTCTACAGGTTGTACTCCAGCCGAGCTTCCATAAGTGGTTACGGAGAGGGCGATTTCATTCGGCTGACAGGTGACGACGGCCGCGTCTGGACGGGGAGCGCTACCCGCGAACCAGATAACTCCGTGCGGTATCGCTTCCGGGACGAGAAGGGCAGAAGTATGACCGGAATCGCCGACGCACACGGGCTGGTGCTGCGCGAGGAGTCCGGAAAAATGTGGCGTGGCGTCATTGATTAACAGGGCGGCCCGCAGTTCGGTATCTTCAGAGTAATGTCCACTGAACAACCGGTTCGTTATGCCGATGCCGGAGTAAACATCGACGAGGCTGACCGAGCAGTCAGCCGGATCAAGGTGCTGGCGGCCGGCACCATGACTCGTGGAGTCCTCACAGGGATTGGGAGCTTTGGCGCCGGATTTGAAATTACAGGTTACAAGAAACCTGTCCTGGTAAGTTCCGCCGATGGGGTCGGGACAAAGCTGAAAGTAGCCTTTGTTACCGGGCGACACAGTACAGTCGGTGAGGATCTTGTAAATCACTGTGTAAATGATATTGCGGTACAGGGTGCTAAGCCGCTCTTCTTTCTGGATTACTTTGCCACAGGTAAGCTGGACGCCGGTGTCGCAGCCGACGTAGTAGAAGGAATCGCGCGTGGCTGCACCAGTAATAAGTGCGCGCTCATCGGCGGTGAGACGGCGGAGATGCCCGGCATGTACTCCGACGGCGAGTACGATCTGGCGGGTTTCATAGTGGGCGCGGTGGAGAAGAAGAACTTACTCACGGGCTCAAAGATTCGCAAAGGCGACGTCCTGATCGGGCTGCCGTCCCACGGCCTCCATACCAACGGATATTCGCTTGCCCGCAAGCTGCTTTTCGAGGTAGCCGGCCACCAGGCCGACACGTACGTGGACGCGCTGGGCTCAACCGTAGCCGACGAACTGCTGCGGGTGCATCGCAGCTATCTCAAGCCGATCCAGTCCCTGATGAAGGCAGAAGTGCTGAAGGGCGCGGCTCACATTACAGGCGGAGGCATTACGGACAACACGCCTCGCATGCTCCCCAAAGGACTTGGCGCGCGCATCGCGACTGGCTCCTGGCCGGTGCTTCCGGTGTTCAATTATCTGAAAGAACTGGGCAACGTGCCCGATGACGACTGGCGCCGCAGTTTCAACCTCGGTATTGGAATGATTCTCGCGGTCGGCAAGGATGACGTTAAGCGGGCGAAGAAGACGCTCGACAAACTGCAGGAGCCATCCTTCACCATCGGCGAAGTGATGGAACCAGAGGGCGAAGAGCGCGTGGTGTACGAGTGAAGCGACTGGGCATCCTGCTTTCCGGGCGCGGGTCCAACTTCGAAGCTATTGCGGACAGCGTGGCCGCGGGCCGACTTGATGCGGAAATCGCAGTGGTGCTGTCGAACCGCACGTCGGCGAAGGGACTGGAAACGGCACGGTCGCGCGGGCTGCACGCCGTCTGCATCCCGTCGCAGGGCCGCGACCGGCTGGAGTACGACCGTCTGCTGATCGACGAACTGCGCCGGCATAACGTCGATCTGGTCTGCCTCGCGGGCTTTATGCGGCTGCTGTCGGCTGAGTTCACGCAGTCTTTTCCGAATCGCATTCTGAACATCCACCCGTCGCTGTTACCCTCGTTTCCAGGACTCGACGCGCAGCATCAGGCGCTGGTGCATGGGGTCCGCATCACGGGGTGCACGGTGCATTTTGTTGACGAAAATCTGGATTCCGGCCCGATTGTGATGCAAGCCGCAGTGCCGGTGGAGGACGGCGACACAGCCGACACGTTGTCGGCGCGCATCCTCGCCGAGGAGCACCGGATTTACAGCCAGGCCATCGCTGTTGTTCTGTCGGGCGCGTACCGGATTGAGGGCCGGCGGGTGCTTCGCGCCGCAAGTCACTACAATGGATAGGGAATGACGAAACGAATCGTGCTGACCGGCGGTCTGGCCGCCACCCTGTTGCTCACCGGCTGTTACAACACCCCGGAAACCAGTCTTCGCAAACCGGGTGAAGGCCCCACCAATCACACGGCTGGTCCGGCCGTTGGCCCCGGAAGCACCGCGGGCGGCTCCACAGCGGGTCCGCAGCCGAAACCTGTCGCGCACAAACCGGAGTCGGGCGAGATGCACGCTGCCAAACCTGGACCACAGGATGAGCACGGCGCCAAAGCCAGCGAAGTTCCCGCCCAGCCAGGACACCCCCCGCAGCAGCACTAAAGTTCAGTACCGTGACGCGCGGGTGTGGCGTCCAAGGAATATATGCGCATTCTTTCGGCCCTGCTGTCTCTTGTTATTCCAGGGGCCATGGTGTGCGCGCTGGCCGCCCCTCCACCGATCCTGCCGCTGAAAGACGTGCGGGCGGGCATGAAGGGCATCGGCCGAACGGTATTTCTCGGCACGAAGATTGAGAACTTCGACGTGGAAGTGCTGGGCATTCTGGAAAACATGGGGCCGAAGCAGTCACTGATTCTGGCCCGGCTGAGCGGCGGACCGCTGGAAAAAACCGGCGTGATGCAAGGCATGAGCGGCAGTCCGGTTTACATCGACGGCAAGCTGATTGGCGCTGTCGCCATGGCGTTCCAGTTTGCCAAAGAGCCGATCGCGGGTATCCGCCCGATTGAAGAAATGCTGGCGTCGGCACCGGTGCGCCGCCCCGAAGTCCGCGCCAGCCTGAGCGACAAATCGCTTACCGAGCGCCTGCCGCGAATCGAACAGCAGTCGGACAGACCTGTCGAAATCGGCACCCCGTTGTCGATGGGTGGGTTCAGCCGCGGCACGGTAGAGCAGTTTGCGCCCGCATTGAGGGCGGTCGGCCTGGAGCCTCGCCAGGGCATTTCGGCCGGACGCGCCGTAAGGCCGGTGCCGCCGAAGCCACCGGAGCCAGGGTCGATGATCAGCCTGCAACTCGTCAACGGCGACATGTCTGTAGGCGCCGACGGCACGGTGACCATGGTGGATGGCAACCGCCTGTGGGCGTTCGGGCACCGCTTCCTGTCTGTGGGCAACACGGAGCTGCCCTTCACCAACGCGTCGGTGATCACGCTGCTGGCGAACCTGAACACGTCGTCCAAAATATCGGCGTCAGGCTCCTTTCTGGGCACCATTACGGGCGATTTCAACACCGCGGTATCGGGTGAGCTGGGCCGGCCCGCGAAGATGGCGCAGGTCAGGATCGGGCTGAAAGGCGCGGGCAAGACGGGCCAGTATCGAATGGAAATGGTACAGGACCGCATCCTGAGCCCGCTGCTGCTGCAGATGATGTGCTACTCCGTGCTGGATGGCAGTGAGCGAACGCTGGGCGCGTCGAGCGTGCGGCTTAGCGGCAGCATTCGGTTTGAGGGTGTGACGGAGCCGATCACGATCGACAACGTCTATTCGGGCGATTTCAACACGCCGATGGTGGCTTCGCTTGGCGCGGCGCTGCCGGTGGCGTTCGCGCTGCAGAACACGCTGGAGCCGCTGCGAATCCAGAACGTCGACCTCACGCTGGAGGCGACGCCTGAGAAAAAGCAGTTCACCATCGATCAGGTCTGGACGGAACAGAAGGAAGTCCGCCCGGGCGAGAACATCTCGATTCATGTGCTGATGACTGGCGACGGCGCCAGGGAGATGGCGAAGGTGCTGCAGTACACGGTGCCGGTCGGCGCACCCGCCGGGACCTGGAACATTACGGTGGCCGACGGGCCTACCACCAATGTGGGCGAGGGCCGCGCGTACAACGTGACACAGGCGCGCCCGGCCAGCCAGGTGGTGTCGCTGCTTAACTCCATGCGGGGTCAGAGCAAGGCTTATGTGCGCATCTGGCGGTCCGATGCGGGCTACACACTGGAAGGCAGGGAACTGCCCATGCCGCCGCCGTCCGTCGGTCTGATTCTGGCTCGGACGCCCGGTGCGGCGGTGAATCCGGGACGCGGCAGCACGGTAGCCGAACTGTCGTTTGACGCGGGCGATGCGCCCATATCGGGAGCGAAAACCATCACTGTGGAAGTGAAAGAATGAAGCGGCTTTTGGGCCTGCTGACGGTGGCGGCCGCGTGTCTGCAGGCGTCGAGCACCGCGACCTGGGAGATGAACACGTTCGCCGACTTCGCCCGTGGCCGGTTCAACGGACTGTCTCTCAGCCGCGACGGGCGGATGGCGCTGGGGCCGAAGCTGGATACGTTGTACTCGTCTGAGCAGCCGTCGGTGTGGTCGGTAGCCGAGGCTCCGGACGGCACGCTGTACGCCGGGACTGGGCACAAAGGCCGCGTCTATCGCATTGATGCGACGGGCGGCAAGGGGTCTCTGATCTGGACCTCGCCGGAGCCGGAAGTGTTCGCTGTGGCCGTGGGTCCGGACGGTGCGGTGTATGCGGGCACGTCGCCTGACGGCGCGGTCTACCGGATCGCCGGTGGCAAGGCGACGGAGTTTTTCCGGCCGCACGCACGGTACATCTGGTCGATGGCGTTTGCCGGTGATGGCTCGCTGTACATCGGTACGGGCGACAAGGGCACGATCTGGCGCGCCACCAGGCCCGGTGTCGGCGAGGTTTGGTATGAATCGGGGCAGCAGCACATTACCGCTCTGACGCTGGATGGCGAGGGTCGGCTGCTGGCGGGCAGTGAGCCCAACGGCCTGCTGTATCGCGTCTCGGCGAAGAACCAGGCGTTCGTACTTTACGATTCGGGCCTGCCGGAAATTCGCACCATTTCCGTGGCGGCGGATGGTTCGATCTACGCGGCAGCTCTGGGTGGCTCAGTGGCACAGCGTGCCACGGCGGCGCAATCGACGATTAGCGGCACGTCGGGCACTCCGCAGGTGATGGCGCCGTCCACGTCGATTACGGTCACGGATGAAGGCGCAGCGGCGCAGGGGGGCCTCGACATTAAGCCGAAGCCGCCGGGTGGGGACAACCAGAAGACGCAGGTGACGGCCACGATCACGCCCGGCACCACGCTCTACACGGCTCCCCAGGCTGAGGCCACGGGCGTCGAGAAATCGGCGCTGTACCGCATCAACACGGACAACACGGTGGAGACGCTGTGGTCGTCGAAAGAAGAGAATCTGTATGACCTGCTGCTGGCCGCGAACAACGAAATCGTGTTTGCCACCGACACGCAGGGCCGTGTTTACCGGCTGACGCCGGACCGCCGGCTGACACTGCTGCTTCAGACCAACGCAGGCGACATGACGCGTCTGATTCCCTCGGGCGAGTCGCTGGTTGCCACAACCAGCACGTCGGGCAAGGTGCTGCGCATCGGTGGCGGACTGGCTGCGGAAGGGTCGTACGAATCGCCGGTGCACGACGCGGGCTCGGTCGCACGGTGGGGACAGATTAGCTGGCGGGGTCAGCGCGACGCTCCCGGGCGGCTGGTGTTTCGCACTCGCGCCGGCAACTCCGCGCGTCCGGACAACACGTGGAGCAAGTGGTCGGATCCGATCAGCGATCCGGCGGGCTCAGCGCTCTCCAGCCCCAATGCCCGCTTCATGCAGTGGCGCGCCGAGTTCACCGGCAACGGCACCGCATCGCCGAGCCTGACTGGCGTCACGCTTTCTTATCTGCCGCAGAACAATCCGCCCGCGGTGCGGTCGATCAACGTGCTGACGCAGGTGGTTCCGGCGGGTGCGTCGACACGGGCTGCCGCGGCCTCGCAGTCGACGTCTTCCACGTACAGCGTGACGGTGACCGACTCGACCGAGACCCCGTCGAACACACCGACGCAGACCGTGGCCCGGGGGCTGGCGCAGCAGATCCAGATCACGTGGCAGGCCGACGATCCCGATGGGGACCGGCTGAGCTACTCGGTGTACTTCCGCGGCGAAGAGGAATCGCAGTGGAAGCCGCTGAAGACGAACATCGCGGAGAACATTGTGACGCTGGAGGGCGACGTGCTCGCCGACGGCAAGTATTTCTTTCGCGTGGTGGTGTCAGACCGGCCCGCGAACCCGGCGGCATCGGCGCGGGAGTCGGAGATGGTGAGCCCACCGGTGCAGTTCGACAACACGCCACCGGTGGTGAGGGCGTCAGGCCGCAGGGACGGCAACCGTATCACGATCGATGCTGAGGCGTCGGACCCTTCCTCCTCACTGCGTCGCGCCGAGTACTCGGTGGACGCGCTGGCGTGGGTGCCGCTCGACAGCCTGGACGGTGTGGTGGACGGGCGCGAGGAGCGCTTCCAGCTTGTGCTGAATACGATCAGCGCCGGTGAGCATGTGGTGGTGATCCGGGTGTTTGATGCGTCGAACAACTCGGGTCTGGCCAAGATCGTGATCCCAGCCGCTTCGCCTCAGTAGCGGCGCCCTCGGACTTCCCGCCGTGGAACAGCCCCAAAACCGACGATCATGATCGTTATCCAGGCAACCCTGATGCTCGCTTAATCGGGTTCGGGGGGGCCACTTCGGTGTGTCCCGGGAAGCCCAGCTACGCCGCCAACTCGGTCACGACCTCAGCGCGATGGCTCCATGGAACCGGGTGAATGGCGTAATTCTTAAACGCATCCAAAACCCCGGAGGGTATCGCCTGCTCGCGGTCGTTGAGAAAAGCATACGCTTTGGAATCCGACGATCTGACTTCACGGGTGTCGCTCCATTTGTGCATGAAGGATTCGGCTGTGTCGCGAGTGGGCCTGTTGATCGCCTGCACAATGCGTTCTGGTTGCTTACGTGATTTCGGGATCACGAAATCGAAGAGGTGGTCATAGCCGCTGATGCCGGTAAACTTCACTCTCGGCGTATAGCGCACATCGTTCTCATCGAGCCATGAAATCACGTCTTCCAGAAACAGACTGGCTACGAATGGCTGCGCGAGATAGAACAGGTCATTAACTGCCAGCATGGCCTGTATCAGGTTGTGCTTGCGGAGTGGGAAATTCTCAGCCGTCGCATGGATCTCAAGGGCTTCCTTATTCAGCTTTACGCCGAAGCCGTTGAGCGTCATTCTAAGCAGGTCCTGTCGCTTGCCAGTGTCGAGCTTGCATCCGGACATCTCGAGGTCGCGAATAATGTAGCTGTCGTCACTTAGGAGCATGCCGCCATTCTGACGGCGTGCGTAAATTTGCAACGCATCGTTATGGCGGTCCAGATAAGGCGTCGTGATCTCTACCCAAGATCCGTTCACCTCGCGCAGGGTCGTTTTGTCCCTCAGCCATAAGAGATAGCTGTCCAGCAGGTTCTGGATTTCAGCGGCGGTGTTATTCATCAGAACAGCCCCACTTGAAAGGATGGTGGCACGGTAACATTGCAATGCTCCATGAATGCGACAAACGTTCCAAACAGATCGGTCGTATCGGGATACCGGGTCGAAGGGGCTGGTATAGCCCACTTGTCGCCATATCCTTCCTTCCTTGTAGATGTGAAGGTGCGGGCAGGGAATTTCTTCGCCGTCCGGGTTTCGATGCGGTGGACCGTCAATGTCCAGCCTCATTAAAATCAGGGTTTGCCTCGCTCGGTTCTGATAGGTCGCTTTCGAAATCTTGATTTGGAACCGGCTCACGTCGAGCAGGCAGATCTCGCGTTTGTCAGCCGATGCGAGAGGGATGGACATCCGTGCTCCGGGATCAAACGCCCATGCGCGGTCGTCAGTGCGCTGCTTTTCCATCGCTATAAGCGTGTCGGCTTCGTCCTGCGTAATGTCGAGATCAGCCATGACCGGGTCACCACATCCTTTTCGCGAGCTGGTGCGCTTCCGCGCCGCGGTAAACCCCGCTGCGGCCTTTCCTTGGTTTCTCGAAAACAATCGCGCCGTCCGCTACGTCGATCCGGTCGGCGCGCTTGCCGTCGTGTCCGCAAAGTTGCATCTCATGCATGGGCGTAAAAGCTCCATTTGAACACTTCTCTACAAGAACAGGTTCAAGGAATGCTTGAAGGCGCGTCAGTAGCGGCGCAGGCCTTTGGCGCCGATGTCGGTGCGGTACTGCATTCCTGCGAATCGAACCCATTTCGCTGCGTCGTAGGCGGACTGAATCGCCTGTGCCAGATCGGGCCCTGAGGCGGTGACGCCGAGCACTCTGCCGCCAGCCGTCAGCAGACCGTCCGGACCTTCCGCCGTCCCGGCGTGGAACACGGTTGCGCCGAGCGCGTCGGCGGCTTCGATTCCCCGGATCATGTCGCCGGTGCGCACGGTGCCCGGATAGCCTTGCGCGGCCAGCACGACACAGACGCTGGACCCGCCCGCCCACTCGAAGCGTGCCGCGCCGCTGAGATCGCCGTGGGCCGCTGCCAGCAGAATTTGCGCCAGATCGGACTGCAGACCGTGCATCAGTGGCTGGGTCTCCGGATCGCCCATGCGGACGTTGAACTCCAGCACGCGCACGCCTGTGGGCGTCATCATCAGCCCGGCATAGAGGAAGCCGGTGAACGGACGGCCTTCGGCTGCCATCTGTGCCAGCACTGGCGCGATAACCTGGCTGTCGACCGCGGCGGCCTGTTCGGCGGTCAGGATGCGGTCATCCCGATACGCGCCCATTCCCCCGGTGTTCGGCCCTTTGTCCCCGTCGAAGATGTTCTTGTGGTCCTGGGTGGGCGCGAACGGGATGAAGTTGCGGCCGTCGGACAGCACGATATAGCTGACCTCTTCGCCGGCGAGGAACTCCTCGATCACCAGGCGCGAGCCCATCAGCCGGGGCAGTGCTTCTTCGGCCTCGGCGCGGTCAGCCGCGATCACCACGCCCTTACCCGCCGCCAGCCCGTCGGCCTTCAGCACCACGGGAAAGCCGAACTCGTCGAGCGCGGCCCGCGCGGCCTCCATCGTTTCGACCACGCGGTAACGGGCCGTGGGCACGCCCGCGCGGATCATAAAGTCCTTGGAAAACGCCTTGCTGCCCTCCAGCTGCGCCGCCTCCGCCGTCGGCCCGACCACCGCGAGGCCCGCCGCACGGAACCGGTCGACCACTCCGGCCACCAGCGGCGCCTCCGGGCCGACCACCGTC
>JAWXCM010000137.1:0-25987 GCA_034408745.1 Bryobacteraceae bacterium
GAACGAAAGCGGCGGAGAGCACCACAGGTTAAGATTCTTTAATCGCTAAGTTAGCGCTTATGGGCGCCCACGCCTGCAGCGGGTCCCCAGACCCGCTTCGGGTGGCGCCGGTCAGACTGCATTTCCGCCAGGCGGATAAGGTCGAGCCGTCCCGTATAGATCGCCATGCCGAGCGCGGCATACACGTTCATCGCAAGCAGCGCTTCCACGTCCTCGTACGTCGTGACGCCACCGGCGGGGCCGTGATCTCCAGCGAAGTGGCAGCGCGTAACCGACCGAACCACTCCAGCCATCCCCTCTTTGTCGCAATACGTGCGCCTCTCCTCGACTTTCGGTCGGCGAGAGGCGCTTCTGTTTTAGGTTTAGGCGGGCTGCATTTCCGCCAGACGATTCAGGTCGAGCCTTCCCGTATAGATCGCCATGCCGAGCGCGGCATGCACGTTCATCGCGAGCAACGCTTCCACATCCTCATACGTTGTGACGCCACCGGCGGCCGTGATCTCCAGCGAAGTGGCAGCGCGTAACCGACCGAACCACTCCAGATCCGTCCCCTGCATCATTCCCTCTTTGTCGACGTACGTGCACAGGAATCCGCCGCAGTACGGCTCCAGCTGCCGGATCACTTCCTCCGCCGTAATGTCGAGCGACTCGCGCCAGCCCTTCACCACGATCCGTCCGTCTTTAGAATCGAGCGCCAGCAGGATGCGGTCCTTCGGAACAGCGGCTGTGAGTTCCGTGAGGAACGGCATGTTCGGACCGGTGGAAGTGAAGGCAGCGGTTCCCACGATCACCTTCTCAGCCCCCAGCGCCAGCAGCCGCGCGGCTTTCTCCGCCGTTCGTACACCACCGCCCACCCGCGTCCGCGCGTTCGAAGCCAGCCACTCGACCGCTTCTTCATTCGAGCCGCGACCGATGGCGGCATCCAGATCAATGACCTGAATCACCGGAAATGCGGCGAACTTTCGCAGCATTTCTGCTGGCGAATCGCCCTCCAAAGCCTTCTCGCGGCCCTGCACCAGCTGGACGACTTTGCCGTCCATTAAATCAATACAAGGAATAATCAACTAACAATTCTCCGGACTGTGATGCCGTTTTTGTAGAGGTGTTCTTTCAAATCGCCGACAGTGTAGGTGCCGTAATGGAAAATGGATGCCGCGAGTGCGGCGTCGGCTTCTCCGGCCTCGAACACTTCCACGAAATCGTCGGGTTTGCCCGCTCCGCCTGAGGCGATGACCGGAATCTTCACGGCTCGGGAAACGGTCCTGGTGAGAGGACAGTCGAAGCCGGTCTGGACACCGTCCGTGTCCATTGAGGTAAGCAGGATCTCGCCCGCGCCGAGCGCTTCGCCGCGAGCCGCCCATTCGATGGCATCCATGCCCTCGTCCACACGTCCACCTTTGGTGAATACGTTCCAGCCCCCGCCAGGACGGCGTCGCGCGTCAATCGCGAGCACCACTGCCTGCGCTCCATATTCGCGGCTGAGTTCGGCGATGAGCTCGGGGCGGCGAACCGCGGCGGTGTTGACGCTGACCTTGTCGGCGCCCGACATCAGGATGGTGTGAGCGTCTCCAACACTGCGGATGCCGCCTCCCACCGTGAGCGGAATGAACACCTTCTGCGCGGTGCGTGCGACGACGCTGGCCATGGTGTCGCGCTGATCGCTGGACGCGGTGATGTCGAGGAACACCAACTCGTCCGCCGACTGCAGATTGTAGCGCTCGGCGAGCTCCACCGGGTCACCCGCGTCGCGCAAATTGACGAAATTGATTCCTTTAACAACCCGGCCGCCGGTGACGTCAAGGCAGGGAATAATGCGTCTGGCTAACAAAGCTCGATGAACCTCCGCACAATCTCCATTCCCGTGGGACCCGATTTTTCGGGATGAAACTGCACTCCGTAAACGTTCTCGTGCTCCAGCACGGCGGTGTACGGGAGTGTGTAGGTGCACGTGGCGGCCGTCTGCGGAACCCGCGGCACATAATAGCTGTGCGCAAAGTATACGTAAGGTTCCACCGCCCCGCCCAGCAGCTTTGTCGGCTTCACTTCGTCGAGCGTATTCCAGCCCATGTGCGGCACGCGGGCCTCGTGGCTGAAGCGCTGCACGCTTCCCGGATAAATGCCGAGCCCCTGCATCGCGGGCGCTTCCTCACTCCGTTCAAACAGCGCATGCAGCCCGAGGCAGATCCCCAGGAAGGGAGTCCCGCGACCAATCTGTTCCTTGAGAGCAGCCCTTACGTCCAACTCGTCCAGCGCGCGCATCATCTGCCCGAAATGGCCCACGCCGGGCAGGATGATCTTTGTGGCCGCCTCCAGTCCGGCGGCGTCGCGCACCAGTTGATACTCGCATCCAATGGCGCCGAGCGTGTTTTGCACGGATCGGAGATTGCCGGCGCCGTAATCCAGAATTGCGATCACAGCAGTCCTTTGGTGGAAGGCAACTGCTCCTTCAGCCGCTCATCGTAAGAGCAGGCGAACCGCATGGCTCGCGCCAGGCATTTGAAAACGGCTTCCACTTTGTGATGGCTGGAACGGCCGTACATAACCTTCACGTGGACGTTTGCTTTTGCGTGCTGCGCGAAGCCTTCCCACATGTCTTCCAGCAACTCCACCTGCAGGTCGCCGACAAGCCGCACGCGCACGCGGTCACTGTAGACCAGCTTCGAGCGCCCGCCCAGGTCCACCGCTGCGACGGCCAGCGTCTCGTCCATCGACTGCACAAAATAGCCCGACCGGTTGACGCCCACCTTGTCGCCCAGCGCCGTTTTGAACAACTCTCCGAGCACGATTCCGATGTCTTCCACCGTGTGGTGCTGGTCCACATCGAGGTCGCCCTTAGCCCAGATGCGCAGGTCGAATCCACCGTGTTTGGTGAACAGTTCCAGCATATGGTCCAGGAAACGAATCCCGGTGAAGATCTCGTACTGACCGGTGCCGTCGATGACCAAATGACCGGAAATCTCGGTTTCTTTTGTATTTCGGTCAAGTGTCGCTTCGCGCCGCACTGTTGCCGTTGCTTCGTCCGCCATTACAGTACCCCCCTGATCTCGTTGAAGTTCTCAATGATGGCCACTGCGCCTTCCGACTGCAGCAGCGCTACCAGCTCGGCACGCGTCGGGTTTCCCGAGTGTGCGACGCCTACAAACGGCACTCCGGCCGCCCGGGCACTGCGCGCATCATCGACTGTGTCCCCAAAATACAACAGGTCTGAGCCTGGGTGTTTCGCCGCAATTTCCAGTAACCCGTCGGGCGCGGGCTTCGACCGGGCCACCACGTCGTCGGCAACGATCTCGCACCACGTGATCTCCGGCACAAAACGGCGCAGCGTGAACTGTGCTTCGTCGAGTGTGCGGCCGGTGAAGATGGTGAGGTCGAACCGTGACGCGAGTTCGGCCATCAGGCCATCGGCCGGGATCCAGCGCTCACGCATCACCAGACCTTCCCGACCATTGACACCGAAGAAGTACTGCTGGAACACCTCGACCACCGTCGCGTACGGAATGTCTTTCCCGCCGAGGTCGGCGATCAGGCGCTGCGATAAAGCCCAGTCGTTGTTCCAGCCGCCCCGGTTCTTGTAGTTCTGAATCTGCTCGCGTGAGGGTTCCACACCGATGAACTGACGCACCGTCTCGACGATCGTGGCGCGGTAGGAATCGGTGACGTCCACCAGCACGCCGTCCATGTCGAACACCAGCACGCGGCGCGTCAGCTCTTCCATACGCGCTCCAGTTCGGCGAGAAAGGTACGCATCTGGTCTCGCGTGCCGACGGTGACGCGCACGCATCCGGCGATCTCATAACTGCGGTCGCGCACCAGGATGCCGGCCTCACGCAGTCTGTCGCGCACTTCAATCGAGCGGTCGCCGATACGCATCAGCACGAAGTTGCCTTCACTCTCGTAATACGGGATCCCGATCTTCTCAAGCCCGACATACACCAGTTCGCGAGCCGCCAGTACTTCCGTGACATAGCGTGTGATGTAGGCCGAGTCCTGCACCGCGGCCCGTGCGGCAAGCGCCGCCAGCATGTTCACCGAGTAAGGCGACTGCGCTTTATGCGCCGACGTGATGTTGCCCGATTTGGCGAACAGGCAGCCTATGCGCATTCCGGCCATTCCGTAAACCTTGCTGAACGTCCGGCTGACGAAGAGGTTCGGATATTCATCCAGCAGGCGTATCGCGGTGATGCCGCAGAATTCGTAGTAAGCCTCATCGATCAGCACCGCTGCATCGGGTGCGCGCTTCAGAATCCGCTCAATGCCCTCCAGCGACACCGCGGTCCCGGTGGGGTTGTTCGGGTTTGAGATGAGGATGGCGCGCGTGTCGGGGCGAATTGCCTGGAGCAGTTCTTCCAGAGGGAAATGCAGCGTCGACGCGCGATACGGCAGTTCGCGAACCTGAGCCCCGGCCACCTCCGCGTAGAACTTGTACATCGCGTACGACGGTGTCAGGATCAGCACGTCGTCCTCGTCGTCGACGAACGTGTTAATGAGAACCTGAATGGCTTCGTCGGTGCCGTTGGTGAGAAGCATCTGGTCCTCGTCGACACGGAAGTGCGCGGCCAGTTCCTTCTTCGCTTCCACGTATTCGGGATAAACGGCGAGCTTGCCCTCGGTGACGCGCTCGCGAATCACGGCCGCGACAGCCGGGGAGCAGCCGACGGTGTTCTCGTTGAAGTCGAGCCGCAGCTTGTCATCGCGACCCGCCGAGGGCGGCGAGTATGGCGCCATTTTGATCACGGCATCGCGAGGCCGAAGCCGTTTTGTATTAGCCACGTGTACGCACCTCAACCGACCGCGCGTGAGCCTCAAGACCCTCAGCGCGAGCCAGCGTCACTACCGCGGGAGTGAGCCTCGCAAGCGCCTCAGGGCTCACTTCCTGCGTCGATATCACTTTCACAAAATCGGCGGCGGAGAGACCACCACGAAGCCGCGCCGCACCCGATGTCGGCAGCACGTGATTCGGTCCGCTGGCGTAATCTCCAGCGGCCTCCGGACTCGTGGCACCGATGAACACGGAGCCCGCGTGGCGGATGCCGGGGAGTAGCGAAGCATCGGGAATGCTCAGATGTTCAGGCGCGAAGCGATTGCTCAGCTCCACCGCTTCGTCCAGCTTGCGCACCAGCAGAATCGCGCTGTTATTGTCGATGGCTTTGCGAGCAACCGCGGCTGTCGGCAACGTCGCCAGCTGCTTCTCGATCTGCTTCGCCACAGCATTGGCGAGCCGCTTCGACGTCGTCAGCAGAATCGCCGACGCGTCCGTGTCATGCTCGGCCTGCGCCAGCATGTCGGCCGCGATCCATTCCGGATTCCCTTCCGAAGCGATCATCAGAATCTCGGTAGGTCCGGCAATGAAGTCGATGCCAACCTCGCCCGCAAGCAGCTTCTTCGCCGCGGCGACATAAATGTTCCCCGGTCCCACGATGCGGTCTGCCTTGGGGATCGTCTTCGTGCCGTACGCGAATGCCGCGATCGCCTGTGCACCGCCCAGCAGGTACACCTGCGTGGCTCCCAGCATCGACGCGGTTCCCAGGATCTCCGCCACTGGCCGCGGCGACGTCACGCACACGTTCGCCACACCAGCCACCTGCGCCGGAATGATGGTCATCATCAGCGTCGATGGCAGAGGATACCGACCCGCGGGGATGTACCCGCACACCGTGTCGAGCGGCCGCACCACCTGTCCGACACGAAGCCCCGGCGCAATCTCCGCCGACTTCGCTTCAGGCATCTGCAACTGCGAGAACGCGCGAATATTGGCCGACGCAGTTTCCACCGCGGCGCGAAATTCCGGGCTCAGGCTCGCCGCCGCGGCTTCCAGTTCGGCCTGGGGAACCAGCGGGCTCCTGCGTTCGAACTTGTCGAACTTGCGCGCGTACTCCAGCACCGCCTTGTCGCCGCGTTTGCGAATGTCGGCCAGAATGGGCCGCACCACCGCTTCCGCCTCTTCGAACCGGGCCGCTTTTCTGGCGAGCAGTTTACCCGCGTCTTTCGATTCCAGAATTCGTATCAAGCGTCCTCACATCACAATCTTGTTCAGCGGATACTCGACAATGCCCTGCGCTCCGGCTTCTTTCAGCCGGGGGATGATGCGGCGCACAGCGGTCTCGTCGAGGATCGTGTTTACAGCGAGCCACTCGGCGTCACTCAACTGCGAAATCGTCGGATTCTTCAGCGCGGGCAGCACACCCAGCACGCTCTCCAGGTCGGCCTTGCGCACGTTGAGCATCAAACCTACTTTGCCCATCGCGTTGATAGCGCCTTCCAGCAGCATCTTGATGTCGTCGAGCTTGCGGCGCTTCCAGTCGTCCCGCAGCGACGCGTGGTTGGCGATCAACTGTGTGTTCGATTCCAACACCGTCTCGACAATGCGCAGCTTGTTCGCGCGCAGCGAGGAGCCGGTCTCGGTCACCTCAACGATCGCGTCGGCCAGCACCGGCGGCTTCACTTCCGTCGCGCCCCAGCTGAACTCCACTTTCGCCGTGACACCGTTCTTCTCCAGGTATCGCTTCGTGGTAGCAACAAGCTCGGTCGCGATGATCTTGCCCTGCAGGTCCTTCACCGAGTGGACATCGGAAGTCTCGGGTACGGCCAGCACCCAGCGCACCTTGCCAAAGCTCTGCTTGGCATAGATGAGGTCGACCACAGTGGCCACGTCGGCCGCATTCTCTTCCACCCAGTCGAGGCCCGTGAGGCCCGCGTCGAGGATGCCGTCTTCCACGTAACGCGCCATCTCCTGTGCGCGAATGAGCATGCATTCCAGGTCCGGATCGTCGACAGCCGGAAAGTAGGATCGACTGCTGGTGGTGATCACGAAGCCAGCTCGGCGAAACAACTCAATGGTCGCGTTCTCCAGGCTCCCTTTTGGAATGCCGAGCCGCAGTTTTTTCGGGTCGCTGCTTGTCACTTCGATCCCCCTCCGTACACTTCTTTCGGGTCGTACACCTGGGACTCGGAGACGTTCCACTCGCCGTTCCGCAGCACGCGGAAGAAACAGCTTTGATAGCCCTCATGGCAAACGCCCGGGCCGATCGCTTCCACTTTCACCAGTACCGTGTCCTGATCACAGTCAGTCGAGATCTCCTTCACCACCAGTCGGTGACCGGAAGATTCGCCCTTGAGCCACAGCTTGTTGCGCGACCGGCTGTAGAACGTGGCGAAGCCCGTCTCCACGGTTTTGCGGAATGCTTCGTCATTCATGAAGCCGACCATGAGAACACGGCCGCTCTCGTGATCCTGGATGACGGCGGGCACAAGGCCGTCGAGTTTAGTGTAGTCAAGAGTCATATAATCGGAAATAGAAAGGCCCGCTCACCGGTTAGGTGTCGCGGGCCTGTTTGCTCGTCTAAATCAAGAAATGCGGTACGGAGCACGGCCCACTTACGGCAAAAGATGCTGGTGATGGCCGTGAGCGAACATGAAATCGAAGTATATCATGGGCTCATCCACGTTCATCGGCCTGTCCTGTTATTAGGCCGCATGCGCTTCGTATGCAACTTTTCCGGCATCCGTTGCGAGGCCAAAACCATCACCCTGTTTGGGAGTGTAATGAGACGTAGACCCTTTTCACCGATTTTCCCGCTCGTCATCCTGGCCGCTTCGAGTCTGTATGTCGGTTGCGCTTCAAACGCTCAAAGCAGTAAAGGCGCCCAAGGCCAGGAGCCGCCGCCAGCGGTCGTCGAAGTAATCGAGGCGAAGCAGGCGGATGTTCCTGTCTTCTCCGAATTCCCTGCGCAGACTTACGCCCGCAACCAGGTGGACGTGCGGGGCCGCGTCACCGGCTATGTCGAGAAGTGGCTGTTCAAACCTGGCTCGGTTGTAACGGCCGGACAGCCGTTGTATGTGCTCGACCTCAGACCTTATCGCGCAGCCGTCCAACAGGCGCAGGGCAACGTGCAACAACAGGAAGCTGACGTCGATTTCGCGCGCCGTCAGGTGTCCATGCTGCAGGCAGAGGCCAACCTGGCTTCGGCGGAAGCCAACCTCGTGAAAGCTCAGCAGGACTACCAGCGATTTAAGCCACTCGTCGAGCAGGATGCCGCCGCTCGTCGGGACCTTGAAGCCGCCGAGGCCGCGCTGCGTGCAGCGGAGGCCACCGTCCGCGCCAACAAAGCCAACGTGGAGCAGACGCGGCTTCAGACGCAGACGCAGATCCAGGGCAATGAAGGCAAGCTCGAAGCACTGCGGGGCGCGCTGCAAACAGCGAATTTAAACCTCGAGTACGGCACCATTAAAGCGCCCATCGGTGGCCTAATCGGCGACACCACAGTCGCGGTTGGCGGCCTGGTAAATCCCACGGCGGCCACTCCGCTGACCACCATCATGCCGCTCGACCCCATCTGGGTTCGACTCCAGATGAGCGAGACGCAGTTCCTCGCGTACGGCCGGCGCAAGGCCTCCGGGGACAGCACGCCCATTACGCTGATGCTGGCCGATGAAACCGAGTTCGGCTCGAAGGGCCGCATCGAGAACAGTTCCAATCAGGTGGATTCGCGCACTGGCACACTGGAACTCCAGGCGAGTTTTCCCAATCCAGGCGGACGGCTGCTGCCAGGCCAGTTCGGCCGCGTGCGCTTCCAGACGGCACAACGTCAGGGCGTAATCGTGGTGCCGCAGCGGGCCGTCCAGCAACAACAGAATATCCAGGCCGTGATGACCGTTGGACCTGACAACAAGGTGCAGGTCCGGGCCGTGAAGACCGCCGAACGTGTCGGCGACGGCTGGGTTATCGAACAGGGCATCAAGCCGGGTGACAGGGTGATCGTCGAGGGCCAGCTTCGCGTCCGCCCCGGCGGTACTGTCACTCCGCGGCCATTCAAAGGAAAATAAGCATGGCGCGATTTTTTATTGACCGCCCCGTCTTCGCGATGGTGGTGGCCATCGTGATTATTATTCTCGGCGCTGTGGCAATCCCGGGCCTGCCCATCGCCTCGTATCCGGAAGTAGTTCCGCCGGTAGTGCAGATCACTGCGAATTACCTTGGCGGCAACGCGCTGGATCTGGAAAAGACTGTGGCGCAACCGATTGAAGAGCAACTCGTCGGGCTCGACGGCATGCTCTATTTCCAGACCACCGCGGCCAACAACGGTCAGATGAACATCTCGGTCACGTTTAAGCTGGGAACCAACCCCGACATCGCGACCGTGCAGACGCAGAACAAAGTGAACGCCGCATTGCCGCGACTGCCACCAGAAGTGCAGCGTCAGGGCGTCACCGTCAAGAAGGTGTCGAGCGCGTTCCTCGTGGCTATCAGTCTGGTGTCCGCAGACAAGCGCTACGACTCGCTGTTCCTCACCAATTACGCGCAAATCAATCTGGTGAATCAGATTGGAAGTCTGGAAGGTGTTGGCGAGTCCCGTCTCGGTTCGGGTCAGGTGTATTCGATGCGTGTGTGGGTCGACCCGGACAAGATGTCGCGGCACGGCCTCACGGCAACGGACGTCAGCAGTGCCATCGCGGCGCAGAACAAGCAGAACCCCGCAGGCTCGACAGGTCAGCCGCCGACTCCACAGGGCACTGACTTCCAGTACTCCATCAGCGCAACTGGCCGCCTTACCAATCCATCCGAATTTGACGACATCATCATCAAGGCGCAGCCGGACGCGTCAGTGCTGCGCGTGCGCGATATCGGACATGCCGAGCTCGGAGCGCAGACGTATCTCGGCTTCAGCCGCATGGACCGCACACCGTCGGGCAACGTGATCGTGTTTCTGTCACCGGGTTCGAACGCGGTGCAGACTGCCGACCGCGTGGAGGCGTTCATGAAGGAAGCGAAGAAGAGCTTCCCCGCGGGCATCGATTACGTGGTCCCGTATGACTCCACCATGTTCGTGCGCACGGCGATTGAGGATGTGTTGATTACGCTCGGCGAAGCGGTGCTGCTCGTCATTCTTGTGGTGTTCGTATTCCTGCAGAACTGGCGCGCCACGCTGATTCCGCTGCTCACCATTCCCGTGTCGGTCATCGGTACCTTCGCTCTGTTCCCGATTCTCGGGTTCTCCATCAACATCACCAGCATGTTCGGGCTCGTGCTCGCCATCGGCATCGTGGTGGACGACTCCATCGTCGTTGTGGAGGCCGTGCAACGGCTCATCGATGAAGGCTTGTCGCCTCGAGACGCAACCATTGAGGCCATGAACGAAGTGGCCGCGCCGGTGGTCGCCATTGCGTTGATTCTGGCCGCGGTGTTCGTGCCCGTCGCGTTCATCAGCGGCATCAGCGGTCAGATCTACAAGCAGTTCGCTCTCACCATCGCGGTGTCGGTGCTGCTCTCCGCGTTCAGCGCACTGTCGCTGAGTCCGGCGCTGGCAGCTCTCATCCTCCGCCCCGCGAAGAAGGGCGAACATCGGGGATTCCTGCAACCGGCCTTCGACCTGTTCAACCGCTCGTTTGACCGCACACGCAATGGGTACATGCGCATTGTTGGCGGGATGATCCGGCGGTCGGCCTTTGCGGTCATCGGGCTTCTGGCCGTGTGGCTCTGCGCAGGCATGCTGTTCAAGTCGCTGCCCGCGGGCTTCCTGCCCGATGAAGACCAGGGCGCATTCTTCACCTCGGTTCGACTGCCCGACGGCGCGTCGGTGGAGCGCACCGATGCGGCGACAAAGAAGATCGAAGATATCCTGGCGAACATGCCGGGCGTCGAGCACGTGTTCACCATCGGCGGTCTCGACTTCGCAACCCAGTCTTCCAACTCCAACGTGGCAAGCGTCATCACGCGGCTAAAGCCATGGGCTGAGCGGAAGGCTGACAACCTGCAGATTGGCGCCATGATCGGACAGGCGATGGGGGCATTCTCCCAGGTGCCCGAAGCGTTCACGTTTTCTTTCGGCCTGCCTCCGATTCTCGGCCTTAGCACAACGGGCGGCTTCACCATGATGATCGAAGACCGCGCGGGTACGGACGTGCAGGGCCTCGCCAATGCCGCCAACACTCTGGTGGCGGCTGCGGGCAAACGGCCCGAGCTTGGAGCCGTGGTCAACACGTTCCGCTCCGACGTACCGGCCTATCACGTGGAGATGGACGTGGCCAGGCTGCAGCAACTCGGCGTACCCGTGGGCGACGCGTATAGCGCCATGCAGGCCTATCTGGGCGGACTGTACGTGAATGACTTCAATCAGTTCGGCCGCACGTGGCAAGTGCTGGTGCAGGCCGAGCCTCGCTTCCGGCGGAATCCTTCCGACATCGACCGCTTCTATGTGCGAAGCAACACCGGCAATATGATCCCTCTCGGAACCGTTGCGAAGATTGAAGCCACAACCGGGCCCGACGTCGTGTATCGATACAACCGGTTCCGCGCCGTTCAGTTGCTGGGCGGCCCGTCGCCGGGCACCAGCAGCGGCGTCGCCGTGCAGGCCATGGAAGAGGTCGCCGGCCAGGCCATGCCCGCCGGCTTCGGGTATGAGTGGACCGGCACCACCTATCAGCAGAAGCTGGCACAGGGCAACGAGTTCGCCATCTTCGGCTTCGCCAGTATCCTGGTGTTCCTGTTCCTTGCCGCCTTATACGAAAGCTGGAGCGTGCCGTTTGCGGTGCTGTTCGCCGTACCTCTGGGCATGTTCGGCGCATTGCTCGCGGTATGGATGCGCAGCTATCCATACGACATCTACACGCAGATCGGTATCGTGACGCTCATCGGTTTGTCGGCGAAGAACGCGATTCTGATTGTCGAGTTCGAGCGAGACAGCCATGAAAAGGGCAAGTCAGTGAAGGACGCAGCCATGGAAGCGGCCAGCCTTCGGCTCCGTCCCATTTTGATGACGTCGTTCGCGTTCATCCTCGGCGTGTTTCCGCTGGTTACCGCCACGGGCGCCAGTTCGTCGGCCCGCCGCTCACTGGGAACAACGGTGTTCGGCGGCATGATCAGCGCCACTATCTTCGCCGTCTTCATCGTGCCGGTACTCTTCTACCTCATTGAGAGTCTCGCGGACCGGGGCAAGTCAAAGGCGAAGCAAGTCACCGAACGCCCGGAGCCCGATCCGGAACCGGAGGCTGCGTAATGTCGATCCGCGGAATCCTGCTCGGCATTAGTCTGCTGGCACTGACCACTTCCTGCACAGTGGGGCCGAACTACAAACGGCCCGCTGTGCCGACTCCGCCGCAGTATCGAGGTCCGCAGCCCGAAGCGGCCGCCGATCTGAAGGCATCTGTCGCCGACCATAAGTTCTTCGACCTGTTCAAAGACGAAGCGCTGCAGGCAACCGTCGACACGGCGCTGAAGAACAACTTCGACCTTCGTATTGCGGCCGAGCGCATCCAGCAGGCTCGTGCGCAATATGGCATTCAGCGCGCGAGTCTGTTTCCGTTTGTGAGCGGCGCCGTGCAGTGGAACGCCACGCGTGCGTCCACACTGGGCTCGCTTCCATTCATCTCCGAAGATGCCAGCCTGCAGTTTGCGTACACGCAGGCGGGAATCAGCGTGAACTGGGAGCTCGACATCTGGGGCCGTATTCGCCGGCTTACCGAAGCGGCAAGGGCGCAGTATCTGGCGACCGAAGAAGCGCGCAATGCCATCAGGGTGTCGCTGACTTCCGACGTGGCCTCCGCATGGTTCCAGTTGCATGAACAGGATCTCGAACTCGCAATCAGCAGGCAGACGCGGGATATCGCGGCCGATGGTCTTCGGCTTACCAACCTGCGGAGAGATCGAGGCGTTGCCAGCGGGCTCGATGTACGTCAGGCGGAGCAACTGCTTTACACGGCGACCTCGCAGATCACAATCGCCGAACGGAACATCGGGCAGACTGAGGATCAGCTCAGCTTCCTCCTCGGCCAGCAGCCCGGCCCTGTTACACGCGGCCGGCCGCTGGAGCAGGTGATCCCGCAAGTCGAGCTGCCGCCTGGTCTGCCAGCGGACCTGCTCGCGCGCAGGCCTGATATTCGACAGGCGGAGCAGACGCTGATCGCGGCGAACGCCAACATCGGCGCGGCGCGCGCGCAGTACTTCCCCCAGATCGCTCTCACGGCGTTTGGCGGTGGCCAGAGCCGCGCTCTGATGCGACTCCTCGATACACCCGCGCGGCTGGCGACGATCAACCCGCAGGCTCTGATTCCGATTTTCCGCGCGGGTCAGGTGCGCAACACCGTGCGTCTTACTGAAGCGCAGCAACGCGAGGCACTGGTCCTGTATGAGCGCACCATCTTCGCTGCACTGCGCGACGTGTCAGACGCGTTGATCGCGGTCGACCGTATCCGCGAGCAGCGTTCGCAGCAGGAGAACCTGGTGAAGGCGCTGGCCGACAGCTCGCGGCTCGCACGCCTCCGGTATGAGGGGGGGCTCGACAGCTACCTGCAGGTTCTCGACGCACAGCGCAATTTGTTCTCCGGTCAGCTCGTGCTGGCGCAGGTGCGATTGCTGGAATTGCAGTCGGTGTTGCGGCTGTATCGCTCCCTCGGCGGCGGCTGGCAATAACAAACCGGGCTCGCATCGTGACAGAATACGAAGCTACGTCACGATGCGATCCCCGATTCTCCTCCTCATCGCCGCGGCCCTGACCGCTTCGGCCCAGCAACCTCCCCAGGCCCAGCCCCCGAAGCTGCCGCCGATGCCCGACAACGTCGTACATGAGCGTGACATCGAGTACTCCAGCGTGGGTGCGCGGGTCGCGATGGATATCGTTCGGCCCAAAGGTCTGAGCTCCACGGACCGGCTGCCCACCGTGCTGTTCATCCATGGCGGAGGCTTCCGCGCGGGCAACCGCGAGAGCTATCTGGCGCAGGCCGCAAGGCTCGCGCAACGCGGCTATGTCACGGCTACGGCCAGCTACCGGCTCGCTCCCAGGCACCAGTTCCCGGCTGCTGTCGAGGACGTGAAGGCCGCCGTCCGATTCCTGCGCGCGAACGCAGCGAAGTACAACGTCGACACGGAACACATCGGAACCATGGGCGGAAGCGCGGGAGGCCATCTGGTCCTGATGCTCGGCCTGACAGCGGGAGTGCCGGAACTGGAAGGCACCGGTCCGAATCGAGATCAGTCAAGCGCTGTGCAGTGCGTGGTCAACTACTATGGCCCGTCGGACTTCACGCAGTCCTATCAGAAGAGTGTCGACGCGGCGATCGTACTGCCCATGTTTCTCGGCGGCGACCTCAATCACAATCGACGCATTCACCAGATGTCGAGCCCTCTCAACTGGGTCACGCCTCGTGCCGCACCCACGCTTTCGATCCATGGCACTGAGGACACCTTCGTCGCGTATGAGCAGTCGTTGTGGATCACGGAGCGGCTTGTCAACGCGGGTGTGCCGGCGGAACTCGAGACCATTTCCGGCGCGGGTCATGGATTCCGTGGCGCGGATGCCGAGCGCGCCGAGGCTCGTGCGTTTGCGTACTTCGACAAGTACCTGAAGGCGAAGCCGGAGTCACGCAGGATCCTCGTGTCGGACCATGGGCCAAAGGGCGAGATCGTGGCCATGGAGTGGCCTTCGGGCAGGGAGCTTTGGACGAAGCCCAACACACGCGGTCACGACGTGCAGTCGCTGCCCAACGGCCACACGCTCTTCACCATCGGTGGACAGAAGAAAGTGGTGGAGCTCGACGAGAAGCAGCAGCCCGTGTGGGAATACGGCGACGGCCTCGAGCACCCGCTTGCGGCGCAGCGTCTGCCGAGCGGTAATACGCTGATCGCCGACGCCCGTGCAGGTCGAGTGCTGGAGGTAACTCCGGACAAGAAGGTGGTGTGGAAGTACGAAACCGAAGATATCGGCAAAATGCGAATGCGCAACGCGCACCGTACCGACAAAGGCACCACGCTGATCGCGGTGGAGGCTGTGGCGAAGCTGATTGAGGTGGATAAGTCGGGCACCATTGTGTGGAGCTGGCAAGCGCCTGAGAAGGACGCGCGCCGTCTCTACATGGGCCGCCGTCTTGCCAACGGCAACACGGTCGTGAGCCTGTCCGATCCCGGCGAGATCGTCGAGGTCTCACCGGACGGCAAGGTGGTGCGTTCCATCGGAGGCAAGAGTCTCGATGTGCAGATGGGCTGGGCCTCGGGCTTCGTAGAACTGCCCGGCGGCAATCTGCTGATCTCCGATTACACTGGCCGCCGCCTGCTGGAAGTGGACCCAAAGGGCAAGGTGGTGAACGAACTGCGCACCGGCCAGCGAACGGTCGCCAGCGTCGAAGTTATCCGCTGACCGGCTGACGCCAGTCGAACCCTTCGTTGCGGACCTCTTCCTGGAGCTTCAGGAGGCGGTCCGCCATGGATTTCAGCCGCGCCGGTTCCTTCTCCGCGAGATTCGTCTTTTCCCCTAAATCCGAACGCAAATTATACAATTCAAATTTGTCGATACGGATTTTCTTCACTTCTTCCATCAGCTCCGGCTTGAACGTCTCCAGTTTCTCGCGCGACCCACGGCGGGAATCGATGCCGACGATCTTCCAGTCGCCATCTCGCATCGACGCGACGGGAGCCCCGAGCCCCATGTAGTAGTGCCAGTGCAGCGGTGTGGCTCGACGAATCTTGCCGCCCTTTAGCGCAGGCATTACATCGGTTCCGTCGATCTTTCGGTCCGACGGCACCTTGACCCCTGCCAGGTTGCAAGCCGTCGGCAACACGTCCACGCCACACACAGGTTCGGTCACCGTTGATCCTGCTTTGATCCCCGGCGCGCGCACGATTCCGGGCACCCGGTAGCCACCCTCGTACAGGTGCAGCTTCATACCTCGAAGCAGTCCCGGGCTGCCCCAGGAGCGCCACGATTCGGGATAGCGATTGCGCGTCTCAGGTCCGTTGTCGCTGGTGAACATAACGAAAGTGTCGTCTTTCTGTCCGCGTGCATCCAGCTCCCGCATCAGCCGTCCAAACTCATGGTCGGTCTGCGTGACGTTCCCGTAGTAAATCGCCTGACCACGCTCGGTAAAGCGCTCATACATCCCGGTGAATTCGGCATCGGTAGCCACAGGCTCATGAGGGGAATGGAAGCAGACGAACAGGCAGTACGGCTTGTCCTTCGGCACGGTCTTCAGCCAACCCACCGCCTCGTCGACGATCAACTTACTCGAATGCCCCTGCAGCGGCCCCACCTTGTCGCCATTTCGCGCGAAATTCGTCGGATTAATGTGCGATGGCGCCGCATTATTCTGCGTCGAGAACCAGTGCTGGAACCCATGGTCACCGGGCTGCGGCTGAGCCTTCGAGTTGAACATGCCGTTGCAGTGCCATTTGCCCGAATGACATGTGGCGTATCCCGCGTCGCGCAGCAGCTTCGCGAACGTGATCTCACCCGCGCGCAAATGCATCGGCGAGCCCGGCGGAATCCAGTCATATACACCGACTCTGTCCGGTGTCCGCCCCGTCAACAGGCCAGATCGGGATGCCGAGCAAACCGGCGCAGCCGCGTAGCAGTCCGTCAGCCTGGCCCCCTGCTTCGCAAACGCATCCAGATTCGGCGTCCTGATGGCAGGATGTCCGAAGCAGCCGAGGTCGCCATACCCCAGGTCATCGCACAACACAATCACGATGTTAGGCTGCTTGCCTGCACCACGAACCATCGCCGGCGCGCCCGCCGATGCTGCCATAAATGCCCGGCGCGTCATCATGAAAGCGCCTCGACCGTAATGTTGCGGAATTTTACGACGTGATCGTGCGGCTGACCGCCATGAATCTGCATCCCCACCAGGCCGCGATCTGCCGGCAAAGGCAACCACAGATTCACCTGCTCGCCGTTCAGCCGCACCACAATTCGTTGCCCGCGGCATTCGATGTCATAGCGGTTCCACTGATCTTCGACTCCCACCACCTTGATGGGTCCCTTGCGGTTGTAGATCGCTCCCGTCAGGTTCTTCGGGTCGTTGTAATCAATCTGCACTTCCACCCCGTCGGTCTCCCTGATTTGCGCGGGACGGGCATCGCCCTTTGCGCCAAACTCCCGCTGTGGTTGCCGAACGTACACACCGCTGTTTCCGCCTTTTGTGATAAACCACTCCAGCCGCAGCCGAAAATCGCCGAATTCTTCTTCGGTAAACAAATAGCCCGGGCCGGGCTTCGCGTGGTCGCATCGACCCACAAGCACTCCGTCCTCAATGGTCCAGATGCCATTCGCGCTGTGCTTCCAGCCCTTCAGCGAGCGCCCGTCGAACAGCGTCCGCTCCGCGGCTCCGCGAGCCACACAGGCCGCGCCCGCTCCCACCAGCCATTCCCGCCGACTCAGCATTATTCCCTCCGGACCGCTTTTTCTTTCGCACGCATATCGGCCATCAGCCTGCCCAGCCGCCGCCGTGAAGACTCGGCCTCCGAACCACCCGAACCTGCTGCGATTGGCTGAGTCTCATCGGGGTCGACGGCCGGCTCGAACAGCCGCCCGTCCTCATACAGCTTAAATCGCTTGTCGCGCGAGTAGCGCACACGCCGGAACTTGTCCTTGTCCCAGCCCGGCCGCGGATCGTACCACCAGTAGATCGCATCGCGAGGATTGCCCTTCTGTCCGCGAATCTGTGGCAGAAAGCTGCGCCCGTCGAGGGTGACGCCTTTCGGGGCGGGCACGCCGGCCGCTTCGAAAATGGTCGGCACAAAGTCGGTGGAATCCACCAGATCGTCCGACACACTGCCTGCCTTCGACGTCCCTTTCCAGTTCGCAATCAGCGGAACCATCGTCCCGGTATCGAGCGTGAGATTCTTCCCGCCCTTCACACCACGGGAACCCACGCGCGACGTGATGGACTGGGACGTGCCGTTATCGCCATAGAACAGAATCAGTGTGTTTTCCCGAAGCCCCAGCGCGTCGATCTTCGCCACCAGCCGGCCGACCGTGGAGTCCAGATACTCCACCATATCCTTGAAATTGGAGGTGTTCGCCTTCAGCCTCGCGGTTGTCCACGATGCGCTCTTCGGCGTCGGGTTGAATGGATCATGCGTGAGCGTCATCGGGTAGTACACAAAGAACGGCCGCCCGCGATTCCGCTCCATGAACCGGCCCGCGAAATCGCAGAATAAATCGTCGCCGAATTCGCCCCGCAAATTCTTCTTCAGGACGCCGTCTTCGTAGACCGTCGGGTCGCCGTGGCGCGAGCCCTTGTCCTCCGTATGACCGGCATGCCAGACGCTGTAATCGTCGAAGCCCGCGTCTTCGATGCGCTGCCCTTTGGCGCGCCACTCCGGCTCATAATCCGGCGGATTGTAACTCCAAAACTGCCATTTCCCGGCAATGCAGGTTTTATATCCCGCAGCCCGCATCCAGTGGCCGAACGTCTGCTCCTTCGGGTCCATGATCCCGAATGCTTTCCAGTTACGGAAGTTCAGCTGACCGGTCATCAGCTGCAGCCGCGTCGGCGTACAGAGCGGCGTGGAATGAGCCTGAGCGAACCGCACACCAGTAGCTGCCAGGGAGTCGAGGTGAGGCGTCCGGTACGATGTCCCACCGTACGCCCCAACGCACTCGGCCCCGAAATCGTCAGCCAGAATGAGAACGATATTCGGACGGGTGGCTGCGCGAGCCCGCGTACCAGCCGCCAGTGCCGAGAGAAGAAACGAACGGCGCGTCATGGCCATGGCGCGCATTCTATCGCGCTGACGCCATCATCCCGACAAACGGATCGGCTCCGATGGTCCCCTCCAGCTCCTGCGGATACGCCGCCGATTTTACCCGTGCCAGTTCCCGTTTCGCGACAGCGATGCGCTCATCCAGGTCCTGGAGGTTCGCCGCCGTGCGACCTTTGGCGAAGTGCGCCAGGGCCGCCGAGTGACGCTCCCACAACGCCGTGTCCCGCTCCTGCTTGCAGCGCAGCCGCTCCTGATACCAGTCGCTCTTCAGCACCACATCGCCGGAGAACATGGCACGGAACTCCGGATCGTCGATGCCCTTGCCGCCGAAATGGCCGTGCGCCATCATGTGCAGCAGCGCCTGAACCGGCGGACACGCAGCCTCCACACTGCCATCCTCGAAATAATTCAGCGCGACATTCTTCTGCGCCGAGTGAATATTCTCGATTCCCTCCACATACACGCCGATATCCTGAAGCTCCGGCCGCAGCATCTCCTCCGTGAACACCGTGTTGGGCGTCTCAAACAAACGACCCAGGAAGTGCTCGGCGAACAGAGGAGTAATGCGGTAGCCGAGGCGGCTGGCCATCACCGTCCGACCCTCATACACGAAGTCCGACACGCGCTCCAGATACCCGTTCTCGATCAGATACGCAGGCTCGCGCTCGAAAGGCTTCATGCGGCACCAGATCTCCGGCACCAGCATAGAGACATCGTGGTCGACACGGTAGCGCGGTCCCACATGCCCCGCCGCGGTGGTGAACCCGGCGTTCCCAGTCAGGATCATCGATAACAGGGCGTTGTTGACGTCCACTACCGGAGGCAGTGCGTTGAACGGGCCCTTCGTCAGCGCGCCTTCACTGCCGAAACCCGTGGTCGACGGTGACTTACCCGTGAGACTGGAGATAAACTCCATGAAAAGCTCGGGCAATTCCTGATAATGGATGGGATTATAAACCGCCAGCGCTGGCAGAGCATTCTTCGGATCGGGCGGATTATTCCGCCGGCCAGCGAGCACCGCGTTCACCGGATACCGCACCGGCTGCGCAGCGGGAATCTCTCTGTACAACCGTGTCCCGACATCGGCCAGATAGGTCTCCCGTGCCTGGATGCGGTCGGGGCGCTTCTGCAGATAACGCGGGTTCTTCGAAGGCTTGCCGTCGACGATCCGGGGATGGGCTGACGAAACCACAAAGCGTCCCCGTGGATTGGCCACGAATTCGCGCAGCAGGCGCTTCATCGGCTCAGTGTACGCATCGAAATCCGCGATGTGGTCCACAATCCTCCCTGCCGCTTCGGCAGTCAGCGGCTCGAAGTTCGACAGGAATGTCCCGGGACTTGCGATGTCCGCTTCGGCCTGCTCGTCCGCGCCGCGAATGATGGCATCGTCGGGGCGCTGGAACAGCATGTTCTCGCAGTTCTCGACAAGCTTGGCGCTGGCCCGGCCGGTATCGTCGAGGATGTCGCGGAACGGACGCCGAGGCACCACGACAGACGCCGTGATGTCGTCCTCCACCTGGACCTTGTCAGCCGGGTGGAAATCGGGACGCAGCTTGTAAATACGCCACGAACCTTCCGGATCGAACCCAACTCGCAGGTAGTTGCCGACCAGCTTTGCGTTGCCGAACTTCAACTCATTGCCTTGTGTGCCGTTAATCTGGTCGACGGTGAACCACTCCCGCCAGTTGTCGCCCCATTCCGGCTGGTAATAGCGCTTGATGGTGAACACAAGCTGTCGAACCGTCTGCGGTAAAGTTGCCAGCCAGGCGTTGTGCTCATCGGTATGTTCCGACGACGGAGTCAGGAGCTTGATCACCGATCCCAGCGACCGCTCCGAACTCAGAATCGGCCGCTTCGCACGCTCCGGGTCGGAGTTCCGCCGCCACGCGTTGGAGTAGTCCTTGCGCAGAATCTCGTCCGCAGCGGCCATGTCGCCGTGATAGTCGCGGACGAACACCGGGCCGCGCAGCATCACACCGGCGATCGATTTCGAGATCTCCGACTTACCGCCGCCGGACACCGTGCAGGGCTTGTGGCACAGCGTCCCTCCGGCCCATGAGCCGACCAGGCGCCATGACGAACTGCCTGGCTGCTTCTGCACCGATACTTTGTAGCCCGAGGGCAGCACATACACGTGCCCTTCCAGCAGACGCAGTTCCTGCTGGACGCCGTCCACCTGCCATCGCAGCCGGCCCTCGCGCACATTGAAGTACGTGTCTTCGGGAACGTAGAACACTGTGGGATACTGCCGGTCGACCGCATACCGCCCGGGACGAACCTCCACCGCATCGCCCAGCAACTCCAGCGCCTGCTCAAAGGACGTCTTCTTCAGAGTGACGGTGCGGTCGGAGTAGAACTCCTGGCCAATCACGTAGCTGGGAAACGCAATGGCGCCGCCTGCGTGCTCTTCTTCCGCCAGCCCGAAGAGGTTCGCCGCGAAACTGATCTGCGTCTTCACTTCCTTCTTGCCGTAGCCGTAGTAGTTCTCAGCAATGATGGTGACCATCACGCCGCGTTCATCGCGGCAGGCGATCTTGAACGCATTCCCACCGTTGTACTTCTCGTCGGCCTTGTGCCAGCACATGCCGTCGCGGCGCTGCCGCTCGGTGGCCAGGTCGGTATGCGGCAAGCCGAGGTCCGTCTTACGAAGTCCCACCAGGTGCGGCGCCAGAATGACGCAGCCGCTGTGTCCGGTCCAGTGCCGTACGTCGAGCGCGGCGTCGTTCTCCGGCAGGTACGGGTCGCCGCCATTCCCGAAGATGGCTTCCACAAAGTCGAGATTGCTCACCAGACTCCCAGGCGCGAAGAAGCGCGTCTCCATCCGCTTCTCGGGGTCGGTGGCCGTGGCGGGACAAACCAGCGGACGCAGCAGCAGGCTGACGAACAGGCGTGCCTCCGCGCCCTGGTCTGAGGTGAACGGCAGACGCATCAGTTCGTCCGACGTCTTAAATGCCTCGGCCAGCAGCCGCGCGAATGCCAGCTTAGGCACCTCAATCTTGTCGGCCGGGACCGGCAGTCCGCCCTCCACGATGTGGAAAATGCCCTGTGTGGTTCGACGGTCGCTGACCGGGTTGTGCAGCACTCCCTGCGCGATCCGGTAGGAGTTCAGGTACGGCGACGTAAACGTGTTCCCGGTCGGCGGCAGTGACAATTCACGCGCCAGCCCGGGCCGGTCGAGTACGAACGTGTGGGAGGGGAGCCGCGGAGCCCCACCCGGACACACGTCTGCGAGGTACGCGTCCAGGAAGGACTGAATCCGCCCGTCCGCCGGACAGAGCCGGTCGCCGAGCAACTGATCTTTCTGATAGTGGTTTCGAAGCAGCGGCCCGGCGATATGGAGGAAGCGAGGGTCCGACGTGGCCCCGCTCGTCGGCTGTCCGAGCGCAGCCAGCTTCAGATTGATATACGTCAGTTCGTCGGAAGGCATCTCCTACAGATTCGCAAATCCGGCGGGGGCGCCTCGTAAACCGTTTCTGAACCGGTCAGGCTGAGTGCTCGACGGCCTGCCATTCCGGGTGAATGGCACGGTGCATGTCGAGGTTCACCGTTTTTCCGAACTGGCTCAACATCACGTGAAGTTGCCCTCGGTGGTGCGTCTGGTGATTAAAGACATGTTGCAAGACTAACAGGATGGGGTCCTCGAACAGTTTCCCGGAGCTGTTCACATAAGTGACCGTCCCACGAAGGAAGCTCTCTGTGAGGCCGTCGAGAAACGTCTGGACGCGGGCGTCTTCCAGCGCGCGAGCCTCCCGCAACGCAGGAAATTCGTCATACAAGACGGTCGCCAGCGCCGGCGTCGACGTGGCGTCAGGGGTTGTGAACCGCGTCAGCCAAATCTGATCCCCGAGCAGAATGTGGTTTAAAGTCTTATGGATACTGCGAAAGGACCCGATCCCTTCCTGCCGGTATTCCTCGTCTGTCAGCTCCGCACAGACCGCGTAGACACGTTCGTTGGCAATCGTGTTGTAACGCCCGAGCATCTGGAAATGTGTCACCAGCGATGCGCCCATGCGCCAATCTTAGACCCGCCCGGGGGCGCGAGTAAAGGTGGCCGCCGACCCGGGCCCCACATCGCGCTGTCATCGTCGTGTAAAGTAAAAGCCTCCCCCCGGAATCTATATCTTGTGGCGCATCAACACGCTCCGGGTTCGTGTGACCGTTTTGTGAACTTAGGGCTTGTGATACGCCGTATCTGGGCTATACTTTCCAGTGCACCCCAATATCTGGTATGGGTAGTGCCTTGGGCGGGTTTGGGGCGAATGGTGTAGGAGAGAACACAATGGGGCTTCTGAGCGTGGATTTAAGCACGCGGGACGAATTGAAAAGATCGCTGCCTGTGCAGCAGCGAACGGGAATTGCTTTTCCGAAATACTTCACGGCGAAACTGGAGCCGGGTAAGACGCCGTATGACGATGTCGCGTGGGAATTGCGAACCGCAACCATCGGCAACGACAAGGGCGCGGTAATTTTCGAGCAGCGAGATGTTGAGGTGCCGGCCGACTGGTCGCAGACAGCCACCAACATCGTAGCCAGCAAATATTTCCACGGGAAGCTCGGGTCGCCGGACCGCGAGCGCAGTGTGGCCGATCTGGTTCACCGCGTGGTCGATACCATCGCCGACTGGGGCGCAAAGTGCCGCTATTTCCATTCCGCCGAGGACGCCGAAAATTTTCGCAACGAACTGGCCCACCTGATGCTGACGCAGAAGGCCTGCTTCAACTCGCCCGTGTGGTTCAACGTCGGTGTAAAAGAAGGCCGCGGCTACGGCTGGTACTGGGATGAGGCGTCGGATTCCATCCGCAAGCTGGAAGCAGGCGTCACAAAGCCGCAGTGTTCGGCGTGTTTCATCGTGTCGGTGAAGGACTCGCTGGAATCGATTCTGGATCTGGCCAAGACCGAAGGCATGCTGTTCAAGTGGGGTTCGGGCACAGGGTCTAACCTGTCGGCTCTGCGCGAGGAAGACGCCATCCTGTCGGGCGGCGGTCGCGCTTCCGGCCCACTGAGCTTCATGAAGGGCTTCGATGCGTTTGCCGGAGTCATCAAGTCGGGCGGTAAGACGCGTCGCGCCGCCAAGATGGTGATCCTCGACATCGACCACCCGGATGTCCATAAGTTCATCTGGTGCAAAGCGAAGGAAGAAAAGAAGGCACACACGCTGATCGACGCCGGATACGATGCGTCCATCGACGGCGAGGCGTACAGCTCCATCTTCTTCCAGAACGCCAATAACTCGGTCCGCGTCAGCGATGAGTTCATGCACGCCGTGGCGGAAGATGCCGACTGGTGGACCCGGTCGCGCGTCAACGGCGACAAGGTGAACCGCTACAAGGCCAAGGAACTGCTCCGCCAGGTGTCGGAAGCCACGTGGCAATGCGGCGACCCGGGTATGCAGTTCGATTCCACTATCAACCGCTGGCACACGTCGAAGAACACGGCCCGGATCAATGCGTCGAACCCGTGCTCGGAGTACATGTTCCTCGACGATTCGGCGTGCAATCTGGCATCGCTGAACCTGATGAAGTTTGTCGGAGCCGGCGGGCAGTTCGATGTGGAGGCGTTCCGTCACGCCGTCGACACCGTGATCGTGGCGCAGGAAATCATCGTCGGCAACGCCAGCTATCCCACCGAACGCATTGCGCAGACGTCCCATGAGTACCGCCCGCTCGGCCTCGGTTTCGCCAACCTGGGCGCACTGCTCATGTCGATGGGCGTGCCGTATGACAGCGATCAGGGCCGCGACACCGCGGGAGCCATCACCGCGGTGATGTGCGGTCAGTCCTATCTGACCAGCGCGCGTATCGCTGAGGCAACCGGTCCATTCCCGGGCTACGCCAAAAACGAGCATTCGTTCCTCGACGTGATCCGAATGCACAAGGAAGCGGTTCGCAATATCGACAGCCGGCGTGTTCCGCCCGTCATGTTCGAAGCGGCACTGCAGTGCTGGAACGACGCCTACAACAAGGGCAAGGTCAGCGGATTCCGCAACGCACAGACCACGGTGATCGCACCCACCGGCACCATCGGCTTCATGATGGACTGCGACACCACGGGTGTCGAGCCCGACCTCGCCCTGGTGAAGTACAAGAAGCTGGTCGGCGGCGGCGTGATCAAGATCGTCAACCAGACGGTTCCGCAGGCGCTGATCAAGCTCGGCTACACACCGGAGCAGGTGGAAATGATCGTCAGCCACATCGACTCCACGGGCACTATCGAAGGTTCGCCGCATCTGAAGGACGAGCATCTGGCGGTGTTCGACTGCAGCTTCCGGCCGCAAAACGGCTCGCGTTCCATCCACTACATGGGCCATGTGCGTATGATGGCCGCCGTGCAGCCGTTCATTTCGGGCGCGATCTCGAAAACGATCAACATGCCCGAAGAATGCACGGTGGAAGACGTAATGGACGCCTACATCGAAAGCTGGCGCCTGGGTCTGAAGGCTGTTGCCATCTACCGCGACAACTCGAAGAGAGCGCAGCCGCTGAGCTCGGGTACCGGCAAGGGTGAGAAGAAGGCGACGCCGACCGCGGGTGCCGCTGCTGCTGCTTCGGTGCAGACGATTGAGAAGATCGTCTACCGGCCGCTGCGTCGCAAGCTGCCGGATGAGCGCGCCTCCATCACACACAAGTTCTCCATCGGCGGACACGAAGGCTACATCACCGTGGGCCTGTTCGATGACGGGACTCCGGGCGAGATCTTCATCACCATGGCCAAAGAGGGCTCCACCATCTCCGGCCTGATGGACAGCTTCGCCACCACGGTCAGCTACGCGCTGCAGTACGGCGTGCCGCTGAAGTTCTTCGTCGACAAGTTCAGCCATGTTCGGTTTGAGCCGAGCGGCTGGACGGGCAACGCGCTGGTGCCTTATGCCAAGTCGATCATGGACTACATCTTCCGCTGGCTCGGGGCGAAGTTCCTGGGTCCGGAGTATGCGGTTGGCGAAGCGGGCGACGTGCCGATGCTAAAGCCGACTGAGCCGAATCCCCAGCAGGCATTGCCCTTCGAGCCTGCCATCGCCGATTCACCCATGTGCGCCGAATGCGGGTCGATTATGACGCGCAATGGTTCCTGCTACAAGTGCGGGAACTGCGGCGGAACATCGGGCTGCAGCTAACTTAACTGAGTGCCGCTCCACTTGCTTATTCAGGTAGTCTCGGCCAGGTCTTTCAGCCGGAGACTGCCTGAGTAAGCACGAAGTGCCGTCTCGACCGTCCAGTAAACGAGTTGCGGGTCGGCGATCACTTCCGAGGCATTCTGGATCGCCATCCTTAATTGGGGCAGATCAATCTTAGTCCCCGGCGCGACATAGCGTTTGAGCGCCTGAAAACTCATACCTCCCATCGCGCGATCTGGCGATGAATCGCATACTGTCTGTTCTAGCGAAAAGAACCGCGTTCCGTCGATCTCCTCGTATTTGTGCCTTAGCCCGCATATCTCACAGCCCCTGACCGATCCTCAATTTGCAGCCCAGGCGGCAGGCCAAGGGCTGGTAGTTTATCGAGATTGCACAATTGCGATAAA
>JAWXCM010000138.1:0-15996 GCA_034408745.1 Bryobacteraceae bacterium
GTTCGGGGTTGAGGGCGCGGAGTTTGGGTCGGCTCGGTACTCGACGGACGCGGCTGCGGCGGAGGCGATCTGCCGTGCGGCTGACGGTTGCGGGTTGGTGGTGGCTCCGGGGACGTCGCGCTGGATGCGGGCTTTGCCTGGCGTTGCGCAGCGAGTGGGTGCGCGGGTGGATTCGCATGTCGTCGGGCTGGCGGCCGATGGATCGGGCGCGATGGTGGCTCGGAGGTGGGTGTACCGGAATCGGATGGAAGCTGCGGTGACGCGGCCGACTCCGTGGATGGTGTTGCTGGACAGCGGGGCTGGGGCGGCGTGGTCGGGACCGAACGGGGCCGTCGAGGTGCAGCGGTTGACGGTGGATGTGTTGTCGAGCCGGACTGAAGTGCTGCGCGTGGAGTCGCCGCAGGCGGATCAGCAGACGATTCGGCCTGAGGCGAAGTTGCTGATGGTGGCTGGCGCGGGTTGGACGAAGAAGCAGAAGGACGGCCAGACGCATGTTCCCGAGGCGTCGGAGCTGATTCAGGATCTGCTGCGGTTGACGGGCGCGTCGCTGGGGTCGAGCAAGTCGCTGGTGGATTTGGGGTCGGAGGGCGAATCGGTGCTGCCGTTCCTGACGCACATGCACCAGGTGGGGCAGACGGGTTCGTCGCCGCGGCATGCCAAAGGGCTCGCGACGTGTTGCCATGGGGAAGAGCCGCATGTGGTGGGGTGGCGCTTCGTGAATGAACGGCGGGCTGTGAATCTGGATGCGAACTGTGGCTGGGGTCGGAAGAAGGCTGATGTGCTGTACGTGGCCGATGCGTTTGAGGTGGCTCGGGAAATTCGGAAATTGCTGGGAGCTTAGCGCGATGAAAACTGCTGTGCTGGCGATGGCGGCCGTGTTGTCCGGCGTTGTGCTGCAGGGCCAGCCTGGCGTTGCTGCTTCGAGTGCAATTCAGTTCGATGCAGCGCGCAAGCTGTGGCTGCTGACGACTGGTGCGAGTTCGTATGCGATGGGCGTCGGGGCTGATGGCACATTGCAGAATCTGTACTGGGGGCCGGCGTTGTGGCGGCTTGCCGATGTTCCGGCGCCGGGTCCGCGGCGGGATGTGTCATCGTTCGATCCCCGGCAGATGATGCAGAGGGAGGAGTATCCGGGCTGGGGTGGGCCTCGGTATTACGAGGCTGCGCTGCGGTTGTCGCGGGCGGACGGGAATCGGGATCTGGTGCTGAAGTATGTTTCGCACAAGATATCGGGAAATGATTTGGATATTGATATGTCCGATATTCGTGACGACGGGCTGCGTGTCACGCTGCATTATCGCTTATATCCGGAATATGGCATTGTGCGACGGCATTCCACGGTTCGCAACGGTACGGCTGCCTCGGTCACGCTGGAGAGTGCGCAATCGGCGGTGTACAACCTGCCCCTCGGCGACGGGTATTTTCTGACGCATCTGACGGGCCGGTGGGCGATGGAGACGCAGGTGCGGCGCGAGCCGATTCAGGAAGGCAGGATCGTGCTGGAGAGCCGGAAGGGGCACACCAGCCACAATTCGAATCCGTGGTTTGCGGTGGACCGGGGGTCGGCTGAAGAAGAGTCTGGCGGGGTGTGGTTTGGGGCTCTGGCGTGGAGTGGGAACTGGCGGATTACGGTGGAGCAGACACCCTACCGGCAGGTTCGCATTACGGGCGGCATGAACGATTTCGACTTTTCTTATCCGCTGAAAGCTGGGGAAAGCCTGGATACTCCGGCGTTCTTTGCGGGATATTCGGGGAACGGGCATGGCGGCGCGTCGCGGCTGATGCATCGGTTTGAAAATGAGCGGATACTGCCGGGTGGAGTGAAGGCTCCGGTGCGTCCAGTGCTTTATAACTCGTGGGAAGCCACAACGTTCAAGGTTGAGGAAGCGGGCCAGAAAGCGCTGGCGGACAAGGCGGCGAAGCTCGGGGTAGAGCTGTTTGTGATGGACGACGGTTGGTTCGGCAAGCGCAACAACGACAAGGCGGGGCTGGGCGACTGGTTCGTGAACAAGGAGAAGTTTCCGAACGGACTCGGCGGGCTGATTGGGCACGTGAGGGGGCTCGGGATGAAGTTCGGGTTGTGGGTGGAGCCGGAAATGGTGAACGCCGACAGCGACTTGTACCGGGCGCATCCAGACTGGGTGATCCACTTTCCCGACCGTCCCCGAAGTGAATTGCGGCAGCAGATGATCCTGAATCTGGCACGCGAGGACGTCAAAGAACATTTGTTCGGCGTGCTGGACAAACTGGCGACGGAATATCCGCTGGATTATTTGAAGTGGGATATGAACCGCTCGTTCTCCGAACCGGGGTGGCCGGACGCGGGCGCCGGGGAACAGCGGAAATTATGGGTGAAATACGTCACCAATTATTACGAGTTGGTGGACCGCCTCAGGGCGAAGCATCCGGGGATGGCGATTGAATCGTGCTCGGGCGGCGGTGGGCGGATCGATTTGGGTGTGCTGCAGCGCGTCGACGAGGTGTGGCCTTCCGACAATACCGACGCTTTCGACCGGCTGAAGATCCAGGAAGGGTTCACGCAGGCGTATTCGCCGAAGGTGATGTCGGCATGGGTGACGGATGTGCCGAATATGAATGGCCGCAGCACGCCGCTGGCGTATCGCTTTCTGGTGGCGATGCAGGGCGCGCTCGGGATTGGTGCGAATTTGAACCAGTGGGTGGATGCCGATTTCGCGCTGGGGTCGAAGATGGTGGCGGTGTACAAGCGGATTCGGGCCACTGTGCAGACGGGGAATTTGTATCGCATTTCTTCTCCGCGCGTTGGGGACATGACGGCGAATGCCTATGTTTCGCAGGACGGGAAACAGGCGGTGCTGTTCGCGTTCCGTCATGCACAGCAGTTCAACACTCCAGCCGATCCGGTGGTGTTTCGCGGGCTCGACGAGAAGGCCGTTTACCGTGTGGAGCCGGTGGTCGACGGCAAGCTGATGGGTCAGTGGAAGGAAGCCAGCGGCGCGTGGCTGATGCATAACGGGGTGACGCTGAATCTGCGGGGCGACTACGACGCGGCGGCCCTGATTCTGGAGCGCGTGAACTAGAATTCGATACGATGCTTGAATGACCAGACGGAGTGTCCTGTTCGGCGGGGCGGCGAGCCTGTTTGCGCAGTGGTCGGCGCGCAAGAACGTGCTGTTCGTGATTTGCGACGACCTGAATCACGACCTGGGGTGTTATGGGGCGGATGTGAAGTCGCCCCATGTGGACGGGCTGGCGGCTCGTGGCGTGCGGTTCGACCGGGCTTACTGCCAGTATCCGCTGTGCAATCCTTCGCGCAGTTCGTTTCTAAGCGGCCTTCGTCCATCGACGACACGTGTCATGGATCAGCAGACCGTTTTGCGCCGCAAGGATCCGTCCGTTGTGTTTATGCCCGATCATTTTCTGGCTAACGGGTATTTTGTTGGCGGTGCGGGAAAAGTCTTTCATCATGCTAAGCCCAACGTGGCCGGGTTCACCGAGTTCGACGCCTCCGAGAGCACCAGCGCGGGGGAGAATGCCGCGTCGAAGCAGCGTTATGACAAGCCTGCGGGAGACAGGACGCCGAACTGGCTGGCGTTTCGCGGGTCGGACGAAGGCATGTCGGACACGAACACCGCGACCATGGTGTGCGAGTGGATGGAGCGTGCGGCTCGCGGGTCGAAGCCATTTTTCCTGGTGGCGGGACTGAAGAAGCCTCACTTGCCCTGGGCGGTTCCGGAGAAATATTTCGATTTATATCCCAAAGTGACGGTTCCGAAAGAGCCGGCTAACCAGGATATTCCGAAAATCGCTTTAATTACCGAGTTGCTGGACAGTGCACCTCCGGCTTCTCGCTCAGAGGCGATGGCGGCATATCGGGCGGCGACGTCGTACATGGATGCGCAGGTGGGTCGGATGCTGCAGACGCTGGACCGGCTCAAGCTGCGGGAGTCGACGATTGTGGTGCTGATCGGCGACAACGGCTTCCATCTGGGGGATCACGCCCTGTGGTCTAAGAACACGCTGTTCGAACGCGCGACTCGGGTGCCGATGATGTGGGCGGGGCCGGGGATCGCGAAGGGTGTGTCGCCGCGCACGACGGAGCTGCTGGATATTTATCCGACGCTGGTGGAAATGACCGGGCTGCCTGTTCCGGGGCGGCTGGAGGGCAAGAGCATTACGCCACTATTGCGGCGTCCGGATGCGGCGTGGGATCGGCCTGCGCGGTCGATCGTGTCGCGGGACAACGCTATGGGCAGGACAGTTCGAACGGAGCGCTGGAGATACGTGAGGTGGGACGGCGGGGTGCAGGCGTCCGAGTTGTACGACCACGCTTCGGACTCGGGGGAGTTCGTCAATCTGGCTGCCCGGCCTGAGCATGCCGCTACTGTAAAACGGCTGAGCGCAATGTTGTGATGCTGGCTTCTCCGATACAGCGGGCCATGCTGTTCGCGGAACGGACCACGCCGGGCCTTTACATCCAGCAGCATATTGGTAAGTTTGGCTCCGAATTTCAACCCGAGTTATGGCGACGTGCGTGGGATTTCATCTGCGCCGCGCACCAGGTGTTTCACACGCGCCTGATGTGGACCTCCGGCGGCGACCTGCAGACAACAGTTGTCGAACCGAGTCCCTGCGCTTTCGAGTTTCTCGACTGGCGCGGCATGGGGCAGGACTCGGGGCACGCGGGTCTTGACCGGCTGATTGCAGAGGATCGGCTGAAGTCATTTGATTACGAACGCCCTCAACTGCTGCGGAACACTGTCGTTCGCATGGCTGAGGATGATTATCATACCCTCACGGCCTTCCCCCACGCGGTGCTCGACGGACGTTCCTGGGGCGTCGTGATTCGTGAGGTGCTGCAGGTTTATACCGCGCTCGTCGAGGGCAATGAGCCTGCGGTGCCGAAAGAGCGGCCCTTCTCCGACTATCTGGAGTTGCTGGCGTCGGACGATTACAGCGAGGCTCGTGAGTTCTGGGCATCGTATCTCCGCGGTGTGGAGCCTGCGCATGGCATGGTGGCTCCAGGGCGCACGTCCGGGGGCGGCAGCGGATTTGAGTACCAGCACCTCGGCGATGAGGAGGCGGCGCTGGTGCGAAGGCGGGCCGAGACATCCGGGTACTCAGTCAGCGCGTGGTGTCTGGCAGCGTGGGCGGCGGTCGACCGACAGTGCACCGCGCGAAGCGACCTGACGTTCGGCGCGGTGCGGCATGGAGGGGGATGGACGGGTGATGATCCCCGGCCACTCGTCGGCGTGTTCATCAACACGGTTCCGCTGCGTGTGCGGATCGACGAAGGAGACCAAATTTCGACGCTGCTGGACGGACTGCGCCGCGACTGGCGGGCCACACGCGGGTTTGAGCGTACGCCTCTGCCCCTGGTTGATGAAGCGTGCGGTCTGCGCCAGGGTAGCGAGCTTCTCGAGTGCTTGTATCTGTACGAGGAGACCGACACTCCGGAACACGGCTTTCGGCAGATCGAGCGATCGGGGCAGCTGTCTCTTGCCGTCAGAAGCGGACCGGGACTGGAAGCAGAGCTGGAGTATGACCCGGCGCGGCACCCGGCGAGCCTGATGGCCGAAGCGCTGGCGGCGTGGCGGCGTGTGTTGTTGCGAATCGTGGAGGACCAGGACGCGCGCGTGGGCGATGTGGCGGTGCTGGATGCGGCTGAGACCGAGGCTTTGCTGCGGCTGGGCCACGGGCCTGCGGATTCGATTCCCTCAGGCACGGTGGTGAGTGAATTCCTGATCCATGCTCGCAGCACCCCCTGTGCGTTGGCGGCTGCGTCGCCTGAGGGGGAGGCGACCTATGCTCAGTTGTTGCGGCGTGCGTGTCAGATCGCCACTTTGCTGCAGGCCCGCGAGATCGGGCGTGGCGATTTTGTTGTCGTGCTGTTCCAGGCCTCGGTGGAGCTGCTGGCCGCCGAACTTGGGGTGATGCTGGCAGGTGCGGCGTTTGTGCCGGTGGATCCGTCCACACCTGCCGAGCGTGTCGGAGCGGTCCTTGCTGAGAGTGGTGCAAAGGCCGTACTGACTGTGCGCACACTGGAGCACCTGGCACCAGTGGGACTGCGCGTCGGCCTGGATGAACTGCCGCAGCCTTTGGAGACGGACGAGCCGATAATGCCGGGCGTGCTGCCGTCTGCCAGCGATGTTGCCTACGTGGTGTATACATCCGGTTCCAGCGGGAAGCCGAAGGGCGCGGTGATCGAACACGGCTCACTGATGAACCTTGTAGCGCACTACAGGCTGGACCTGGGCGTGAATGCCTCATTCCGGAGCTCGATGATTTCCGGCGTGGCGTTCGATGCGTCGATAGCCGACGTCTGGCCGTACCTCGCGTCCGGAGGAAGCGTCCACATCCCGCCTGCCGCGGTGCGCGCCGATCCGGCGGGTCTGAAGGAGTGGGTGATCGAGACTCATATCTCCGTAAGCTTCATCCCGACAGCGGTAGCGGAGCTCCTGTTGCATTCGGACTGGTCGGGCGCGCGAGATTTGCGCGTTCTGACGACGGGCGGTGACAAGCTGTACCGCTTCCCCCCGAAGCCGCTGCCATTCCGCGTGATCAACACATATGGCCCTACAGAGACGACGGTGGACGCCACGTGGTTCGACCTGACGCCATCACCGGAGCACCAGCAGGCGCCGCCAATCGGGCGCCCGATCCTCAACGTCTCCGCAGCGGTGCTGGATCCGAACACTCTGCGCCTTGTTCCAATGGGCGTGCCTGGCGTTCTTTTCCTTGGCGGTGCAGGGGTCGCCCGCGGTTATTTAAACAGGCCCGATCTGACGGCGGAGCGCTTTGTAAATGCTCCGTGGGACGGAAGCCGGATGTACAACACCGGGGACCGGGTGTACTGGAATATAAACGGGCAGCTCGAATTTCTGGGACGCAACGACAGCCAGGTGCAACTCCGGGGATTTCGGATCGAACTGGATGAAATCGCGTTTCATTTGCGGGCATTTTCCGGAGTTCTGCAGGCAGCCGTTGCGTTGCACACACCGGCCTCAGGCGTGCCGGTCCTGATCGCGGCGGTGGTGGCTGACCCGGTTGAGCGGCCTGAGCCACGCGAGTTGATGGCGTTTCTGGGCCAGCGACTGCCCCCGAACATGGTTCCGGCGCGGTATGTGTTCACGGACCGGCTGCCCCTGACGGCGAATGGCAAGGTGGACATTCGTGCGCTGTCGGTGACTCTGGCCGTTCCGGTGGATGCAGAGACGCCGGCGTTCGCGACGGAGCTCGAGGCGCAAATCGCGCAGGTTTTCGGCCGGGTTCTGGGAACGGGCCATCTGGGTCCGCGCACAAATTTGTTCGATTCCGGAGTGGATTCGCTCGGATTGGCGCTGATTTTATGTGAATTGAATGAAGTGACGGGAGAGAAGCTCAGCCTGCCGGATCTGTTGCGCTTTCCGACTGCGGAGCGACTGGCGCGGTGCCTGAGTCTTGAGGCGCCAGCTGATCCACCGTCCGTGCTGGTCCCGCTCAATGACATTCAGAGCGGCACGCCGGTGTTCTGCATTCCAGGTGTCGGCGGGGGGGTCCACTGGTTTCACGATTTCGCAGTTGCACGGGAATGGAATTGCCCGGTACTCGGGCTGGAGCCGCTTCTGCTGAGCGATGTGGGTCGTTCCACGGAGCAGACCGCGTCCGAATTTCTGGCGGCCATCCGGTCGGTGCAGCCGAACGGACCGTGGCGGCTGTGTGGGTTCTCCGCCGGCGGTCTGGTTGCCTTTGAGATTGCGCGGCAAATCACTGCGGCCGGCGGCGAAGTCGGCGCACTGAACCTGATTGAGGCCTACGGGGAGGGTAGTTTCGCGACTGGGGCGACCCGGGTTACGGCGGCACTGCGGAATCTTGCGTCGATGTCATTCCGCCGACGGAGTGAGTTTCTTTCGGAGAAGGTGCAGTGGTTAACGAGACGCGCGGGAGGAAGCCGTTCCGCCGGTGAAGCGGCGGCGGACATTGTGGCCGATCGAGACCGGGTGAGGCGCCTGGTGGAGTCTCAGATCAGGGCGTCGGAAGAGTACCTGTCGGTTGAGCGAGAGTCCTGGAATGGGGATGCGTCGATCTTTGTCTGCGAGCGGCGACCGCTTTCCGCACCTTCCGCCCCCTGGTTTGGATGGCGGCGGCTGATCTCCGGCAAATTGTCAATGCACGAGATTCCGGGCGATCACTACACGATCATGGCTCCGCCGTATTTACAGCGCCTGGTTGAGTTGGTTGCGACGGCAACGCCGGGGCAGTAGCCGGACTGTCTCGCGAGGAAACAGCCCGGCTTCCTTACGGATTGGTTAGAACTGCAGCATCAACGTGAGGTTGACCAACGGCTGGCCACCAAACGAAGCGGTGGTGGGGTCGCCGGTCACCTTCCCGAAATTCTGGGGATTGCGGAAATCGACCGTGGTATCCGGGTTATTGAAGTTGAAGGTTTTGAACGCGTTTTGCAAGTCGACGCGCAACTGCATGCGGGTTCGTTCTTTCAGCGTGAAATTCTTCTGGGCCGAAAGAACGGTCCATCGAAGCGGGGTTCCGATTATGGTGTTTCGTCCGAGGTTTCCGACGCGGTAGTCGCAGCGGGTACGGTCGAAACCTGCAGGTATGACTGACGGGCACCCGCCGGGCAGCGCAAAGTTAGACAGGCCATTGTTGTCGCCCGTAAATATGGAGCGGCTGTTGCCTTTGTTGAAGCGGTCGCCACCGAGGTCGCCCCAACCGTCGCGGATCTCCATTTGGTTGAGAACATCCGGGCGGCTGTTGCCGGCGAAGCCCGGGAAGTAGTTGAAGGGGCTGCCGGTGTAGGAGATGGTCAGCGGGTTGCCGCTTTCGAGGGACTGGACGCCGGAGAATTCGAGTCCACCGAACATCCACTTCTTCCAGCCCGAGGTGGCCCACGGCTTCCCTGCTCCGAACGGCAGTTCGTAGTTTCCGGTCAGATTGAAGCGATGGCCGCGATGATACCCGGCGAGCGCCTTTTCGAGGCCGCGGTTCTGGATGGGCGCGACGCCGCCGCCATCGTTGTCATTATCCTGGGAGTTTATCGATTTGGACCACGTGTAGAACGTGGAGAAGTACAGACCGTTCGACATGCGTTTTTCGAGTTTGACGGTCCCGGCGTGGAAGGTGGAGTGGCCGAAGTTGGACCGGAAGCGAATGTCGCCGAAGTTGGGGAAGGGACGGTAGTTCTGCGCGGCCGCGCGGACGGCGTTCTGCTGGGTCGGATTGCCGGCGAAGAAGTCGATGGGGAAGGTGTTGGCCTGCCACCGCTCGACGAGACCTACGCCAGACGAACCCTGATAGCTGAATTCCAGCAGATAATTCCTGGTGAATTCATGCTGAATGCTGGCATTCCAGTTCATTGTGTACGGATTTCGCAGACCTGGATCCCACCATTCGGCGCCGCGGGAGCTGAAGTTTGTGCCAACGAAGGGCGACGTCAGGTTGCTGCGAGTGGTGAAGGCGAAAGGCGCCGGCCCGCGACTCAACGTGGTGGTCGGCGTGGGGACACCGGGGAGTGCCTGCTGCGTGGTGGTTGCAGTGTACTCCTCAAACTGCCCGCGATTGGACGGAATCCTGATGTCGACGGTGTAGAATCCGAGGCCTCCGCGGAACACCCATTTTTCGAGAGGATGCCACGCCAGTCCAAGCCTCGGCTGGAAGTTGTTGTTGTCGCGTCTGGAGAGTCCGCCGGCAGGGTGGATGAAGGCGCCTTTCATCCCGGTGAGATCGTCTGTGGCTGTTGGGTCGAAGTTGGTCATGGCGCTGTTCTTCGTGTTGAACGGGCTTTCGTTCATGTAGCGCATGCCGACGTTCATGGTCAGGGTCGGGGTGATCTTCCAGTCGTCCTGCAGGTAGAAGCTGTGAATGGTGGAGCGCGGCAGCCAGCTGGTGAGTTCGGCATTGGCGTTGACGGAACCGACATAGCCGGTGAGGAACCCGGCGAAGTCGACTCCGGTGTTCGGGATTCCGACTCCGTTGGGCTGCAGTCCGCTGGTGACGCCGCCGGAATTGAATTGCGTAAAACGGGCGAAATTCGCGGAATTCAGGCGGCTGCGCAGAATTTCGTAGCCGAACTTAAATGCGTGTGAGCCTTTGATCCAGGTGGTGTCATTGCGCCAGGAAAGGGTCTCATTAACGGTGCGGCTCGGAGTGGCGCCGTTCATGCCGTAGACGCCGAATGCGGGCATCAGGGCTGCGTCGGCGTTGGGGATGCCGAGCTGTTGTGCCCAGTTCTGGCCGAAGCTGGGGACTCTGGTGGACGACGCCCGGCGGAAATAGCCGGCGCGGGAATCGTTCACCATGGACGGCGAAATGACGTATGTGTAGCCGACGGAACTGTTGTTGGCTCGCACCGGGCTGTAGTTGCCTGTTTCGGTATCGAAGGGGGACTGGTCTTCGCGGAAGCGGACCGGCCGGCCCCAGCCGCTGAGATCGTTCTGCGTGAAGCCACCGTTGATCTTGAACTTCGAATTGAAGTGGTGGTCCATGCGGATGTTGTAGTCGTTGAAAAACGTGCGTGCGAACTCATTGGCGAGCACGTTGTTGACGGGGCCTGTGATGGTGGGGGTACCGGGTCCGGTGGGCTGCACCCACGGGTCGTAGGAAAGCACCTTACGGGCGACGGGGTCGATGCGGCTCTGGGGGATGACGTTGTTGGGGAACATGTCGCGAGTCCAGGTGCCGTCCGCGAGTTGCCGCGTGGTGGCGGGGTCGTAGATGGGATTGAGGCCGGTGAAGATTCCCTGGCGCATTTCCGGGGTCGGCACGGTTGTAAAGACCTGGGCGTATTTCTTTTCGTGAAGCCGCTGATATCCGAAGAAAAAGAATGTCTTGTCCTTGCCTTTGTAGAGGCCTGGGATGGTGACGGGACCGCTGATGTTTCCGTCGGGCTGCATGAAGAACGCCGGGAGTCCGTCGGGCTTGCCGGGATACGGGTCGGAGGTGCGTTTCTGGTCGAAGTAGCGGCGGTGGGCCATCGCGCGGGTGCGACCGTACCACGAGGCCATGCCGTGGAGTTGATTGCTGCCGCTCTTCTTGACCACGCTGATCACGCCGCCGGCGGTGTGGCCGTACTCGGCTGGCGGAAGTGTGGTGATGACGTTGACCTCGGCGACCGCGTTCTGCATGGGGCGGATGGTGTTGGTGCCGCCCTGCGGATCCTGTCCGGTTACGCCGTCCTCGAAGATGCCGATGGTGCCACTGCGCTGTCCGGCGATGTTGTAGCCGCCGAGGCCGCCGCCGTAGGTGTATCCGGCTGTGGTCAGGCCCGGGACGAGGGCGAGGGTGGAGTTGATGTAGCGCTGATACAGGGGCAGTTCGTAGAGGACGTTGCCGCTCATGACGGTGCGTGTCGACGATGTTTCAGTCTCCAGCAGTGGGGCCTGGGATTCGACTCGGATGAAGTCGGTCATCTGTCCCACCTGCATGGCGGCGTCGACGGCGAGGGTGTCGCCTGTGCGCAATTCGACGTGCTCGACTACTGCTTTCTTGAAGCCGCTGGCTTCGAAGGAGACTGTGTACTCGCCGGGCTGGAGGGAGAGAGCGCGGTAGATTCCCTCGTCGTTGGTAACGGCGTTAGTAGTTACGTTGGTGGAGCGGGCAAGCACGGTGACGGCGACGCCGGGCACGACGGCGCCCGATGAATCTGTCACACGGCCTGTAATGGTGGAGGTTCCAATCTGCGCGGTAACGGCGACAGTTGCAAGAATTGCCAGAAGCACAAGTCTGTTCACGGGATCCCCTCAAAACGTTGGGTCGCGCCTGCATGGCGCGCGTATAGTGGACTATTACTATACGAAACCGAACAGAAATGCAACCGCCCCCTGGGACTGGGGTGCGAGCCTATGCGCTGGCAATGACTTCGATTTCGATAAGAGCGTACTTGTCGAGGCGGCTGATTTCCACCGTGGATTTCGCCGGGCGATGCGGGAAACGTGGGCCGTAAATGCGATTCATTTCAGGCAGCAGGGAGAAGTCTGTGATGAAGATATTGACCTTCGCTACGCGGTCGAGGCCTGAGCCCGCTGCGAGGAGAATGAGTTCGATGTTGTCGATGGCTCGCGTGGTTTGCTCCGCGATGGTGGGGCCGACGAGGTCGCGGGTGGCGGGGTCGACGCCAAGCTGTCCGGAGAGAAAGAGAAGATCTCCGAGACGAACGGCCTGTGAGTACGTATTGTTATTCGGCGGGAGTTCGGGAACAGGGACTGGGGTGGGCACAGGCATACCGCCAGCATACGCCCTGCTCTGATACACTCGCGCCCATACAGGAGGCCTGACATGGCTCTGCACCCAACCCGCCGCCGCGCGATTCAACTCGCGGCCGGAATGGCTACCGCTCCGCTGCTGCTGGCGTTTGAGCATGACGTGACTCATCCCGTTTCTGAAGGTCCCGCGTATAAGGCCGGGGCTCCGTTCCGGCGCGAGATCATCGATCCGGGCTCTCCAGGGACTCGGTTTCTGCTGCACGGCCGGGTGCTGTCGTCATCGACGGAGAAGGCGGTGGATCAGGCGGTGGTCGACCTGTGGAACGTGCAGAACAACACGGAGTATGACTTCAAGGGGTTCAATCTTCGAGGTCGGAATTTGACGAAGAAGGACGGGGGCTTTGAGTTTTTGACGATTGAGGCGATTCCTTACGGGGGGCGGACGGCTCATTTTCACTTCAAGGTTTCGGCTCCGGGATTTCAGCCTCTGACTACGGAGTTGTATCTGCCTGGCGTGTCGGCGAACTCGCGGGACGGGTCGTTCCGGAACTCGAATTTGCTGCAGAAGGTGGATGAGGCGGGAATTCGGAAAGGCCGGTACAAGTTTTATTTGCGGCCTTTGTAGTCAAGCCTAAAAGAGGGAGGTTTGTTCTCCTTTTATGGCTCCTTCGGCGGTGAGTAGTTTTGCTTTTGTGGCGGTGCCGCCGCCGGCGGAGAAGCCTCCCAGTTTTGTTCCGGCTGCAAGGACCCGGTGGCAGGGGACTATGACTGCGAAGGGGTTTCGGCCGAGCGCCTGTCCTACGGCGCGGGCGGCTCCGTTGTCTCCGATTCTGGCGGCCACTTCGCCGTAGGTCAGTGTCGCGCCGAAGGGAATTTTTCTGGCAGCTTCGTAGACGCGGCGATCGAAAGCGGCGACTCGGGTCCAGTCGAGGGGGATGGAGACGAGGTCGCGGCTTTCACCGGAGATGACGGCCCGGATGTCGTCGATGGCGTGCTCCATGTCCACGGGCGGGGCCAGGAATGCGGCAGCTGGGAATCGCTCTTCAATGCGCTCGCGGGTGGCGGCCTGGTTGTCTTCCGGGAGCTGGATCCCGGCGATTCCGGCGCTGGTCCAGACGACACCACACAGGCCGATGGAGGTGTCGAATAACGTGTACTCGAATTTCGTTTTCATTCCTGCTGTATTTCTTTAGCTGTTTCCCGAATATCCGCGAGCAGCAGCCGCATGTGCTCTTCCCGTGTACGGTAATTTAGCACGCAACCGCGAAGAGCGAATTTCCCGTGCACGCTCGCGTTCGACACATAGCTGCGTCCCGATTTTTGCACGCGTGCGAGGATGCGCTGATTCAGGGCGTCGAGGTCGCCCGTGTAGCCAGGTGGATGGTAGCGGAAGCAGAAGATGGAAAGCTCTACGGGACAGAGCATTTCGAAGTCGTCGCTGGTGTGGATCAGTTGCTCGACATAACGGGCGCGGGCAATGTTCTGATCGATGGCTTCGCGGATGGCGTCAAGCCCGGCGGTCTGAACTTGCAGCCAAACGTTGAGGGCTCGGAAACGGCGCGAGAGTTCGGGGCCATAGTCCCAGCAGGCGAAGGCTTCGGCGCCCTGGAGACCGACGGCACGAGTGTACTCGGCCTGATACGCGAACGCTCTGGCGGCGATGGCAGGGTCGCGGTAGAGTACGCAGCCGCAATCGAGCGGGAGGTACAGCCACTTGTGAGGGTCGAGCGAGATGGAGTCAGCCGTTTCCATGCCTTCAAAGTAGTGGTGCACGGAGGGGGCGAGCACTGCGAAGCCGCCGTACGAGGCGTCGATGTGGAACCACGTCTCGTGGCGGCGGGCGATTTCGCCGATGGCGGCGAGGGGGTCCACGGCTCCGGTTCCGGCGGTGCCTGCGCTGGCTACCACGCACATGGGGTAGATGCCGGCCGCTTTGTCTTCGCGGATGGCCTGGTCGAGGGCGGCGGGGTCAAGTCGCATCCGGCCGTCGCAAGGCAGGAACCGGACGGAGTCGGTGCCGAGGCCGAGCATGGCGGCTGCTTTGGGGATCGACAGGTGGACTTCCGATGACGCGTAGATACGGGCTCGGCGGCCGGCGAGTCCTTGCTCCCGCACGTCGGGGAACATGGCGCCGCGGGCTGCTGCGAGTCCGGCGAAGTTGGCCATGGAACCGCCGCTGACGAACAGGCCGGAGGTGGTCGGGGGCATGCCCGTCCAGGTGCGAATCCAGTCGATGACGGTCTGTTCGATGGTGACTCCGGCTGGTGCGGATCGCCAGCCGGTGACGTTGGTGTTGAGCGCCGAGATGAGAAGATCGCCGAGGGCCGTGGTGGGCGTGCCGGGCGAGGCGACATAGCCGAAGAAACCGGGGTGGCCGTTGTGGCGCGAGTTGGTGTAGATGTCGGCAAGGACGCGCTGGAGCAGGGCGTCGGGGTCGCCGGGCTGGTCGGGTGCGGGCTCGCTGAGCAGGGCTGTCAGGTCGGCGGCGGATGTGCGCGGGGTGACTGGCAGACCGGGGAGTGCGCGGTAATGGTCTGCGAGCGCGTCGACAAGTTGGTGGCCGAGGCGGCGGAACTCTTCCGGGCTGAGTTCGAGAGGGCTCAGGCCGTCCACTGGAAACAGACCTCGATCCCCACTTACGACGCCAGCGCTTTCCGGCAGAATGCGACGCACTTTTTCATTTCGGCGAGCACGTCGGAACCGGCGGGTGTGTTGTATTCGTACTCGATGCTGGCCGGGAATTTGTATTTATTCTTCTTCATTGTCTGAAGAATTTGTACAAGCGGAGTTTCGCCCTCGCCCCACGGCATGTTGGGCCCACCGGCGCGTCCGCCCCTGGCGCCGGGTGGCGCGGAGGCTGGTCCCTTGCGGTCCTTGAGGTGCAGACTGGCGATGCGGCCGTGATACTTCTCCATGATCGGGATGGGTGAGTCGCCAGTGAGGGCGAAGTAGTGGCCGACATCGAGGTTGAGGGCCGTGAATTTTGAGGCGTTGAGGGCTTTCTCGAAGCCTGACGATCCACCCTGGCCGTGGGTGTGGAACGCGATTCTAAGCTTGCGCTTCGCGGCGTATTCGGCCACACGGGCGAGGTGCGCGTCGTCGGCTGGCAACTCCATGGTGATGTGATTCGCACCGAGAGTCTCACCGACATTCCAGATGTATTCGTACTCGGCATCGGACATCGCCATGGTGGGCGGGAGTTTAAATGCGTAGATTTTCACACCGGCATCCGCATACATTTTGCGAAATGCCTTGTATTTATCCATGGATACGGACGTGCGCCATGCTTTCAGGGCTTCTGCTCCCGGCCCCTTAGCCGGTGCGGACGGGGCTCCGGCGTAGCTCTCGGCCGCCCCGGCCATGAGTTCGACGGCGCTGATCCCGCAATCGACGCAGTAGCGAAGGATCTCTTCGGCGCTTCCCGGCAGGGTGCGGAAGCTGTATGTGATGGCTCCGATCTGGACGCCACCGAAGTTCGAGTTCGGCTTTGCAGCGGCGTGGAGAAGAGTGCCGGCGGAGGCGGCGCCGAGCGTGAGTCTGCCCAGGTCGCGTCTGGTGATGAGCATTTAATTCCTCCTGTTCGCTCCCAATGTATCAGCGAGGCGGGTTTGAAATTTCATTACGGGTGCGAGGAGGAGAGTGGCCTGGGCGTCGAGGGTGGCGGCGGGTGGGTAGAGGAGGGCGGCGTCCCAGATGACATCCTTCATTTTGAAGGCGAGTTCGGACTGGGCGGCGAGGGACGGCAGCCTGGCGACACCTCCGAATCGGGCTGAGAGCTTGCGGTCGGGATCGTAGTAGTGGCGCACGCGGGGATCGGGGA
>JAWXCM010000139.1:0-9623 GCA_034408745.1 Bryobacteraceae bacterium
CGATGGTCGGACGCTCAGACCGGCCGTTGTGCAGGAAAGTCACGTTGATGTGATTGAGTCCGAGCGCGTGCAGGACGGTGGCGTGTACGTCGTGCACGTGGGCCCGATCCTCCACGGCCCGAAGTCCGATTTCGTCGGTTGTGCCGATGACCTGGCCGCCTTTGATGCCTCCGCCCGCCATGAAGATCGTAAAGCCCCAGGGGTTGTGATCACGCCCCTTGCCCTTTTCGTTGAACGGCGTGCGTCCGAACTCGCCGCCCCAGACGACGAGCGTTTCATCAAGGAGTCCGCGGGCTTTGATCATGGGAGCCGTGGATCGAACGCAACAAGGAAAAGGGCTCGGCAAAGCCCTGCTCTTTGATGCACTCTCGCGCATTGAAGAAGCGGCTGACATCGTCGCTGTCCGGGCCGTGATGGTTCATGCGGTTGACGACGTAGCCCCCTAGATAGATAGGCCCCAAATCCTGTCAGAACCAGTTCCCCACGTCACGCAAGGCTACCGGCCCGGTACCGCAAATTCGTCACCAGGATTCCACTTCGGCAGCACATCACTATTAGCGACATTCAAACCCAGCAAATACCCAAACCGCGCCGCCTGCTCCAGGCTCGCGAAATCCCAGTTTTCATGGAATTCGTCGCTCGGCTGATGGTAGTGATTGGTGTTGTAGTCCCGAAATTCCTGAGCCGCAAAGTCGTCCGCCTTCCCAAACACCCGAGTCCCCAGCGACACCTTGAAAGCCGGAATCCCAATCCTGGCGAGCATAAAATGATCCGACCGATAGAACGAACCCTGCTCCGGACGGGCATCCGGCGCAACCTCCAGATCAAATCGCCGAGCGGCCTCCTGCACCATCGGCCACATCGTCGTCCGCTCCGCCCCCGTCACCACAACATCCCGAGTCCGCGCCGACGGCTTCAGCGCATCGTAGTTAATGTTGGCCGCGGTCGTATTAGGGGGAAACACCGGATGCGCGGAATAATACTCCGCACCCAGCAACCCGCTCTCCTCCGCGGTCCAGAACGCAAACACAATCGACCGCTTCGGGCGGTTCGCCATTTGCGCAAACACCCGAGCCTGCTCCAGCACCACACCGCACCCCGTCGCGTTGTCAATCGCGCCGTTGTAAATCGCGTCGCCCTTCACTGGAATTGCGACTCCAAGGTGATCCCAGTGCGCCGTGAACAGAACCGTCTCGTTCTTGTGCGCCGCATCGCTGCCTTCAATCCGACCCAGCACATTGCGCGATTCAATCCTGCGCAGCGTCGACCGGAGCTCGCCCTTCAGCCGGGCACCCAGTGGAATCGGCCGGAAATTCGGCGAATCGGCCGCCTTCAGCAACTCGGCAACGGAATGCCCTGCCAGAGCCAGCAGCCTGGCGCCCGCCTCCCCGGTGACCCACGCAGCCAGCGACAGTGCATGTTTTCCAGGCTCCCGAAGCAACTGCGGGCTCTCTTTCCCCCAGGAATTGCGCACCACCTCCCAGCCATAACCGGCCGTCGGAGTCGTGTGAATGATGATGCAACCGGCTGCACCCTGCCGGGCCGCCTCCTCAAACTTATAGGTCCACCGGCCCGCATAAGTGAGAGTGCGACCCTTAAAAACCGCCGGATTGTCGGGCTGCGGCTCGTTCGTAAACAGAACCACAATCTTGCCCTTTACGTCGACGCCCTTGTAGTCGTCCCACTTCTCGCCCGCCGACACGATCCCGTGGCCTACGAAAACCAGGTCGGCATCCAGCCGAACCACCGCTTCCTGCACATTAGCCGTGCCGACAAAATCGTTCAGGAAAGTCAGCGGGACCGATTTCCCACCCTTCGACACCGTTAGAGTCGACTCCGGGAGAGTCGTCATGCCGACCATCGGCACCGTCTGAAACCAGGTGCCTCTGTCGCCGGCTGGCCGGACCCCGTAACCCGCCAGCGTCGCGGCAAGGTACTCCTCGGCCAGCTGACCCCCGCGTTGCCCCACGCCGCGCCCCTCCAGCAAGTCGCTGGAAAGAAAGCGCACGTGAGCCTTTATTCGCTCGCCCGAGAGGTCCGCCTGCCCAAAAGCCAGCGATCCTATGGCAACCACCCCAATCCCGATCAAGTTAGAGGAGATACGCATGTTATTCTGAAGCCTGATTTCCTCGAACGTACCATGACGAGCGTAGCTGCTGAACCGACATCCTCCACCCTTACCCATCTCAGGGCACTAGAAGCGGAGAGCATCCACATCATTCGTGAGGTTGCGGCGGAATTCGCCAAACCGGTGATGCTCTACTCCATCGGTAAGGACTCTTCCGTCATGCTCCGGCTGGCGCAGAAGGCCTTCTACCCAGGTCCGCTGCCGTTCCCGCTGATGCACATCGACACCCGGTATAAGTTTCGCGAAATGATCGAATTCCGCGACTCGTACACAAAGAGCATCGGGGCCGATCTCATCGTCTGGGCTAATGACGAAGCCATCGCCAACGGCGCCAACCCGTTCAACCTCGGCACCCAGAAATGCTGCGCGATTCTGAAGACCGGCAACCTGCTCGGCGGACTCTCGCACCACGGCTTTGACGCCGCGTTCGGCGGAGCCCGCCGCGATGAAGAAAAATCCCGCGCCAAGGAACGAATTTACTCCTTCCGCGACAAATTTAGCCAGTGGGATCCTCGAAATCAACGCCCGGAATTGTGGAATATCTACAACGCGCGCATCGATAAAGGCGAATCCATCCGCGTATTCCCGCTCTCCAACTGGACCGAGCTCGACGTCTGGCAGTACATCGCCCTCGAAAACATCCCCATCGTTCCGCTCTACTTCGCGAAAGAGCGGGAGGTGGTCGTACGCGGCGAAAGCCTCATTCCGCTCGAGCACAAACCGCCCCTCGCTCCCTTTGAAAAGCCCGAAATGGTGATGTGCCGTATGCGTTCCCTCGGCTGCACCTACTGCACCGGAGCCATACGCTCCACCGCGACCACAGTCGAAGAAATCATCGAAGAATTATTCCTCGCCCGAAAATCGGAACGCGAAAATCGTGTCATCGATCACGACACCGAAGGCTCGATGGAAATTAAAAAACGCGAAGGATATTTCTAATATGCCTTCCGCCCCGGCCACCATTCAAAGCTTCATTGAGCAGGAGTTGCAAAAGGAACTCCTCCGCTTCACTACCGCCGGCAGCGTCGACGACGGCAAGTCGACCCTTATCGGCCGCCTGCTCTACGATTCCAAAGGCGTCTACGAGGACCAGATCGCCTCTGTCCGCAAAGCGTCGGTAAACCGCAACGCCGGACCCATCGACTTCTCGCTCCTCACGGACGGTCTGCGTGCCGAGCGTGAACAAGGCATCACCATCGATGTGGCGTATCGCTACTTTTCCACGCCGAAGCGCAAGTTCATCATCGCCGACACGCCCGGCCACGAACAGTACACGCGCAACATGGCCACTGGTGCGTCCACCGCGCAACTCGCCATCGTGCTCGTCGATGCGCGAAAAGGCGTGCTCCCGCAGTCGCGACGCCACGCCTACATTGCCTCGCTCCTCGGGATCCCCAACGTCATCGTCGCCGTCAACAAGATGGACCTTGTCGACTACTCAGCCGATATTTTCGCCGAAATCTGCAAGGAATTCGGCGAGTTCGTCAAAGACCTCGGCATCCAGCGCCTTTACAACATCCCGATCAGCGCGCTCGAAGGCGACAACGTAGTCACCGAAAGCCCGAAGACGCCCTGGTACCGCGGCGGCAGCCTCCTCCACATCCTCGAAACGGTGCCTCTGAAGCTCGACCACGAATTCGAGTCGATGCGCTTCCCCGTACAGTACGTCATCCGCCCCACCCTCGACTTCCGGGGCTACGCCGGACAGGTCGCCGCAGGCATCGTTCGGCAGGGCGACTCCATCATGGTGCTGCCTTCCGGCCGGACCACAAAGGTGAAAGAGATCGTCACTTTCGACGGCCCTCTCGAATCGGCTCACCTCGGCCAGTCCGTCACCATCACGCTCGAACAGGAAATCGACATCAGCCGCGGCGACATGCTCGTCCACCCCGACGCCATGCCGCACGTCTCCCGGCGCTTCGAGGCCGACGTCGTGTGGATGCAGGCCACGCCGCTCCAGCCCGACACGCCGTACCTGATCAAGCACACCTCGCAACAAATCCCGGCTACCGTGTCTGAGATCCTTTGGCGAACCAGCGTCCAGGACCTCGCCCACCTCCCTGCGGAAAAGCTCGAACTCAACGAAATCGGGCGTGTTCGCATCGAAACTCGCAAGCCGCTGTTCTTCGATCCGTATCGCCGCAGCCGCGGTACCGGCAGCTTTATCCTCATCGATCCTCTGACCAACCTCACGGTCGGCGCCGGCATGATCGCCGAACGCGACCGCCGCGAGGAACGCCGCCGCACGCAACTGCTGGAGGGGATCGACTTTGAGAGCAGCCGTCTCACTCCGGCCGAGCGCTGGGAACGAATCGGCCACCGTCCCGTGACCGTGTGGCTCACCGCCCGGCGCACCCTCGCCTACTCGCTGGAACGCGAGCTGTTCGACCGCGGCTGCATGGTTCACGTTCTGGCGGACGAGTTCGAAAACCACATGCTCGCCGACCTCGCCCGTATGTCGAACGCCGCTGGCCTAATCACCATCTGCTGCCCGGCTTCGGACGACGCGCAGACGCGTGAAGACGCCCGCAACGTCATCGGCTCCGACGCCTTTGTTGAACTCGATCCGGCCTCACTCGCGTCGGCCGACGAGACAGCGGTTTTGCAGATCACCGCCATCCTCGAACAGCGTGGTTTTGTCGGCGCCGATGAGCGCGGGATTGACGGCGAAGGTATTTAACCTCGCGTAACTAACTGTGATTAGTGAGTATTCCGGGCCTTAGCAGGGAAACATATCCGGAGCGTGGCTGATCCATGGTTCGGTATGTCTTACTCTCGCCTTCTCTGGATACTTACGTGCTTCGCAGCAACCTGCGCCGCACAATGCACGGTAACGTTTCAAAGTAACGCTCTAAGCGCTACCGGCGCGGGCAGAGCCGGTGCTCTGACCTATACCGTCAACGACGCGTCCTGTTATGGAAGCCCGGTCACCTCGAACGCAACCTGGATCGTGTTCGCTCAGGAAGGCACCGGCATTGGGCAGACCACCACGCTCAATTCCAGCGGCGTGCTGCGCTACTACGTCCTGCCCAATGCCACCAACCTGAATCGCATCAATTCCTTCTTCTCACTCAACCAGGTGGTCACCATGACACAGGCACCGGGCACTCTCACCGATCCCGCCGTGCTGAGCGTATCCGTCCCCCGATATGCGGTCTCAGGCAAAACCGTCGAAGCCATAGCCACCGTTACCAACCGCGGAACCGCGACAACCTTCAACTTTGAGGTGCGCTTCTTCTGGTCCACCGACCCAACCATCACCACCGCGGACGTGAACACCGGAGTTTCCTGTAACGCCACCCTGTCCGCGTTCGCCGACTACCGCTGCCCAGGTCAGGTGATGCCGCCGCCCGCCTTCGGAGCCACTTACTATCTCGGTGCACTCATTACCGACCCAACAGACACCAATACATCGAATAACACCGGAATTGCCGCCAACCAGGTAATCGTAACCGCGCCCTGCGCCAGCCTCGACACCACGCCCATCGCCGCCGGACCCGATGGCGCCAGCGGCATCCTGAACGTGACCGCGCCAGCCAACTGTTCCTGGTCTGTGTTCAACTCGCTGCCAGCCGGAGTCCAGCAGATGATCCAGGGCTTCCCCGAAACCGGGACCGGCAATGGACAGGTTTTCTACACCATTTATCCGAATTTTCGCAACCTGGTCCGAACCGGAACGCTGAACGTCGGCGGCAACCCGGTCACGGTCAACCAGTCCCCCGACCCGAACACCACCGTCGCCCGCTACATCCGCCTGCTCTACTTCACCTTCCTCGGACGCCTCCCCGGCACCGACGAGATCGCCGGTCAGTCTCCGTTTGCGCAGACTTCCGCCGACCGAGCAACGCTCGCCAACTTCCTCCTCAGCACCGCCGAGTTCAATGGCAAGTCGCGCTTCGTCGCCGGACTCTACGTCGGTCTCCTGAACCGTGACGCCGAGTTCCCCGGCTTCCTGTTCCAGCGCAACGCAATGACCTCCGGCGGCGTGTCGGCTCAGCAGCTGGTGAGCAACTTCCTCAACTCGGCCGAGTACCAGCTTCGCTTCGGCAGCCCGGATAACGCCGAGTTCGTCCGCCTCCTCTACCGCAATATCCTGCTCCGCGAAGCCAGCCCGGATGAGGTCGCTTTCCAGGCGAACGCCCTGAACACCGGCACCACCCGCGTCGACATGGCAACCAACTTCCTGAACACCGCTGAATTCCGTCAGGGCACAGGACCCCGTCTGATCTCCTTCCTGATCACGGCAGGCCTCTACACCCGCGATCCATTCACCGGCGAACGGCAGCGACTCACCGACCAACTCGGGTCCAGTTTCCCGACGAAAGACATCATCAGCGTGATCTTCGCCACACCCGAGTTCACCAGCCAGGTCGAATAAGTGCCGATTTTAGAAATCTTTTAGAACTATTTTGGACGTTGTCTCCTTGTGCGGCGGACTGCGCGGGCATAAAGTAAGCGCAGTTCGCCGTGCTATTTCTTCCACTCCTGATCACACTGCTCGTCCCTGAAGGCAACCACCGCGTAACAGTAGGGCTCGGAGACGACACCGAAGCCGCGGAAACCACCGTCACCGCCGAAGTCCGCCGCCTTTACCTCGGCCGCGTCCGAACCGGTTCCGGCGATTCGCTCACACGAACCTTCCTCGTCAACGTCCGGCTCAAGGACCGTGAGAAAACTATGGAAGCCGAATCGTGGGACGACAAACTGACCATCCGCTGGGATGGCAAAGTCCGGTCGGTCAAGTCCGAGGCGGGAAAGTGGCCACAAGAACGCACTCGGAGTGGACCCGCACGGTCGCTGCCGCTGAGCGCGTCCCGTTGATCGACCTCGAAAAGCAGGTGGCGGCGAAATACGAAAGAATGGGTGAGGGAGCGGTTCAGGCTATGTTTCACGGAGATCACACACATACCAGCTGGACGGGAGCGCTGATCAACGCGCGCTGGATCGATCCCGATACCGGTCACCGGGTGGTCCGCCTTACTGACGAACCTGGCAGCGCCAGCCTCTACTTCAACCAGAACGGATATACGCCGAACGGCAAGCGCCTGGTCTACACCACGCCCGACGGGATCTCGGCGATGGACCTCGCCACCATGACGTCGAAGCAGGTTGTGAAGGGCCGCGTCCGCCTCATCGACGCCGGTCGTAAGAACGAGCGTGTCTACTACATCAAAGGCGGCTCGGCTGCCCATGGCCATGTTCACCATGAATCTGCAAACCGGCGAGGTGAAGGTGATCCACAAGGCCACCGACTGGCTGAACCACCTTCTGTTCTCACCCACCGATCCGAAAATGCTGATGTTCTGCCACGAAGGCCCGTGGCACAAAGTGGACCGCATCTGGACCATCCGCACCGACGGCACGCAGTTGACGAAGATCCACACCCGCACCATGGCCATGGAGATCTTCGGCCATGAGTTCTGGAGTCCCGACGGCAAGACCATCTGGTACGACCTGCAGACGCCTCGCGGTGAGGACTTCTGGATCGCCGGATACAACCTCGAAACGAAGCGCCGCGCCTGGTATCACCTGAATCGGAACGAGTGGTCCATCCACTTCAACGTGACGCGTGACGAGAAGCTGTTCTGCGGCGATGGTGGCGATCCCGGCCAGGTGGCAAAGGCGCCTGACGGGCAGTGGATCTATCTCTTCCGGCCGGAACTCCTCGCGAACCGCGGAATCGACGATGAAAAATTTGTTCAGCCTGGCGTTTTTCGAGCCGAGAAGCTGGTTAACATGTCGAAGCACAATTACCGCCTGGAGCCCAACGTGAGCTTCACGCCCGACCGGAAATGGGTGGTGTTCCGGTCCAATATGTTCGGCCCGACCTACGTGTTTGCAGCGGAGGTGGAGAAGGCCAAATGAGAGAGTCGCCATAGTACCTGGACTTCGAGCCACGCTTCGGATTCGCCCGGGAATCCGCGATTCTTCCGCAGCATGGGCGAGGTGGATCGATAATACAGCACCGAGGATAGGGGAGAGGCATCCAAATAAGTAGCGCCCCGCCACTGCCGTTGAGTGGTGTTCCCCGTCCTGCCTGAGACCCGGAACCGACTGATGTAAGGGCGTGCAAAATACCCGGAAGTGGAGTAACATCAGTCGACTAGAACTCGTTTATCTACATAAGGGAATGCGCCTGCTGTTACTCGTTTTCTTCGCCCTCGCTCTGTCCGCGAACGCCGCCGACACCTCTTTCGACACCGCTGTAAAGCCGGTGCTGACGAAATCCTGCGTCCCGTGCCACAACGATCGGATGGCATCCGGGAGCCTCAACATCCAGCAATACAACACGCTCTCCAGCATCGAGCCTGGCCGCGACCAGTGGGAAACCATCGTGCAGAAACTCCGGACGGGCGAAATGCCGCCGAAGGGTTTGCCGAAGCCCTCGCTCGACACCGTCAACGCGTTTATCGCGACGGTAAAGCAGGAATTCGAGCGAATTGACCGCTCCACCCCGGCCGATCCTGGCCGAGTGACGGCGCGTCGCCTGAACCGGGTGGAATACTCGAACACCATCCGCGACTTGCTGGCCGTCGATTTCCGCGCCGAAAAAGATTTCCCGACCGACGATTCGGGCCACGGCTTTGACAATATCGGCGACGTCCTGACCATCTCGCCCGTGCTGATGGAAAAATACCTGACCGCGGCGGAGCGCATCGCCTCCCGGGCGCTGGGGGCCGACCCGCTGCCGAAGCCGGTCGAGATCGCCTACGAGTCGAAGAACAAGAACATCCGCCGCATCGGCCGGGGCCTGGTGGAAGCGACGCACCGCGTCGACTTCGACGCCGAGTACCAGCTCATTATAGGCCTCCCGGGCGAACGCGCCAAAGATGCCGCGCCCGTAAAGCTCGGCTTCTGGATGGACGGCAAGCTGATTCACACCCAGATGGCCGAGACGAAGCCGTCGGGACTGAACTACTTCAATCCGTACTCGGAAGAAACGTTCAAGCTCTACCTGCCGGAAGGAGATCACGTATTCCGCGCCGGCTTCATCGACGACGATTTCGTCAAGACCCTCAACGAAAAAGAAGCGTTCAGCGACAAAAAGAACAAGTTCCTGAACATGATCAAGTTCATCGGACCCTACCCGGCCAAAGGCGAAAAGGCCAGCCGGAAAAAAGTCCTGGTGTGCGACCCGAAAACGGGCGGCGCTCCGTGCGTCGAAAAGATTGTGGCGTCGATGGCCCGCCGGGCATACCGCCGTCCGGTGACCAAACCCGAAGTCGCCGGGCTGATGAACTTCGTCAGGATGGGCCAGGCCGACGGGCAGAGCGTCGAGCAGGGCATTCAGCTCGCGCTGCAGGCGATCCTCGTTTCGCCCCACTTCCTGTTCCGCATTGAGCGCAGCCCGAATCCGAACGATCCCACCAAAGTCCACCGCATTTCCGACGTCGAACTGGCGTCGCGACTGAGCTACTTCCTCTGGTCGTCGATGCCGGACGAGCCGCTTCAGGTGCTGGGCGAGACCAACCGGCTGCACGAACCGTCGGTACTC
>JAWXCM010000140.1:0-4999 GCA_034408745.1 Bryobacteraceae bacterium
ACTGGTCACAGGTCCATACCGTATGTACTTCTATAGCCACGAACCGAACGAGCCTGCCCACTCCACGTGGACCGGGATGACAGTTCCGCGAAGTTCTGGCTGGACTCTGTTGCGCTTGCCGCGAACCTGGGATTCGCGGCAAGCGGAACTACGACGTATTCAGCGGTTGGTGGTTGACAACAGTCCATTGTTGCTGGAGAAATGGCATGAATGCTTCCCGTCCTAATCCCTGAGAACGCGTCCGCGATGTGCACTTCACCGAGGACACGCTTGCAGTAGACCTGGCAGACGGCCGAACCATTATCGTCCCGCTGGTGTGGTACCCGCGCCTCTTAAGCGCGAGCGTCGAGCAGCGCTGAGACTGGAAACTTGCGGGTGCGGGTTACGGGATTTACTGGCCGGAGTTAGACGAGGACCTGAGCACTGAGGGTCTTCTTCGAAGTGCTCCTGCGGCCGCCCAGCCAGTTCACGCGCGCCGGCAGGCAGTGGCGGCGCGATCAGGCGCCACAGGAGCGTTTCAGAGAACAATCGCGTGTGGTTTGGTCTAATCGCGCGCACCCCCGAAGTGGCCTGGCCCTGTCCGACTTGCAGGGACTGATCCTGCTCAACTGACGGATTGCCGACAAATCGACAACATTCCGATTAGCCGGGAGCGTTTTGCCGACGCCGAAGGAGCGCTGATCCCCCAACTTGCAAGATTTGCAATAATATTCGAATGTCACCAATCGGAATTTTGTGTCTCGCCCTGACCGTCGGAGGCGCCGCGGCGCAGGACCCGTCCTGGCTGGAGCAACAACCGCCGAGCCTTTGGCCATCGGAGCGGCGCGATGCGGGATTCCGCCAGATGCACCGGGTCTACACAAGCAACACGGTGCCTGCCGGAGGTAAGGTGCACGCCTTTGCGGCGGGAACGCCGCTCACGACGAGCCTTGATGTGAACACCTACATGGAGTCCCAGCGTGCCTCGGGTCTCATCATTGTGCAGGACAACAAGATCCGGCTGGAGAAGTACGCGCGTGGTTTCGATGAGCGTGGGCGCTGGACCAGCATGTCGATCGGCAAGTCGGTCAGTTCCACCCTGGTTGGAGCGGCAATCAAAGACGGATACATTAAGAGTCTCGACGATAAAATTACCACTTACATCAAAGAGCTGAAGGGATCCGCTTATGAAGATGTGACTATTCGCCATTTGCTCACCATGACTTCAGGTATGAAATGGGATGAGACGTACACGAATCCGAACTCCGACAACGTGCGCCTTCGCTACGAACCGGTTCGGCCCGGTTCCAACGCCACCGTCTCATATCTGCGCCGCCTCACGCGGGAGGTTCCACCGGGCACGAGATGGCTGTACAATTCAGGCGACACTGAGCTAATCGGTGTACTGCTCACGCAGGCGACAGGCAAGACGCTCAGCGCGTATCTGAGCGAGAAGATTTGGAAGCCTTACGGCATGGAGCAGAGCGCGTACTGGGACCTGACGCCCTCCGGAGTAGAGCGGTCCGGAGGCGGGATGTCCGTCACTCTGCGCGATTACGCCCGATTTGGCCAGTTCATCCTGGACGGCGCGAAAGTCGCCGGAGGAACCTCCATCGTGCCGCCGGACTGGATTGCGCAGGCGACGACGAAGCAGACCGACATGGGAGTGCCGGGCCAGGGCTACGGCTATCTATGGTGGACCAATGACGACGGAACGTTTGCGGCGAGGGGCATCTTCGGCCAAAGCGTCTTCATTGACGGCAAACGCCGGCTAATAATCGCCACCACCGGCAACTGGCCCGCTCCCACCGATGCACCGCTAAGCGTCGCCCGCACCGCCTTCTGGAGAACCGTGCAGGCTGACATCGACGCCCGCAGGTAAAGCGGACCGGGTGCATTACCTCCGCCGCCATGTCTCGATGCGAGGCGTCGTGCGGCTGAGAAAGGTACCCTTGCTTGCTCCGGCTCAGTGCACTCGATTTGACTCGTGACGGGCTATCCGGTAGTTGGCGAACCCTGGCCGAGTTGTAAGGACTGATCCTGAAACGGACTGTTGCCGGCGTCCGGTCTATGAAGCGACTGACAGACCAATCAGACGGACGGGGGCCAGTCCTGAGCACGTGGAGTATTCGCAGAACGTGGATCACATCCGATTTGACTCTGTATACCGCGATCCAGGGCGTGCCTGTAACCACAAGCTCGCGAGTGCCAGCGGCGCGGCCTGTCCTGCCAGTCGAAGGTTGCCGGCCTGGCGTCTGCACCGCGTCACAGACCCGGCGACATATGCGCTTCGCGAGTGCGAGTGTCCGCTCGTTCTCGATCCACGTGGAGATGTGTTCGAAGTCCGCGAGCGCGTCGGCGGTCCACTCGATCCTCATCAGGAGGATTGACGCGCCTCCTGTGCCTTGCAGCCAGCGAGGACGTCCTCGTCAGGGATTACTCGCCCCGCACCAGCAGAGGCGATGCCCCGTTCGACAGACTCGATAAACCGCCGCTCCTGACGGAGACCGCGGGTGAGCACCTCGGCAGCCACTTGCTGTGGGGTACGGCTGGTACGGGCAGCGATGCTGGCGAGCTCGTTTTCCGGCACTGGCTTTCAGACCTGGATGACCAGGGCGTCTACGGACCGCAGGCACGTGCGCCGACGACCGGATCTGCGCTAAGATCGCACGGCGAAACACCGATCGCAAGCCGATTTGTCGTTCTTAATCCGAGAACGGCAGCTTGCGAACTCGGAGTCGGTCATTGCGAAAGACAGCCACACATCCGCTCGCGAGTTCCGGCTGGAGTGCCGGCAGAACTGGCAGTAACAGGTCGATGTAGTCTTGGGCTCGCAGCAGATTCGGATTCCGGAAAAGAATGAAAGAGGGATGCGAGGCCGCCTGGGTAGCGAGGAGAACGCCGAAATCGGAGTCAGCGGAGACTATGACACGATCCTCCTCGCGACCACGCTCCAAAATATCGATGTCGCGAGATGCATGCATTCCGCAGGATCGGACATGAACCGCGTCATATCCCGCCGCCACGAGCAGTTCCGCGAGGCTCGGCGGCAGAGCATTGTCTACAAGGAACTTCACGCTGAGCGTGGGAGGGGTAACTCCCGTTCCATCGCAGAAGCAGCAGCAAACCGCAAACATTCGCGAATGTCCGCGAGTTCCAGGTCAGGGTACTCGGTCAGGATCTCGCGATCTGAGAGGCCACCAGCCAGCAGACGAAGCACAGTAGCCACAGGTATTCGCAGATGCCGAACACATGGTACACCGCCCATCTGCGCAGGATCGATGGTGATGCGCTCGAAGTTTGCCACGGCTCCATTGTCGCAGGTTTGCGATTACCACCGTTCCTGTGAACGGCGCTGCCGATGGTCCCAGGCAACACTGTTCCCGGTGGACTGGCAATCTGGAGTCTGACCGACGCGATGCCGATTTCACGGTCCCGATCCGTTGGCAGGGTGCGGGTACACTGCTCAAGCGATCGTCCGCGCGTGCTTCTGCCGCTGCGTCTTGTCGTGGTCGATCCAGGCATCGGGCGCGGTGGACCGGATGCATTTCGGGAGTCGTTGAGTATCCGAGGGAGACCGTCGAACGGGACCATTGAGGCCGCCGGCCATTGCTGTGCCTATTTCAGAGGCAAGCGTCGAACCCGCACAGAGGCGAGGTCAGCCGAGACGGCTGCACCTTGTTGCAGCGCGTCGCTTGCAGTGCTCCCATACAGATCGGATCATTTCAGCCTGGCCCCTGGCATCCAGACCCTGGGCGCGCAGGATGACCACTGAGCCAGGTGGGAGTGAAAGTCGTGATCCAGAGTTATGCAGATCCTGTCCTCAGTGCGGGCAAGCGCGAGAATCTCGGCGTCCTGGGCGGTTTGCATCCGGAGTTCCGCGACGTGCACCGCGTCCCAGCCAGCATTACGAAAGGAGGGTGGCCGCAGCGGGCGCGAGACCCTGGTCCAGGAGGACTCGCTTCATGCGACGCGGTGAATGGAGATGATCTCGCCGTCCACCGTGGCGGCGGCAAAACTCAGCACCTGCTGGAGATCTTCTGATTCCAGGAAAGGATACTCAGAAAGCAGCGTTGCCTGATTTGGATGGGTCGCCAGCAGTTCCAACACGCGACGGACCGTAATGCGCATTCCGCGAATGCAGGGCTTGCCGCCGCATTTTCCCGGCTCCACGGTGATGCGGTCGAATGGGGCGAGTACGGACATATTTGTATGCTAGCCGATCCTACGCCTGGCCTTCCAGCCGCCGCCTACCCTCAACTGATCGAGGACGGGTTGCGGTTGACAGGCAGGCAAACTGTTGGGTGTGGCCGCAGAATTGACTTGCTTTTCGGGGATCGATTTCGTCGAATGTTGCCTCGTTGAGCTGAAGTGGGGACGATCAAAGACGAGCACATCTGGCAACTGCTCTCGTGTGAGGGCACGCTTCTGCCTGACGACAGAAGTGACTTGTGAGTGATGCTGACTGGGACTCAAGTGCCGCCGACTCTTCGCCGCATTTGAAAGGCTCGGACCTCAAGCAGGGCAAATACTATTACGGATTCGCGGATCTCAGGTGGATGAATGCCCGGCCCCTGTGCGAGCTGCCGTTCTTAAGCACCGGCAGGCAGGTCCCGAACTCTGTTACCTCAAGGTCCAGATACCCTTCAAGAACCCACCATCGTCAATCGAAGTGATACATTCGAAGAGCTTAGCTGAGATCAAGTTATGGATGAAAAAAATTCGAACCAGGCAGGGGCGCTGACCAACCTCCAGGCCGCAGATCTCTACCGCATGCAAGTCCGCGAACTGCGGAATTATGCGATGTTCATGCTTGATCCGGATGGCATCATCACTTCGTGGAATGCGGGCGTGGAGCAACTCCTCGGCTACTCCGAAGCAGAATGGATCGGCCAGCACGCTGGTATCATTTTCACTCCCGCGGAAAAGGCAGTCGAAGTCTGCGAATCAGAAATGCAACTCGCGCGGGAACGCGGATGCGCGACCGACATCCGCTGGCACCGGCACAAGAACGGGACCG
>JAWXCM010000141.1:0-6994 GCA_034408745.1 Bryobacteraceae bacterium
AGGCCGCCGTATTCCTGCGGATTAGAACGGTAATCGCGCGTTTGCGGCACCTCGACGTAGTTGACGCCAAAGCCGTCCCAGGTTTGCAGCTTATGATCGAAATGCACCTGGAGCACCGTATTCTGGGCAGCCGCCGAAATCGCAATCAACACCAACAGGCTGGGAGTCGCAAATCTCATAGACTCAATCGTAAATAACTACGGCCTGCCTCCGGAAGTAAGTGGAGTGTTAGTTACGCCCTGCCACCGCCGGGACATGCACACGAGCCGGCGCAGACAGCCCCGGAGGAAGGCCGCCGCCTGCGGAGCGGCGCTTTCCGGATCGGGCTTGGGCAGGAATCTCTGCCGTAACGTATCCGTCGCATCCCAAGTCTGCCAGCACGCGCAGAAGGTCCTCCAGCGGGAGGTGCCGCCACCCGGGCGCAAGGCGGTTCGAATCCGCCACATGCACGTATTTGATTTCATGGATGTCGATGGTGCGCCTGACATTCCCGTCCTTGTACGTCTCGCCCGTGCAGACGATATCGCCGTGGGACCACACGGGAGTCCCCATCCACTTCCACTCTTCCACGATCTGCGGGTCTGCCGCGTGAATGATCTCGCGCACTTTCGCAAGCGTCTTCCCTCGCCAGTCACCGAGTTGCCTGATCCTTTCGTCGATCAATGCCGTGGCTGCTCTCACCGTCGCTGGCTGCCGTCGCTGCGGCGCCAGAAATAGTACGAAAGAGCCCAGAGCACACCGGTACCCACCGCAAAGCCCCACGCTTCCGGGCCATCGCCCACAGAGAGGTGCGCGATGAGCGCTGAGACCAGGATGACAGCGAAGCCGGCGTACGCCCACTCCTTGAGCCGCGACGGAACCGGCGCAAGCAGCGCCAGCACCCCGGCCAGCTTCGACCACGCGAGCTCCACCCTGAAGTAAGCGGGAAAGCCGAGGTGGGTGAACGCCTCGGCCACTTGCGGCAGTGTCAGTTGCGCGTAGGCTGTGAAGCTCATCTGCAGGCATAGGAGCGCTGTGAAGATCCAGTAAGCGATGGCGGTGGCTTTGGATGTGGTCCTGGCGGCGGCCAGGGCCGGATTCTGTAGTGTCGATTCCATGATTTCTACTCCTGCGTTTCTAAGTTTTCCGGACGCTGATCGGGGGCTCCCCGGGGTTCACTACACCGAACTGTCTGGCGTACTCGGTGGTCAGTTGCTGCCAGCCGGCGAACTTCATGGCCTCGGCGCCCACAATGCGTCCCAGTGGCTCACCCGCGAGAAGCCTGTCCAGCACGTCGAAACAGACATGCCAGCCCGCGGCACCCCATGAGATGAAGCGGCGGTCGATGTTGTGCCAGAGGGTCAGGCGCGTGCCGTTGCCCAGCGGCTCAAGCTCCCACCGCAAATCGTTGCCACCCCAGCTGTACTCGAGCAGCCTCGGCGCCTCGGCTCGCTTCACAATACTCTCGGAGACCTGCGGTGTCGGCGTCCCAACCGTCGAGAGCTTCACCGGCCCCACTTCGGCCAGCGTTCGGTCCGCGTCGAACGGCGCCCATTCGGACAGGTGCGCGGGGTCGGTCAACGCCGCCCACACTTTGGCCGGTGGGTGACGCAGTTCCCGCACAAGAATGAGCGTCCACTTCTCTCCGTCCTTCTGAATCTGCGCCCCGCTGGCGGGACCCGGTTTGTACTGCTCGCGACGGTTCATCGATTTCTCCTCAGCAAGTAGAGATGGAGAGCCCTCAGCTGGCGGCTTTGCGCACGATGGCGGAGAGCCTGGCCTCTGTCGCGTCATCCAGCGCCGTCAGGAACCACGCAGATTCACGGAGCTGGTGCGGAGCGCCCTCGTCGAGGTCGTGGTTCGCGTTGTCGCCGAGCCCGAACGTCATGTATTTGTCCGCCCGGAAGAAGCAGATCGCCTTGCCGTCTTTTGCATATGCCGGCATGCCATACCAAAGGGTGGGGCGCAACGCTGGCGCGCTTCTGAGGATGAGCGCGTGGAGCCGCTCACCGATGGCGCCGTAAGGCGAGGGCATGGCGGCGATCTTCGCGAGCACCGCAGCCTCGCCGTCAGCCTTCTTCGTCGCCTTCTTCTCAGTCATGAAGCCTCCTGTCGGCTTGCTGGCGACCGGTCATCGTGTCCTTCCTGTTTTCTTTTTCACCGGCGTGGGTTGGTCCATTCGGTCGAGGTGGCGTTCGAGAGCGTCGACATGAGCCATCCAGAACTGGCGGAACTGGTCCAGCCAGGCATCAATCTCCTGCAGTGGTTCCGTTCTCAGTCGGTACAAACGGCGCTGCGCGTCCACTGTGGCTTCTACGAAACCCGCCTCTCGCAAAACTCGCAGGTGCTTTGACACCGTCGGCTGCGGCATACGAAGCTGACGCTCGATCTCTCCAACCGACTGCTGGGACGAGACCAGGAGGCTCAGGATCGCCCTGCGGTTCGGCTCCGCAATGATTTCGAACACAGATTCCACCCTCTGTGTATACAGTGAATGGCATATACGTGTCAAGGCATATTAAGGCCACCGGTCTGCGAGGTCGAAAAAATTGTCAGACATTCGTGATCGATTTCTGCCTGACTTTGCGCAGATCTGAGTAACGCCCAGCTTCACCGTTATCGGGCCTTTAATTCGGAGGAATCATGATCAGCAACGCCTTTCGAGCAGTCCACGCCTGGCTTCTCCTCGCCGCAATCATACTGGCCGCACCTCTGGCCTCGGCACAGTACGGAATTCGAACCTACGCCGGTGGTGGACCGGACAACCTCCCTGCCATTTCCGCCAACGTCGGGGCGCCCTACGGCGTTGCCGTTGACGCAGCGGGGAACATCTATGCCTCTGCATACCTGCGCCACCAGGTCTTCAAAATCACACCGGGAGGCACCATCACGGTCTTCGCCGGCAACGGCCAGTACGGCTTCTACGGCGACGGTGGTGCAGCGAAAAATGCAGCACTGTCCTACCCCCAGGGCATCGCCCTCGATTCCGCCGGCAACCTCTACATCGCCGATTCCAACAACAACCGCGTCCGCAAGGTGGATGGCAACACCGGCGTCATCACCACCGTTGTCGGCGGCGGCGCCAGCCTGATCGGAGACGGTGGAATTGCGACAGCGGCGCAACTGGGCCACCCGTCGAACATCATCTTCGAATCCGATGGGACTATGTACGTCTCGGACACCGCCAATGCCCGTGTGCGCCGTGTTGACCCGGTAACCAATATCATCACCACCTACGCGGGCGGCGGCAGCTCGTTCTGCTGCGGCGGCGGTCTCGGCGACGGCCAGCAGGCCAACAATTCCAAAATGTACGGTCCCGAGGGACTCGCGCTCGACTCGTCCAACAACCTCTACATCGCCGACCCGTCTTATGGCCGCATCCGCAAAGTCACGAAGGCGACCGGCGTCATCACAACCGTGGCAGGCAGTGGGCTGGGAGCCAACAGCGGCGACAACGGCCCTGCCACCAGCGCCATCCTGCTGAACCCGGTGGGCGTCGCCATCGACAGTAATGGCGACCTCTACATCGGTGTGACGCAGTACATTCGTAAGGTAAGCGGCGGAACCATCACCAGGGTGGCTGGCGCAGGCGGCACTTACCCGGATCTCTACGGGATTCCGCTCACCGATGCACAGATTGGCAACGGCGGTAACGCGATCTCCGCCATCCTCACCAAACCCAGCCAGCTCACCCTCCATCCTTCCGGCGGCATCGTATTCGCGGACTCCGATCTGGGCCGCATCCGGAAGCTCTCCGGCGCAACCATGCAGGGTGTGGCCGGAACTGGCTGGTTTGCCTACAGCGGCGACGGCTTCGCGGCCAACCGCGCTTCCCTGTATCAGGCGATGGACCTCACCTTCGACAGCAATGGCGACCTCCTGATCGCGGACAATGGCAACAACTCCATTCGCCGCGTCAACTCCGCTACAGGGATCATTGACACCATCGCCGGCAACGGCCTGTCCGGTGCCACCTCAGCCAACAACCTCGGCGAGGGCGGACCTCTGTCCAGCGCGCGCATCAACAGCCCCCGAGGCATCGACTACCGGTCCGGCAGGCTCACCATTACGGATCCGAACAACTACCGTGTCCGCCAGTCCGCCAGTGGAGTCATCAACAAGATCGCCGGCACCGGCTACTCTGCCAGCGTCTCCGGCGGAGGCGACGGTAATGCAACCGCCGTGGGACTCTACGGCGTTTACGGCACGGTTTCCGATCCTCACGGCAACGTCTTCATCACAGACGGCGACCGTGTCCGCGCCATCGCAAACGGCAAGATCGTCACCATCGCAGGCAGCGTCTGCGGTTCTTCCGGCGATGGCGGCCCTGCCATCAGCGCCCGCCTTTGCGCCGTGCAGGGCATTGCCCGCGACTCTTCCGGCGCGCTCTACATCGCAGATTCCGGTTTCCACAAGATCCGCAAGATCACCGGACTTCCAGGCTCGCTCCTCGACGAAACGGGCTGCGGTTCCTGCGTGATCAACACTATCGCGGGCACCGGCTCAAACGGCTTCTCGGGTGACGGCGGAGCGGCGACATCCGCGGCCCTGTTCAATCCCCCAGGGTGTGGCCGTCGACGACGCCGGCAACGTCTATATCGCCGACACCGGCAACAACCGGATTCGTAAGATCAGCACCGGTGGCACCATCACCACCATCGCCGGCGATGGCGCCCGCGCTTACTCCAACGATGGGTATGCGGCCACCAGCGCGTCGCTCGCCGCTCCCAGCGGCGTGGCCGTCGACCAGGCGGGCACCATCTACGTCGCCGATTCCCAGAACCACCGCATCCGCGCCCTCACCCTCGGTGTCATCTCTGTGACCGTCGCCAGCAGCCCCGCGGGTTTGCCCGTCACCGTGGACGGCACCACTTACACCGCGCCCCAGACCTTCTCCTGGGCAACCGGCTCAACCCACACCATTGCCGCCTATGGCCAGACTGTGGGTGGAACAAAACACGTGTTCGCCAGCTGGTCGGACAGCGGCGCAGCCTCGCATACCGTGGCGCCGAACTCCGGCACCACTTACACGGCCACTTACTCCACGCATTATTACCTCACCACCTCGTCGAACCAGTCCGCCATGGGGTCCATCGCTCCGGCCAGCGGCTGGTACACGTCCGGCAGTCTGGTCGCGGTCAGCGCCATTCCGGTGGCGGGCAACGCGTTCACCGGATTTGGCGGCGCCCTCTCCGGCACCACCAACCCACAGAACGTGAGCATGACGGCGCCGAGGACAGTTAGCGCCTCCTTCGCCCTCCTGACCACCACGGTCACCACCTTGCCGGCCGGTCTCGCCATGGTCGTCGACGGCGTGAACTACTTCTCCCCACAGGTCTTCCAGTGGACCGCCGGATCTAACCACACCATCAGCGTGGCGCCGACCCTGAGCGTCGCAGCGGGAACCCGACATCTGTTCCAGAACTGGTCTGATGCGGGTGCCGCAACGCACGGTGTCACCGGACCGGCGGTTCCCACCACCTTCACTGCCAGCTATCAGACGCAGCACCAACTCACCACCGGCGTATCCCCGGCCGGAGCGGGCACCGTCACAGCTCCTGGCTGGTACGCGGCCGGAGACACCGCGGTTATCACCGGGACGGCCAACGCGGGCTACGCCTTCGCCAACTACTCCGGCTTCCCCGGCGGTCCCTCGGCAGCAACCCCGCTCAACCTCGTCATGAACGCACCGGCCAACGTGGTGGCCAACTTCACCGCACTGGCGCCTGTGCTCACGGCCAGCCTTGCGACTAAGTCCTGGGACGCAGGAACTCAAATCGAGTCCGTCACCATCAAGCTGCAAAACACAGGTCTCGGCAACGCGCTGAACGCACAAATCACCTCCGTCGTAGCCACCGTGTTTCAGGGCAGCGGCGTACTCGGAGCACCCAGCCCGGCATCGCAGGTGGTTGGAACTGTCGCTCCCGGCACCAGCGTTAATGCCGCCGCCATTACGTTCTCCACGCCCTCAACGGTCGTGCGGATCAAGCTGGTGGTCAACTACACCTCCGCCGGAGGCGTGCCGGCTTCCACGTCGTTGATCTTCTTCAAATAACAAAAACAAGTTCAGGATTCGGAGACAAAACAAATGCGCAAACTAATCATGTGGGGCACACTGGCGATCCTCGCCGCGGGAGGCAGCCTGATGCAGGCTGCCGAAATCCCCGCCTTCAGCCTCTACTGGGACAGCGCCGTCAGCGGCGCCGGAGGCAGCACCGTAGGCTGGGGATTCTACGTCTACAATTTCGACCCCGTGAACTGGATATCCATCACGGGTGTTGCGCCCGAAAACCGCACCAATATTTCGCTGATGACGGGATTCACGGACTTCATGAACCTCATTGGCGGTCCGAGCGGAGGGGCAATCGCCCCGGAAGACGGGTGGTTCGTTCCCGACTTCGACTTCGCCCTCCAGGCCGGCGTCGGAGCCTACACCATCAACGGCGCGGCGATTCCGGGCGCAGGCGACTCGGGGATCATGCGCCTCAGCTACGACGTCTACGACGGCGACCCCAATAGCGGTGGCAACTACATCGAATCCACACAGTTGGACGACTTCAACTCGCCCACTTACTCCGTCACGGTCTCCGGCACGCCGGAGCAGCCGTCGGAAACCCCGGAGCCCGGCACTGCGGCGCTCTTCCTGCCTGCCGGACTTCTGGTTGTCATCGGAGTGCGTCGCCGGCGCAACCGCGCTTCTCAAACCAGCCATTAACTTCCCCCGGATAACACCAGCGGCCAGCACAGATTCACCCGTGCTGGCCACGACGTTTCGATAAGTAGACTAATTCCAAATCTGGCTCGGCACACGCCGCGTCAAATCGGACACATGCAAAGTCGTCTACACGTATAACTCGTGAAAAGAAACCTGGATATTCGGCCTTGCAAGCGAATCAAGTACCCAAGGAATAGCTGTCCCCTCTGTGTCAACATGACTGAGACATCTTGCCTTTCCGTAATTACTGACCTACAGGGGGCGGAGACAAGAGGTTTCATGGTAAGCAATGCAAAGCTC
>JAWXCM010000142.1:0-8462 GCA_034408745.1 Bryobacteraceae bacterium
AGTGATACCCGGGGGGTTCGACAGGTAGAACAGGGGCTCTGGCCCGCTTCGGAGCCGCACGCCCTGATGTGCTGCCGGAAGAAAGCCGCTGGTCCACGTGTTGCTGCCCCTGATTTTCGGCAGCAATAGCCCCATCCGGACGGCGATGAGTTGCAGGGTGGCGGCAGGATCGGTACCGGCGAGGGCGGCAAAGCGTGCAACGGCCTCGGGCACGGGGGCTGAAGGGAGGGCCGGGCGGCCGAACATCATCATGAGGGGCACGGGTTTGCGCGTCCATGCCGGGGTGACGACGACCATCTGGACATCGAAGTTGATTTCGGGTGCGTACTTGTTGTCGGCGTCGCCGGTGAGTTCACGTGCGATGACGGGATACGGGCCGACGCGATCATTGACTGTTTTGGTGACGCTCCACGTGATTCCGGGTGCGTTAGCGGGGACGCGGCCGAGCACTTCGCGCTCGCTCCTGGAACGGCGGTGTACAGGACAAGCGCGGCGCTGGCCAGCAGCAGCCGAATGGCTGGGCGAGGGTGTCCGATCGACAGGGTCATTGGGTGTCCACAGCGGATGGCGATGTCAGTCAGCATATCGGGTTTGCTCCCTGGATTTTCGATGTTCATGAGAGGCGTCCCGCTTCGCGGCTGGCTCGCCACCATGCGAGGGCGAGGGCCATGGCGAGGTCATCTTTGTAGCGTCCGGTGACGCGTTCGGATCCCGTGTGGCTGCGGGTTTGGCGGAGGTCAGTGAGTTCTGCCTTCAGGTCGAGTGCCCCTTCGACTTCGCTGGTGAGGGCGATGCTGTGTCCTTCGAAGGCGACGCGGAGTCCGGCCATGAGGTCGAGTTTCGGGACGTAGAAGCGGGTGTCGCGTTCGGATTCGTGGTCGCCCGAGGTGATGACGACGGGGACGATGCGGCTGCGTAGTCCGACGGTGGCCCGGAGGATGTCGACGACGGGTGCTCCGACGCCGGTGGCATCGACGACGATCTGGCCGCGGTCCTGCATGGGAGGGATTGCGGCGAGGTCGGCGACATGGCGCGCGACGGCGGGGTAGGCGAGGCCGAGGGGGATTCGCTCGGCGTAACGGGCGAGGATGACGGTGGCGTGGCGGTGCTGGTAAGTGACGGGGTCGCGCTTGCTGGGGAAGACGAGCTCGAGGCGCTGGAGGATGACGAGGGCGGCGTTGTCCTGTGCCTGGCCGAGGTCGAGGCCCATGTAGGCGCGGGGGTGGCAGCGGAGGAGCTCGGGGCGCGGTTCTTTGGTGCGGGGGTTGAAGATTTGGGTGGATTCGAGGATCTCCCGGATGTCGGGGATCAGGGGTGTTGGTCTCATTGCTGGGTTTGCTCCTTTGTTTTGCTTCTGCTTTCTGGCGGACGTGGGCGTCCGCCGCAGGCCTGGGGGCCTGCCCCCCTTTTCTCTGCTTTTACTGGCAGAGGTGGGTTTGCTCCTTCACTTTTTGAGTTTCGAGTTTTAGCGATACAGGGGCGGGATATCGGCTCGGAAGGCTCCGGCGACGTCTTCGCGGTTCAGGAAACAGTCTGGTGGATCTATGATTTCGCACATATATTCCTGGCGGTAGAGGCTTTCGCCCAGGATTCTTCGCTCTCTTGCGAGGAATTTCCTTGAAATTCTTGGGCAATCGTCGACGGTTACTTTCAGGCGGTACCAGTCGTCTTCCCGATCTTCCCAGGCTTCCCAGAACATGCCTCGGGGGCCGTTGGGCGTACTCATCATCCAGATTTTTCCGCCTTCTTCGCCGGCTGTGGCGAGGGCGGGGCTGACGATGCGGTAGGCGTGGGTGTCGACCTCGGCTGCTTCGTCGATGAGTAGCAGCGAGACGTTGCGGTAGCCGCGGAGCTGGCTCCGTTTGGAGATTCCGATGATGCGGGAACCGTTGGGGAGGCGCGTGGAACAGGAATTGTGGCCGTCGCCGCGCACACGAATGTCGAGGATTTCGAGAAATGCACGCACATTTTCGAAGAATTCTCCTGCCTGGTGCTTCGTCGGGCAGAGGACGAGGACGGTGGTTCCGTTGACGGTGAGTGCCTCATGCAGGGCCTTGATGGCCATGATGGTGGATTTTCCCCACTGGCGGCAGCACATGAGGAGACCTCGGAGAATGCGTGAATTGAGGACGAGGGCCTGGTTCGGATCCGGGAGAAAGCGGAGGAGGTGGATCGCGAAGAGGACGGGATCGAGGAGGAAGTGGTCCATGGCGGGCATGGGTCAGGTCTCCTTTTTGTCGCTCGGCGGGTTGAGCGGTGGTGGCTGAAGGGAGTCCGGAACCGGGACGCCGGCGCGCTCGCAGATTCGCCGGATTACGTAGGCGTAGGCCTCCGGGTATTTGCGGCTGACCTCATGAGCGAAGATAAATTCGATTTCGCTGACGCCGGATTTCCACGATTCGTTTGCGGTGTTGGGCGGTTGCCGCTGTTCCTGATTTTTGCGGTTTTTGGCGTGGACTGGGTTCCAGGCCTGGGTGTAGTTGAGGCTGGGCGCCGGGGGGAGAGGCTCGGGTTTGCTCCCCGGATTTTCGGTGTTGGGTGTGGGACTGGGGGCGGGTTTGTCGACAGCGTTGTTGAGGGCGAGCAGATCGCGCGCCGAGAGCTTGCCATAGAGGCAGGCGCACCATGGCCACATGATGCGTCCCGGGAGATATACCGCCGGGATGGACCCCGGGCGTGCCGTTGAGCGGGGTTTAGCGGGTTGGCAGTACATAGCGCGGTCCGACATCGCAAAAAGTGTGACACACGGGTGCGCGGAATTCGGGCGACTAAAAATGGATGTGTTTGAAAACAGGCGGAATATTTCGTTGATTTTTGTGCGAACGCGCCTGGCGCCGCCTGTGTTTTTTGTTGACTGTCGCTGATGGTTCGGCTTCTCTCTCGGAGCGGCTCAAGGTGAGAGAAAGCAAGGTAGCCGGGATTGCCCATTTTCGCGATCAGCAGAACGGGACACCAGCCGAATGGTCAAACCGCTGAGTGTCACGAATGACCCATGCCGGTTGCCCATGCGTTTGGCCGCCGCCCAGCCGGCATTCGGACCTCCGCCAAGAGTTGACGAGTGAGAAACCGGAGCACCACCTCATGAAGCACCAGACGCTTCGCCGTGAAGCGGCGGCAGTGAAACCAGAGGGGCTCCCTGAACAGCAACACAGCGGGAGACCGAAGACGCAGGATGTTTAGATGTAACCGGCCAGCAGTGTGAAACCGGCGCTGTATGACTTGGTCACCTTCACCTGTAGTGAGTGGAAGGTCATGTTGCCGCCAGAGATCCCGTCGATCACAGTCAGGTTGCCGTACTGCGGATACGGCTTCGCCAACGAAATGATTCCGACCATGGACTGGTTCCACAGCGAGCCCGGAAACGGATTGGGAATTGCGAGATGGTAGAACGGATTGGGCACCGTCGCGTTGGTTGCCGAACCGTATTGAATGGAGAGCCGGGGATCGACCTGGTTGATGTTGTAACTGACGTTGTTGACCTGGCTCGACCGGTTCAGGAAGTACGTCACGTCGGCGACGATGCCTTTTGGCAATTGCCGCTGGAGTGAGATGTTCAGCCGGTTGCTGTAGGGGTGCGGCCGGTTCGCGGCGAAAAAGGTGACGCCGCCACCGATCCCGGTATAGATTCCATACTTGTTCCCAATACTCGGCTGGATCGGGAATGAGGAGTTAAACGGATCCGACAACTTCATCTGGGGCACACCGAGGACGCTGGGAGGCGCATCGGTGTAATTCGAGAAGCCCTGTGTGGCCGGACCGAACTGATCCTCCGCGCCCAGGGTCCAGGGGGTCACATAACGGCCGAATCCCGCGCGCAAGGACATCTTGTCTCCCAACCGGTAGGCGAAACCGGCGCGCGGAGACCACGTACCGTTGTCCGAGTTCCATGCGCCGCGGTTGTCTCCTGTGGTGAACCGGAAGGCACCGGTCAGATTCCAGGGGCCGCTGTAGTACTGCTGGAGCCCCGCGGGCTGCCTGGCTCCCGCCAGTTCGGGGAGCGGTGCCGCCAGATCCATCGGCGCGGTGAGCCGGTTCTGTTCCTCGGTATAGGGCTGTTCATACTCCCAGCGGATTCCCAGATTCAAGGTGAGGTTCTTCGATATCTTCCAGTCGTCGTTGAGGAAGAGCCCATGGAACCGGCTGGAAAACGTCGGCGAAATCAGGGAGGGCATGGAGGTTCCATTGGTGTCCCATCCGCTCGCAGAGGCGCCGATCGGAACTACGCCGCCGGCCAAAAAGGAGGCGTAGGGGTTGCCCGACACCCCGAAGTTCGGATTGACGCAGGTGGAATTGGTGGCGTCCCCGTTGAATCCGAAACCTGGATTGGCATTTTGCAGCAGGCTCGGAGCGTACGTGCCAAGGGTCTCGAAGCCCGCCTTCAGGTAGTGAGAGCCCTGCTGCCGGGCGATCTTGATATTCAGGCCCTGGCACTGGGTCTTTCGATTGTTGGCGTGGTGATGGGTGGCGCTGAACTGACGGCAGAGGGCTCGATGGTAAGACTACTCGGCTGGGTCGGAGTGACGGCTGCCTATGCCGCGTTCTGGTTTGCGTTGCCGGTCGCCGTGAACGCACTGGGCCGATCGTCAGGCACAAATGCGATCACGCTCGCCGGATTATGGCTGCTTTTCGTGGTTGTCATGCCTTCTGTTCTCAACGTTGCTTTGAAGGCGGCGTACCCCGTTCCGTCGCGCGTCGAGATGATCCAGGCGATGCGTGTCGCGGGCGAGGAATCGACTCGAAAGAGCAGTCAGCTGCTGGCTCGTTATCTGGAGGATCACCCGGAACTGGCGCCGGCGCAGAAGGGCGGCGGAGCGACCGATTACGGTACGCTTCTGATCGCTGTAAATGAAGCGACAGAGCGCAGCGTCCAGCCGGTGATTGACGAGTTCGACCGCCAGCTGGCTGCTCAGAATCAGTTGGTGGATCGGTTCCGGTATTTGTCGCCTGCAATCGTGGCCCAGACCTGCTTCAACGATCTTGCAGGGTCCGGGTCTCATCGATACAAGTATTTCCTGGCGCAGGTGGACCGGTACCACAAAGCCTGGCGTGACTTCCTGGCGCCTCGTATCGTTCGCAAAGAAAAACTGAAGCCGTCCGATCTTGACGATTTACCGGAGTTTACTTTCCGGGAGGAAGAGACGGGTGAGCTTTCGGCGCGTGTTGCGACAGCCATGGCCGGTTTGCTCCTGTCTTGCTTCGCGGTTGGTTTCCCGGCGTTCCTGGCATTGAGGAGGTACCCGGTCGCCGGGTAAGATGCTCCGCTCATCACCCTTGCCTGCCGCTGCTGGATACGCACTTCCGGTCACCTGGGCCGACACCGCCGTATAGTGTGCCGTCGTGTCGATGCGGGAATGGCCGAGCCACACATGAATTACACGAGTATCGGTTCCGGCTTCCAGCAGATGGGTCGCAAAACTGTGTCTCAACGTGTGAGCTGTAACGCGTTTGCCGATGCCTGATTCCCTGCACGCATCGCGGCATGCCTGGGAGAGAGCCCTGATTGATATGCCGCTACGGCCGCCAGAACGAGGCAAACAGCCAGTCCATCGGGCGTGATGCCAACCAGTACGACCGAAGCACCTCAGGCAGCCGCGGCGAAGCATCGTATATCGATCCTTTAGTTCAACGCATAAGTCTCCTTCGGCCTGCGGCAGGCAGATCCGCGGGCAGGCAGGGTGGTATCCGAACCGCAGGTGTAAGGAAACGCGGATTGAACTAAAGCGCTCGACGTGAAATACGTGAGGCGCGATTCCTTGTTTCGACGAACTCTCATGCCGCTATTTCAGCAGCGAGAGAGCCTGAAGCGTTGTTTGATCGAGCATCCCAGGACTCAGTCGCTGAGTATCCCAGAGGACGTGCCGGGCGGCTAATCTAAGCTGCCTCTCGATTGGTGGTGAGAACGTTGGCGACGGCAACACAAAGCTCTCCTGGATGTCTGAAGCTAGCGGGAGTTTACTACGAGGGGAGCCGTTAAGGTGCGTAAGGCGCTTAAAACAAGGCAATTGGCAGTTCTTCACGCGTATATACGGAAATAAATAGGGGTATTGGCGGCGGTAGCTGCGGTAAATTGACCACGACAGTTGCTGGCGATTCATGGTATATACGCAATGATGGCTTCGCTGCAGGCTTACCGGTCTCACGGTATTCAGTAACTATCGCATCGTCGAATCCTTTCGTAACGAGGGCAAGCCGTCCATCCGCGTACCACGCATCACCCAGGCGATTTGTTCAGGATGTTCGGCAAAGATTCCGGACAGCCATTGTGCTCCATCCTGCTTCCGTATAAGCAGAAAGGCGCCTTCCATTCCGCGGCTCAAGAAGAAGACCGCCGCGCGACCCGACATGCCAAACAATTGCGTGGCGACCGCGCCGAGCAGCGCACCACCCGTCAACAGCCATCGCGGCGCAACGGCGTCGGAAAGAATCCCCATCGGCAACGCGGCGAGCAGTTCCGCGCCGAAGGAAATGGCTCCGACCAACCCGACTAAAGAAGCAGCTACGCTTGCGCCATGTGCAGCCGCATTTGCCAGGTACAGCCCCACCAGGACGCCACCGGCTCCGCCCGCGACGCGTAGGAGTCCGTTGGCGACGAGCAGAACCGCGAGGGGCAAAGCGTCATATGCCGAGCTGGCTACGGTCTTGTCTGGATACGGGGTTTTATCCGGTTGTGGCATTCACAAGACTTTGATCCATTGTAGTGGTGGCCCGTTTGCGCGGCGAAACTACATCTATCCTTCGCGGCAACCGCACAGAAAGTCACGCAGGAGTAGAAATTGTTCCGCCGACCCGTAACTTCGCGCCGGCTGCGGTAGAAGTAAATCATGATGATCGCTCGGCTCGCCTTTACATTGACCCTCTTCAGCATTTTCGCTGTCGGCCAGCCCACGGCGAACTGGCGCACGGACCTGTCGAAGCGATCTATTGAGCTCTCTGAACTGAAATTTGGGGGGCCGGGAAAAGACGGCATTCCCGCGCTTTCCCACCCGAAGTTCGAGCCGATTGCCGGTGCGAACAAGTGGCTCGACCCGAAGGAGCCGGTGATTGTAGTTGGCGGCCCCAGCGACGTGCGCGTATACCCGGTCCAGATTCTGATTTGGCATGAACTGGTGAACGACGAGATCGGTGGCGTGCCGATTCTGGTGAGCTATTGCCCACTGTGCAACAGCACAATCGTCTTCGACCGGCGGATCGATGGCAAGCCAGTCCAGTTTGGCGTCTCGGGCATGTTGCGCGAAAGCGACATGGTGATGTTCGATCGGAAAACGGAATCGCTCTGGCAGCAGATCACCGGAGAAGCCATCGTGGGAACCCACACCGGCAAGCGACTTCCAATGATCCCAAGCCAGACAGTTACATTCGAGACGGTCGCGAAACAGTACCCTGAGGCCAGGGTGCTTAGTCGCAATACGGGCCATTCGCGACAGTATGGCAGGAATCCATACGTCGGTTACGAATTTGGGAATCAACTTATGTTTCCGGTGCGAACGCCTTCTTTGCGCGGTGTCAAGCTACTGGAGCGCGTTGTAGCGCTGAATGGGACTGCGGCATCGCGCGCCTACCCATTCTCAGCGCTACGGAAGGTGCCGATCGTCGAAGGTGAGTATGAGGGTGCACGCTACGTGGTTTTCTACTCTGAGAGAGGCAAGTCTGCCCTCGACGCCGAGCGCCTGGCCGAGTCACGCGATGTAGGAGCCGTAGGAGTGTTTGTGCCGGAGAACGAGGGAATGGCCCTCAGCTTCAGAGAGCGCGAGGGCGGATTCATCGACGATCAAACCGGAAGCACTTGGAACTTATTGGGAGTAGCGACCGCCGGCCCATTGGCGGGCAAGCAACTGAAGCCCTTTCCGCACACGGTGTCGTTTGCATTTGCCTGGTTGGTGTTCCGCCCCGACACGGAGATCATCCGGCCATCGCCAAACCTCAAGCGAAAGTAGTCTCGAAGAAAGAGAAGTGTCCCGTGCCGTTTCCGCCGTCGATTGCACACGAGGACAAGGTTCCGCACGTACTGGCCAAGTTCAATGCGATGCGCTCGCGAGCTGAGCGGCCCCTCATTGACTTTCATCAAGCACTGCTGCGCGGCGAGTCGCCTTTTACAGTGCAGGAACGCGAACTCATGGCCGCTTTCGTTCCGGCGTCAATGGGTGCCGCTGCTGCCATGGGGCTCACGCCTCGGTGGCCAGGCTGTTCGGTGTGTCGGAACCGGTGATTCGAGGATTGCTCGACGGCGTGGCGCCATTCCTGGCAGTGGGCTTCAACGAGCATCAATTGCTCGGTGTCATTCTCGCCATCGGGGTGAAGATCCTGAGCAACTACTCCAACCACGTGTTCCACACGCCGGTGGGCGCCGCGTTCGCCGCGTTTGCCTGTCCGAAGCCGGCTTCGGACAGCTGCGCCACCACGGGGGTCGTATGCCACTCGCAGAGATCAAAGGTGTGGTCGAATATCTTTCGTCCGGACAGAAG
>JAWXCM010000143.1:0-37204 GCA_034408745.1 Bryobacteraceae bacterium
GCCAGTAATGGCCCACCATGCGGTTCTCATCGGGGTTCGCGATGGCGCCGCGTTCGAGTTCAGCCATGGCGGCGTAAGCGGCCTGCAGCTTCGGCTCCAGCGAAGGGAGGAAGGTGTCATCGAAGCTCATGCGGCTGATGTCGAGGCTGAGGCCGAGCGACGGGGCGTTGCACAGATACTGCTGGTAACGATTCCAGAGATCGACAGTCGTCATCTCTCCGTTGTATCGCGACCGGAGGTCAGACGTCGTGAGTGGGGGACTGGAAGGCGACCGCGACTTCCGGGGTGTTGTAGGCTTCGTGCGAGCCGATCCAACTCCAGTAGAACGCATTGTCTTCGCGGTACCCGATCACCCGGTGCGACCGCCCGATGCGGACCGTCCAAACGTCCCCGACCGGTTTCAGCCTGAGGGACGGGTGGAAGGGATCCGCCCGGAAGAGGTTGTACTGCTTGTCCGCCAGGCGTTGCACGTCGACGGGGAGTTCACCACAGAGCTCCCAGAACCGCTCCGACGCGCAGGACTGGAAGGCCATTGTGCCGGAGCGGCCTGGCGGTCCTTCTCGCGTCGCTGCTCAAACGGACGAAACTTGCCGGCGCGCACATCGGCCTTCATCTCTTCCAGAAATGCCATTCCTGCGCCGCCTGGAGCGAAGTCGCGTTCGATTTCGACGTCCCATGCGGCCTGATCGCGCTCGGCCAGCCAGGCCGCCAGCGCCGTCTGCTGGTCTTTGGGGAGATGCTCGATTGCCTGCTGAATCTCGGCCAGTTCCATCGATCTCCATTCTAACGCCGAAGCCGTGCCCCGTGCCCGGATGGTAGTGTCCTATTTGTGCGTTGAAGAAGTCTAGCGACCCGTCGCTGTTTGGTGATACGCTCGGTCCATGGCAACCCCGGATAGAGACGAAGATATTCAAGCCCTCCACCGCCTCATCAATCAGGCCGACCTCGTTTTAGGCACAATCCCCAATCCTCATCCTTTCTATTGCATCTGCCCGTGAGTCTCTAACCGCTGCGCTGGGTCTAGCCAAGATTCTGGCGCAGCGTAACCCCGATGCGCCCTCTTTTGCTTCCCTCGGCGGACAAGCTTCGAAAGCAGCGAACCTCTCCCGCGACCCTGAGTACTACAAGCGCATCGCCGGGATGCGCAAGACTAAGGGCGGTGGCAGACCCGCGAAGCCCACATACCCCCGCGACGTCTAGCCATCTCTCTCAAGGCTCAAAGACGGCTTGCAATGCATAACGCCTCGCGCTAGTATAGGTGAGGCGAAAGATATGCGAATTGACGTGGACAAGATAGACACCATCATCGGGAAGCTTCAGGCTTTGAAACTCCTCGCTTCCGACCCCGATATTGCGCCTCTGTTGGCCGACTCGCCGATAGCTCCCACCACCAAAAACAGCAAGCCCCACACGTACGGCCACGGCGAGCACCCCACTATCCCTGCTCCTGCGCCTCCTGTGGAGACTGCCAGCGTCGCTGAGATTGCGCCGCGGCTGAATCAAAAGGCGGAAGTCAGGCGAGGCGAATTAACCCAAGCCGTCATCGACAGCATTCCTGAAACTGCTGAGTTTAGCGGCTACGATTTAGTCGAAGAGATGAAAAAAACCGGCTTCAGGTTCACGGCGGCGCACCCGGCCATTGCCGTTAACGGAGTTCTGCGCCGGCTGATCGGCTCGCTGCTTCACGTGGTCCGGCAAGGTAAAGGTTCATTGCCTTCGATCTATAAGCGCGTAGAGAACGCCCTAGAAGAGTTCCCGTCAACGCCCGCCGAATTCTTCAAAGAGATCGGTCAGGAGGAGCAAGAGGCTTGACCATATTTGTGGGAGAAACCCTAATGAGAAGATACTCTGCCCCTGTCGTTCTACCGCTCACCGCGCGGTAGGGGCATAAGCAATACGAAGGCCCTGAATCCGCCTAACTTCCAGGAGAAGCGGATTCAGGGCCGGTGGTGAGCCAATCACAACGCAAGCGTATAGGGCTCGCGAAGGTAACTGCCTATTTGCACCACCAGTCTACCCTCAAAAGCCCTCCCAAAGCAACACCGGAGACGTGTGTCTCCGTAACCGCTACGGAGGTAGCTGATGGCTTCTAGCCCTATCCCATTCCCTGCACCCGCAGGTTTCCGCTGGGTTTTCGCCTCTCGCTTTTGGCACTGGCGCGCCAAGCGATATCTTTACGCCAAAGACTACGAGAGGAAGGCTTGGGCTTTCCTTGTCCGCTTAGCTAAGCGGTAGCAGTGCTCCCCGTAGGCTTAAGCGCGTCGCGCGGACCACCAACGCATTTACCTTGTAAACAGCGACCAGGTGTAGTAATCTCTCAGCGGCTTCGCGCTGAGGTTCTTGACAGGAATGGGTTCACTTGCCGGATGTGCGGGCTTTGCCCTGGTGATATAGATCCAGCAACAAACCGCAAGGTCCGGCTACACCTCGGGCACATCGTAGACAAGCACCTCGGTGGCAAAGACGAGCTTTCCAACCTGCGGACGCTCTGCTCAACGTGCAATCAGGGTGCCAGGAACTTTACGAGCGAGAAGCCGACTACGATCTGGCTTCTAGCTCAAGTCAGACGGGCCGGGCAGGATGAGCAACTCGCAATCCTGAGATGGCTGAAGAAAAAATTTCCCGAATCGCCACCAACGCACAAATAGGACACTACCGCCCGGATCGCGTTTGGGTTCCCGCTGGGCTGACATCGATAAATACGCGCCCAGCAAACATTGTTTTATGCATTTCCGATGTACTGTAGCAACGACCAGAACTCGCGGAAATATATTTACTGAGGCGGGCGTGGGCGCCCGCCGCAGCTCTGGGGAGCTGCCCCCCTTGCATGCTTTAGGGCTTCGAACAACCACAAGTGACTTCAGACGTAGTGTGTGGGGGACTGGAAGGCCGCCGTGACTTCGGGAGAGAGCAGTGCCCAGAGGCCGTAGGCGCCGAGCGCGGTGCCAAACGGGATGTTGAGCAGATGGATTGCGGAGAGCACGAGCATCACGCCCATTACCAGGGCGCCGACGATGCCGAGGATCGGGATGGCGATCATGCCGTCGCCACTGGAGTCGGCTAACGATACCAGGCCGGCGATGAGTACACCAATTGCTCCAAAAACTATGTGCAGAATACCGAGGACCTTCACGTGCGTGTGCATGCAAACCCTCCCGTCGGGCGGTGGTCGTTTAGCTGATGACCGGTTCGTCGAGTGTGGCTGACGACAGTTGCTTGCTTGCCAGGTAACGCTCGCGGCTGGTGACGATGGCACGCCGAGCTTCCCGGGGTCCGCCCCACCCTTCCATACGAGTGTGTGCGCCCTGAAGTTCCTTATAGATGGTGAAGAAGTGCTCCACTTCGCGGCGGACGTGGGGGAAGATCTGGTCGAGCGTGTGGATTTGGTCGTAACGGGGATTACGGGTGGGGACGGCAAGGATTTTCTGGTCGCCCTCGTCGGAATCCACCATGTTCAGAACGCCTACGGGCCGCACCTCGATCAGGCAACCGGTAAAGCTCGGCTCCTGCACCAGCACGAGCACGTCCATGGGATCGTTATCTTCGGCCAGAGTTCCGGGGATGAAGCCGTAGTCGCCGGGGTAGTGCATTGGCGAATAGAGAGACCGGTCGAGACGAAAGACTCCGAGTTTTCCGTCGTACTCGTACTTATTGCTGGAATTCTTTGGGATTTCGACGATCATCCGCACCAGTTCCGGACAATCCGGACCCGGATCGATGTCATACATGGACGCTTGCACGGGATAAGATTAGCACGGGGCGTCGGACCACTCCCTGGGAAGGCCGTAGACTGGGAGCATGACGCTGGCGGTCCCTCTGCTCTCCTTCCTGTTGCTTCAGGCACCGGTTGCCAACCCGGCGGCGGAGGGCATGAAGGCGCTGGAGGATCAACGGTGGGACGCGGCTGTCGCGGCTCTGTCGAAAGCAGTGGAAGCGCAGCCGAAAGAGTACGCGCTGCGGTTCAACCTTGCGTTCGGGCTCAGCATGATTGCGGGTCGCGAGGCGGATGCGGTGGCGGCGTACCGGTCGGTGCTGGAGTTGAAGCCCGATCTGTACGAAGCGCAGCTCAATCTCGGGATCCTGCTGTTCAACATGAAGCAGTTCGCCGATGCCGCTGTGCTGCTGCAGCAGGCTGCGGCTCAGAAGCCCGCGGAGTTCCGGCCGGTTTCATTTGCTGGCGAGGCTTTGCTGGCGGCTGGGATGGCGGACAAGGCCGTGCCACTGTTGCGAAAGGCTGTCGAGCTGGACCCGAAGTCGAGGGATGCGGCGATTGCGCTGGCCCGGGCGCTGGCTAAAGACGGAAAGCTGGCCGAGGCGGAGCCGGTGTATCGGAAGCTGGCCGAATCGACGCCGGAGACACTGCTGGAACTGGCTACTCTGCTGGAGGCGGCGGGCCGGGCGCCGGAGGCTGCTGAGATCTATGGGAAGTTCCCGGACAACGCGGCGGCGCGGGAGCGTGCGGGGGAGATCCTGCTGGAATCGGGGAAGGCCGCCGATGCAATTCCGCAGCTGGAGGCGTCTGTAAAGCAGTCGCCGACTCCGGCCAACCGGTTCGCGCTGGCGATGGCTTATTTTGTGACGAAGCAGTATGACAAGGCCGAGCCCCTGTTCGCGGCGGCGGTGAAGGACGATCCGAACAATCTGTCGCTGCGGATGAATTATGCGCGGGTGCTGCGGCAGCAGCGCAAGTACGCACCGGCGGCCCAGGAGTTCGCGCGGGTAGCGTCGGCGAAACCGGACTCGGCGGAAGCGTGGAGCGATCTGGCGGGTATGCTGATTTTGCTGGAGAACCATCCGCAGGCACTGGCTGCGCTGGACCGGGTTCGCGCGCTGAATGCGGAGACGCCCGCGCACCACTATTTCCGTGCCATTATTCTGGACAAGAACAAACTGCATGAACCGGCGCTCGCCAGCTATGAGAAGTTCCTCGAGACCAGCGGTGGAAAAAATCCCGACGAAGAGTTTAAGGCGCGGCAGCGTGTTCGGATCATCAAAAAAGAACGAGAGAAGAGGTAGCAGCGTGTTACGAATCGTTCTTGTGTTACTTAGTCTGACGATTTCGGTTCTGGCGTCCGACAAGGATGACCTGAAGTTGCAGCCCAATCTGGAGAAGCGCTCCGGGCTGGCACTGGATAAGGCCGAGGCGCACATCGGAGCCGCTCGGGCGGCTTATGAAGGCAACAAAATGGAGGAGTTCAAGTCGCATCTCAACGATGCGGGAGAGCTTACCGAGCTTTGTTACCAGTCGCTGCAGGATTCGGGGAAGCGGGCCCGGCGCAGTCCCAAATGGTTTAAATACGCTGAGCAGAAACTGCTGGTGATGCTGCGGCGTCTGGACAGCCTGGTGAAGGACACCTCCATGGAGGACCGCGGTCCGGCCGAAGCGCTGCAGAAGCGGATGCGGGACGTCCATGAGCAGGTGTTGCAGGATATCATGTCGAAGAAGTGAAGTAAGGAGCCCCGATGCTGTTCCGTCTTCTTGTCGCGACTCTGCTGCTGACCTCAGCGGTTCTGGCCGAGCGCGACTTTCTCACAGCAGCCGAAGTGGACCAGATCCGCCTGATTCAGGAGCCGAATCAGCGCATCCAGCTGTACCTGAGTTATGCGAAGCTTCGTGTGACGCAGATCTCGCAGGCCGTGGCGCAGACCAAACCTGGGGGGTCGAAGTTCATCCACGATCTGCTGGAAGACTACACGAAAATAATCGAGGCGATCGACACGGTATCGGATGACGCGCTACGCCGCAAGGTGGAGATTGTGGCTGCAACCAAGGCCATTGCCGACACGAATAAGGAGCTGGCGTCCGGTCTGGAGAAGGTTCGGGCGAGCGCACCGAAGGACCTTGCGCGGTATCAGTTCGCGCTGGATCAGGCGATCGATGCGACCAGGGACAGTGCGGAGCTTGCGTCTGAGGATCTGTCGAAACGGTCTGCCGAAGCGATCAGCCGGGCGGAGCGGGAGTTGAAGGAACGGCAGGCGTCGATGAAGCCGGAAGAAGTGGAAGCGAAGCAGCAGGTGGCGAAGAAGGAAGAGGACACAAAGCGCAAGGCTCCGACGCTTCGACGCAAGGGTGAAGTAGTCAAAGAGCAGAAGTAACCAGGTTCAGAAAAACGTTATACTACTTACTATGCTGGATTTCTGGAGTGGGCTCTTCCGGGCCGACTTCCTGCCCCACGGCTGGTGCTACAGGTGGGATCCTGGTGTAGTTCTGCTGCACGTCGGCTCTGACTTTTTAATAGCGCTGGCATACTATTTTATTCCATTCGCTCTGATTCACATTGTTCGCAAGCGGGGCGATTTCGCTTACCCGTGGATGTTCTGGCTGTTTGGAACGTTCATTCTGGCGTGCGGGACCACCCACCTGATGAGTATTTTTGTGGTGTGGCAGCCATGGTACCGGCTCGACGGGCTGGTGAAGTTGATCACCGCGCTGGCTTCCGTGCCCACGGCGATACTGCTGGTGCGAATTTCGCCCGCAATTATTGCGTTGCCCAGCCCGGATCGGTTGCGGAGGCTGAATGTCCAGCTGGCAGACGAGGTGGCGGAACGGAAGGCGGCTGAGGAGGAAGTTCGCCGGTTGAACGCGGATCTGGAGCAGCGGGTGGCTGAGCGCACAGCGGAGCTGGAACAAGCCAACAAACAGTTACGCGAGAGCGAGCACCGGCTGCGGTCGATTCTGGACAGTTCGCCGACGCTGGTTTATCTAAAGGACGTCGAGGGGCGATTTCAGTTCGTAAACCGGCAGTTTGAGCGGCTGTTTGGCCTGGCTCGCGAGGAAATGATCGGCAAGACCGATTTCGATGTCTTTCCCAGAACGGCGGCGGAAATGTATATTCATTCCGACAACGAAGTTCTTCGAACGGGCGAGGCGAATGAATTCGAGGAACTCGGCATTGTGGCGGGTCATGCGAGGACGTTTAATTCGATTAAGTTCCCGCTGACGGAAGAGGGTTCGGGCCGAGTTTACGCGCTGTGTGGAATATCCAGCGACATAACGGATCGCAAGAATTCCGAAGAGGCACTGCGGCGGTACAACAATGAGCTGGAGCAGTTCGCCTATGTCGCGTCGCACGATTTACAGGAGCCGCTTCGCACGGTTAAGAGCTACACGCAGCTGATTGAGCGGCGGTACCGGGATCAGCTGGACCCGACCGGCAAGGGCTTCATCGACTTTGTGATCAGCGGGGTGAACCGAATGCAGACGCTGATCTCCGGACTGCAGTCGTGGTCTCAGATCCACCGGGATCACGAGAACATGGCCGAAGTGGATACCGCCGGAGCGCTTGAGGAGACGCTGCAGGCCCTGGCGAGCAGCATTGAGGAGTCCGGCGCAACAATTAATATCGATAAATTGCCGGTTGTTCAGATGCGCCGCGTTCACCTGCAGCAGGTTTTCCAGAACCTGATCAGCAATGCGATCAAGTACCGCTCCTCCGAACCGCCGGTGATTCACATCAGTGCGCGGAAGACGTCGGGTTTCTGCGAGTTTGTGGTGTCAGACAACGGCATCGGACTGCAAATGCATTATGCGGAGCAGATCTTCGGCGTGTTCCAGCGGCTGCACGGCCGCGAGGTGCCGGGCGCGGGGATCGGCCTGGCGATCTGTAAAAAAACGGTGGAGACATACGGTGGGCGAATCTGGGTGGTATCGGAACCCGGCAAGGGCGCTGCGTTTCACTTTACGCTGCCTTGTTGGTTGTAGCGAGGCGGCTCTGGGGACCCGCCGCAGGCCTGGGGGCCTGCCCCCCCATGTCAAATTTCATCTGAAGCAGTAGAGTGCGCCGCGGGTCCGAATGTAGATCGCGTCGCCGACGATGGCCGGGGTGGCATAAGCCTCGTCCTCAAAGTCGGCTGAGGCAACGACTTCCCATTCCGGTCCAGCCTTCAGCACTGTCAGCTTTCCGGGCTGGCTGATCAGGTATACGTGCCCGGCTGCCGCGACAGGCGAGGCGTAGTAGGTGTCGAGCGCACCGGGCAGGCGGGCCTGCTTCAGCATTTTGCCAGACCTCGCGTCGACCGCGGTAAGAATGCCGCCGTCTTTGATGAGGTACAACACGCCTTCGTAGAGCAGGGGCGAGGGCACGTTTGGCAGGTACTTCTGCATGCGCCAGAGGATGTTCGGCGAGTCAGTGAGGTCGCCTCTTGCACCGGCCGGACGGACGGCGAGCAGCGCGTTTCTTGCCGATCGGCGGGCGCTGTAAGCACTCCAGTCGCGTTCGTCCAGATAGCCGTCGGTGCCGAGGTCGTTGTTCGCAAAGCCGCGGGTAAGAGGTGCGTCGGACGCAACTTCCGCCTTTGACAGACGCCCGTCCTTGTCCGTGTCGTACTTTGCCAGAAGCGTCGAGAACTCGGGCGTGACGGCTACGGTTTCGTTCTCGCCGCCGTTCTCCCACCAGTGCGCATACAGAGTGTCACCGTCGATGATCGGGGTCGATTTCGGCTGCCAGGAGAGACCGCCGATCCACCACAGCTTTTCTCCGGTCTTCGCATCGTAAGCCGTGAGCATGTGGGCGCCGGGCACGATGAGCTCGGTTTGACCGGAGGCGGTTCGCATCACGCCAGGTGTGGAGTAGGAGCGGGTGACTTCGGGCCTCGGCGTCTTCCAGCGGGTCTTGCCGGTCTTTGCATCGACGGCGATCAGATAGGAATCGGTGTCCTGATCGCAGAGCAGCACCACCATGCCATCGACGAGTACTGGCGAGGAACCGTGCCCGTTCTGGTTGTTGAATGGCCCAAGGGGCACGCGCCAGGTTTCTTTGCCGTTGAAGTCGTAGGCAAGCAGCCCGAAGTCGCCGAAGAAGACGTAGACGCGGGTGCCGTCGGTGACCGGGCTGGGGGAGGCTGGGGAGTTGGTGGGCTGGTACATCTCGAGGCGAGGCCGCGGGACCTCGCGCTGCCACAGGATTTTGCCGGTCTTGCGGTCGAGGCAGATGGTGAAGAGCTTGCCGCCCTCGTCGACCATCTTGGCGAGAGGGGCGTCTTTCCTGGTCCCTGGCTGACTGGCGGTGAGGAAGATGCGGTCGCCCGCGATGACCGGCGAGGAGTGCCCGGGGAGCAGGGTTGTCTTCCAGGCCACCTTGTCGCGAGGGCCGAACTGTACGGGCGGCTTCGCGGACGGAGCGGCCACGCCGAGTCCAGCCGGCCCTCGGAATTGCGGCCACTCCTGAGCGGTGGCCGCGGTCAGCATTACGGCCGCAAGGGCGAGTTGTCTCATGCCTCTGTTTACTTCTTCGCGGCGGCTTCGAGGGGCGAGCGTTCGACCGTGTCCTTTGGGTCGACCGAGACTGGGGTGGCATCGCGCCATAACCAGCGCATCATTTCCGGCATTACGGTGGCCAGCATCTTCTGACCATGCCGGTTGACGCCCCAGCTGTAGTTCACATCGTAGCCTTTGGCGGTGAGGGACTTCACCATGCGGACGTTCTGCAGGAACCAGTCGCGGGTGGCGTCGTACTCACCCTCCTTGCGGACTCCGCGGTTGTCGTTGCGGCCATCGACGAGGAAGATGCGGATTGGCTTCTTTGCCTCTTTTGCGATGATGTCGGGCCACTCGTGGCCACTGCGGATGTTGGTGAACGAACCCACGTTGCTGAGCACTTTTCGGAACTCTCCGGGCCTGTGCCAGGCGACGCCCCAGGCGGCAATGGCGCCTGAGCTGGATCCGCCGATACCCCGCATTTCGGGGTCCTTGCTGATGTTGTATTCCTTCTTTAGCACCGGCAGCAGTTCGTCGCAAATGACTTTCGCGTATTTATCGTCGAGCGCGTTGTATTCCTGGCCCCGGTTGGTGAAGCCGTCGCCCCAGCCTCGCTGCGGGCTCGGTTCTTCCTGCTGGGGAGTGCGGCCTGGGTTGATGAAGACGCCGATCATGACCGGGATCTCGCGCCGGTAGATCAGGTTGTCCATGATGTTGTGTGCCCGCATATCGCCGCTGGGATTCATGAACGCCTGGCCGTCCTGATAGATCATCAACGCGGCGGGTTTCGACGAATCGTACTGCGCCGGCACGTATACCCAGTAGGTATGCTGCGTGCCTGCATAGGCCTGGCTGGGCAAGGTGAATGGTCCCTTGATCTCGCCCTTCGGCACGCCGTCGACCGGCATCGCGTCGGGGCTGAGCTTGTAGAACGTATCGGGATTCGGCCCTGCCGGCTGGGGCGGAGCCTGAGCCATGAGGATAAGCCCCGTGGCCAGGATAGCGGCGAGAATCGGAAAGAAGCGCATTCGGACACAATATGAGAGATCACCCCGAAAGCGCAAGTGGCGACGTCCGTATGCTCGTAATCAGACCGCAACATATTGTGCCCTGTGTAGTTCGGAAGCACCACTTGTGGCTCGCAGCCAAAAAAGTGCTAAAATGTTCTTTCGTGGTGGAGGTGAGTCTTCCCCAGTCGATGGCCAGAACTAAGTAAGCCTTTTATCGACGCCTCCGCGCTGCGGTCTTTCCTGACAGCAGTGCCGTTCAACCTTGTCTTCCCGGAAGACTGCCAGATCTGCGAAGCGCCCCTGACTCACTGCTCCCGAATCCCGGTTTGCGACTCCTGTTTGCGCGCACCCCAGCCGATGGTTGCCGAGTTTTTCTGCGCGCAATGCAGCACTCCGTTCCTGAACTCCTCGCCGCTTGATTCGGAAGGCGTGTGCCGGCTCTGCCGGTCGGGCCTGGCTGGATTCCAGCACGCCTGGTCGTTTGGCGAGTATGACGGACCGTTGCGGCGGCTGATTCACCTGTTCAAGTACCGCAAATGCTATCCACTGGCGGAACCGCTGGGGGCGATGCTGTCTCTGGCGCTTCCGCGGGATATTGCGTTCGACGTGATTGTGCCGATGCCGATGCACTGGTTCCGGCTGTGGAGACGCGGATTCAATCAGGCTGCGATGCTCGCCTCTGTGCTGGGCAGGCGGACCGGAATCCCGGTGGCTGGCAATGCCATGACGCGACAGAAAGCGACTGCGCCACAAGCCGGGCTGACGGGTGCGCAACGGCGCCTGAACGTCAGGGCCGCATTCGCGGTGAAGCGAAGACATCTCATAGAAGGCCGCCGTATCCTGCTGGTCGACGATGTATTCACGACCGGGGCCACGGCGGGTACCTGCGCTGCTGTGCTCCAAAGGGCGGGCGCGAGCGAGGTCTCAGTCCTGACACTGGCCAGGGCTGACCGGAGAAGAGGGATTTCCGGACGGTCGATCTCCTGAGTTCACGCCCCACGCAGGGCGGACCAGACGAGAGCGGGCGATCCGGGGATGGAGACGATCAGGGAGGAAAAACTCCAGGATGAACGGTCCGGACCGCCTGCAAAAACCTGTCCTCGTTCTGAATGCCAGCTATGAGCCGATCAATGTGTGCGCCGCCCGGCGTGCACTGGTGCTGGTGTTAAAGGGCGTGGCAACGATGGAGGAGCATGCGCCGTTCGCGGTGCATTCCTCCCGTCAGAATCTGCGCCTTCCGTCGGTGATTCGACTGCTGGAATATCGACGAATTCCGCAGCAAACCCGAGCGCTGTCCCGCAAGAACATTCTCATGCGCGACCGCTACACCTGCCAGTACTGCCTGAAGTGCCCTCCGGCAGTGGAGCTGACGCTGGACCACGTGATCCCGCGCTCGCGCCACGGGGAGAGCACATGGGAGAACCTTGTTGCGTGCTGTCATTCCTGCAACAACAAGAAGGGAAACCGGACGCCGGAGGAAGCGGGGTTCCGTTTGGCGCGCGCCCCCCGGCCTTTCAGCCTGCATACAAGCCGGCATTTGATGCGTCTGCTGGGTAAGAGCGACGATCAGTGGCGTAAATATTTGTTTTATTAGTCGGTCGGGCGGAAGCCGTCGTGATTGCGGAGCTGGTGCAGGCACCGTCGCCAGCCCCGTCGTTCACAAGAACGCAATGTACCTGTCCGTGACGTGCTTCTAAGCGCGAGTCGCCAAGCATGCCGCTCGACCGCCGGTGATGCTGCTGCCGGTTGCGGTACTTGCCGTTCCGCATCGTCTTCAGAGAGCGGTGATCTTGCTCCGGCTATGGCATGCACTTTCCAACTGCCGACCCAGGGTCGAAAGCCAGAGGACAGTCCTGGTGCAGACAGAGAAAAACCGCGCTGGTTCTCCGAGCCGCCACCCGTCCGCTACTGACGTTAGCCGTTGTGAAGAGATCCACAGACACCCGGATATGCGAGATGCGGACACACCCTCTGCGGACTTCACCGCTGTGCTAACCTCCGGACATGTCGGATAGCAGACTCACGAAGTAATGCTGCCTCAAGAGGAGGGAGAACGGACACGGTACATAGCCGCTCGGAAGGCCAACCCAATTCGCAGCACTCTAAATGAAAAGGGACTCTATCACAGTATGCAGCTACCGAATGGCCGTGTTTTGCAGGGTGTGATGGATCTCGAGTTTCAGAAAGCGCGATGGGATTCGTTTCGCTTGCCAGCCGATCTTACCGGGCGTACTCTGCTAGACATCGGTCCCTGGGATGGCTTTTTCACGTTTGAAGCGGAACGACGGGGTGCGGCTGTTACTGCGATTGACTATGTCGATTTAGATACGTTCCGTGAATTGCATCGATTGATGACTTCAAATGCGCGTTATCTGCGTCTAGAAGTGTACGACCTTTCACCCCAAGTCACCGGGACCTTTGATATTGTCCTTTGTCTGGGTGTTCTCTATCATCTAAAGCATCCCCTGCTTGCTCTTGAAAGGATATGTTCGGTTACGACCGACTTATGTGTGATCGATACTTTTGTAACAGACGCTGAGGCATATCGTACCGGCGTCCATGCACCTCTTCCTTCTATAGAATTCTATGAGCGGGATGAACTCGCTGGACAACTCGATAACTGGTGTGGTCCATCTGTTTCAGCGGTGTGCGCCCTGGCAAGATCGGCGGGATTCGCATTTGTCGAACCTCTGAGTTTTACAGAATCTACTGCGCGGTTTGTATGTTGGCGAAAGTGGCCATTGCAAGCGGACGCAACTCGCTCTGTCGAGATCGTCAACGTAAGCAGCCACCAAAATGCTGGCAAAAGCTTCCGCAGCACTAATGAAGAGTACATTCAACTGTGGTTTCGACACGGGACAGCCGTTCCGAGTATTGGGTTGTCTGATGTTTTCCCAGCTGTGGATGGGTTTGGAGTCCCCCCTCTGGTTTGCTATGCCGATGCGGGTGTCTTCCAGGTAAATTTCCGACTGCCTCCCGGCCTGGAGCCAGGTACGCACCTGGTCACAGTCAGTACACGTTGGTCGGCATCGTCCCAGCCAATTGAAATCTTCGTGGATCTTGCTGCCAGCTACACCCCTGTCATTCTCAACAGCTATCAAGACGGAGTGAACTGGGATAACACCGAAGTAAGTTGGGAAAACGGCGGATGGATAACCCTATGGGTTACAGGTTTGACAGAGCAAGCAGATCCTGGCAACACTGTTGTGTTGATTTCCGGCATCCCCCACGCACCCGTGCTTGTCGATTCGAAGTCGGGGCAGATTAATGTACGTCTTCGCCCGTTGATAGGTGCCGGATGTCACCAGGCAGCCATTGCACACCGAAGCCAGGTGTCGAACGATCTGTCAATCATCGTTTCTGGAACAGCTCCTCGTCTGCGTGGATTTGCAGAGGCCTACGACTGAAATCCTTGCCCGTGTGGCAATGGACTCCTCTTCACGGATTCACGATCCAAAACTTATGCTCCTGGCCGTTCACCTTCCCATCGAACAAGTCCAGGACTGACTTGCCACTGCTTAGGCCATTCGCGACTTCGTTAAACTCTGCCTGGTTCGGATCGCGCATCAAGATAGTAGCGTGCAAGATGAAGGCCGTAAGCCGGGGTCCTGTTCCTATGGCAAATTCCTGTGACAGCAGAAAGTTCAGAGCCAGTTGCTCGCGTGACGTGCCAGACTGCAATGCCGATGCCTGAAAGTCTACCTCGGCCTGGCCTGGCTCTCGCAACAAGATGTTGCGATACATGATCCGCACAAACTCTGGGTCCGACGGATAACCGAACTTAAGATGAAACTCTGCAGAATTAAGGAAATTTGACACCAGCGTAATCTGGGGAAGTCCCTGAAGGGCATCACGCTGAAACAGCCACCCAGCGTATTCCGCGTCTCTGCCCAGGATACCAACATACAACCCAGCAGCAAAGCGGCCTTTAGCATTAAATTCCTGCGAGTTGAAGAAGCTCGTGGCGAGTTGCGCTGGAGTGAAGCCAGGTGGATAACTGACCCGCAATTTCCTGGGCAGCCGGTACGCGTCCAAGAAAACTGTAATATAAAAGCTTAACGTACCGTTCCATCGGAGCACCAGTTGCTGAGGACTGTGCCACAGTACCTCGCACAGCGCCGTTTACGGTCAGGAACGCCAGCCGGGACCGAGACAGGAAGTTAGGACTGAGATTGTAACCAACAGTGTCGGAGCCGATGCCATGTTGACTCGCGGCGCCCGATATCAGCGTGATCCAGCTGTCCGAAGAGTGGACGTCCCATTCGCAGCCGGCAGGCGCCGAGAGCGGGTTTGTGCCGCGCTGAATTACGCCTTCAGGCACGGTTGTCGGAATAGAGGGAAACGTAATCGAGGAAGAGCAACTACTGACTGGAGAAATGCCTCGTCCGACTTTTAGGCCCTTGACCTCCATAATCACGTCGTTCAGCAGGAGTTGTGGTACTTGTTGACAGCTGGGAGCCGTTGGCCGTTGATTTTCAGGTAACGTTTCGCAGACCGCTCCGTCAACCACTGGCCACGTGCCCACCTGCATGTTTGCTGTCACATAGCCCCCGGTAGCGCCTCCCGCGCCCGGCGAAAGGACAAACCAGGCGGGTAAGGCCACATCCGTCGCGTACACGACCTCGTATTGCGGAGTAAGAACTCGCAAACTGGCAAACCACTGACCATTTGAGTGGTTATAAAAGTACGCTGAGTATACTCTGTCTGGCGCCGGGTTGCCTTCCCATGACAGTGGCAGGGTGAAACTGAAGTTGAGCTCCCTCACGGCCGCGCTGGAGATGGTGTTACCGGAATAGCAGAATGAAGGCGTTTGGCCCGACTGGCAGTTTGCGTTCGCTTGAACGTAGAACTTAATTAGGCCCGCTTTGAGTTCGAAACTCCAGCCATATTCCGGCCCGCCAGCATAACACTTTTGCTGATTGAAGAACACGTTCGCAGTAGATGCAACAGTGGGTCGGCTCCCAGTAATTTGGATTTGGGCTTCTATCCCATTGAATGGAGCAACCGTATAATTTGCGGTACGCGCAACAGAATATGGATACGCGTACGTCGCCCCTCCCGGCGCGATGTATCCTTTGCCCACTGGGCCACCGAAGAAATAAGGGTACGCGAACGGGTAAGTGCAGGCTCCGGAGGAAAGATCAAGATCGCGAGTAAGTGGAAAGCCATCTTTCAACATCGTCCCGCCTCCGACCAGCCTGAGCTTGGCGCCTCCACTGGACTGTATTCCCGGAGATATGGATGGAGACGTGGCACCCACATCTGCAAATGTAGACAGTGGCACTGACGTCCACGCCGGGGTTTGCCCTTGCCCCTGCAGATCCGACCCCACTAAACTCGCCAGCAATGCTGCAACAGCAACGTGCCTCATTGCAGAAAACGCGGTCCATTTCTGAAGCGAGATTAGCAAGCGCATGAACAATGCTCCTTATAAGGCACGCTTTCTGATGAGCTGAGCAGCACACCATCCGCAAATGAGCCCGAAAATGGGAGCGATCAGGCTGCCGGAGTACTGAGGTAATTATATGGCGCTTTCACTTACAATACAAACGTTGTTTTTTCGATATGGTGTTTCGTGATTCGACTACACGAGATTATTATCGTTCTGGAGTGTTGCATTGCACACACTGCGAGACCGGACGAGAATTTCTGTAGACAGGAAGCTGGGGAGGTTCGTGAAGAGAGATGCCGTATGCACCGTCACTAAACCTAAAGGTCGCAACGCTTGCTTCTCTCTAGCCAAAACGCACTATTTCTGAAATGCTCGAACGGGTGCGCCATAAACGCCATGGTGGTTGTCCCGGTATCGCAAGCGAACTCCATTCCAGGAAACATCATCTGGATCGAGAACGACCGCCTTGGAAGCGACGGAAGACAACGCACGAGTGGCCGCATAGCTCATTTACTCCAGAAACAATATCCCGGCCGATCAGTGCCGGTCCGTCCGAGATTATGGTAATGAAGACCGAAGAGCGCTACCCTACGAAGCGATTCGGCCTTTGCTACATCAACTGGACAACGCGCGTCGGGCGCTGCAATCAGAACTCGAGGCGCGCCCCGAGGGTCATGGTGCGATTGTTCTTCGAGCGGCTGATGGTTCCGCCGCTCACGATGTCCACCCGGTTCTCGGGCAGATTCAGATTCGGATGATTCGGCAGGTTGAGCGCGTCCAGACGGAGTTGCAGCGCAGCCTTTTCTGAGATCCGAATTTTGCGCGAGACGGAACCGTTCACCGAGACAGTTCCTGGGCCGTCGAGGATGTTGCGCCCCGAGGAGCCGAAACGGAACGAACCCGCCGCGACGGGTGGGAACGCTGTACGGTCAAACCATTGGTCCACCGTCGGGTTATCCAGCTTGCCGCTGGCGATACGGTCCGGACGGCTGGCGCCACCGGCGTTGTAGTCGAACGTGCCGAGCTTGGGCGTGAAGGGCTGACCGGTGTAGAGGATGCTGGTGCCGGAAAGTTGCCAGCCCTTCAGGAACCTGTTCCGGGAGAACGAAGGCGAATAAATCGCGCTGGCAGAGAAGGAGTGGCCGATGTCGAAATCGGAACGGCCCCGTTCGCTCCTGAGGTTACGCGAGTCCTGCGCGTTAGAGAAGTTGTACTGGACGGTGCCGCCGGTGTTCGAGCTTTCGTCGATGGACTTGGAGTAGGTGTAGGCCGCGCGCACAAACAACTGCTGGCTGAATCGACGCCGCAGGGTGATGGTGCCCGCGTTGTAGATGGAGTTCGAGCTGTCGGAGATGATGTTGATGCCGCCGAACGCCGGATACGGGCGCACGGTGCGCAACTCCTGCTGGCGGAAGGGCTGGTTGATGTCGTAGCGGCGCTGCAGGTGGGTTCCCTTTGAGCCGGAGTACGAGGTTTCGACGACGTTGCCGTGGCCGATCTCCTTTTCCAGCGTCATGTTCCAGGACTGGAGGTACTGATTCTTCGGGGAGGACGAAGCCTGGCCCGTGGTGCTGGTGACGCCGCTGGGCGCATTGACGCGGTTCGTCGGGAACGGGTTGGACGCGGTCACCAGAAGCGGGTTGGCGCCGCTGACGGAGAACGTCTCGGTAATGGAGAACGGGTAGGTGTCGGCGTACTCATCCATGCGGTACAGGGAACTGGTGCCGTAGAAGATGCCGTAGCCACCCCGCAATACAGTGCGGCTGAAGGGACGCCAGGCGAAGCCGAACCGCGGTGCGAAGTTGTTGTTGTCGTCTTTCGTGATGGTGGACGGAAGACCGGCATCTTTCGCCATAATGATGCTGGAGGATCCGACAATGGCGATGCGCTTGTCGAACTCTTCCTTTGAGAGGTTGCCGTAGCTGGAGATCACCTGCTTGCCGAGCTCCGGCATGAACATGGACCACGCACCGAACTTCTCGCGTGGCTGCTTCATCAGGTCGTAGCGCACGCCGAGGTTCAGTGTCAGGGAGCTGGTGACCTTATAGTCGTCCTGCACGAAGCCGGAGTAGTTCGTCACCAGGTGATAGGGACCGGCGGCGTCGAGCTGGCGGCGGGAGTTGCTGGCCCAGCCGAGCAGCATGTCCGCCATTGTGTTTCCGCTGAAGCGGCCGTTGAATGCGAGGCGTCCACGGGTATCGCCGAAGCTGCGCGAGAAGTACTGATAGCGGAGGAGATCGCCACCGTATTTCATGGTGTGCCGACCTTTAATCCACGTCATACTTCCGGTGTATTGATAGTTATTATACGTCCAGATTTTCGGAACATCGTACGCTGGCCCGAGAATTATATAGCCAGTGGCTTCAAATTGCGGCAATCCGCGGGCGACGGGGCTGGTGGTGCCCCCGAGGAAACCGATTTCCGAGGCCCAGTCCTTCTCCGCGCTGAGCGGCCACACCTGATTGTTCGTTTTGCGCGAGAACGAGGCGTTGAACTCCAGGAACATGGTCGGCGTCAGGGTGCGCAGGTATCGCAGGTAGGAGAGCAGGTCCAGTGTGTTGTTGCTCAGGCCAAAAATGGGCAGCGGGGAGCGGCCGTTGACCACGGGATCGAACGTCGCATTGGGTCGCCATGACACGTTGGCCGTGAGACGGTCCTTCGCGGTCAGAGAGTGGTCGATCTTGATGCCGAGGTTGTTGTTGCGGGTTGTGCCGTTGCCCTGCGAGATGAAATTATTGGCCGAGCCAGTGAGATTAGGCGCCGGATAATAGGCTGCCATTTTCAACGAAACCGGGTCGAGCCGGTCCAGCGGGATCTGATTGTTCGGAAATGGCGCACGGGCGAGGGTGTCGGTAACTGCCTGTGGTCTGCCGAATGCGTCGACGGCGCGGGAGAAATCGCCACGCAGCATTTCCGGCCACGGCACGATGCCACGCTGGGTTTTCCCGTCGACGGCGCGAATCGCGTCCCAGGTCACCATGAAAAACGTCTTATTTCGGCCATCGTAGAGCTTTGGAATAAAGACCGGACCTGACACGGTGGTGCCGAACTGATTGCGGCGCAGCTTCGATTTGGTCCCGTCGAAATAGCCGGTGGCGTCAAGGGCGTCGTTACGAAGAAACTCGTAGAGAACCCCGCGCAGGCGGTTGGTGCCGCTCTTGGTGGCTACGCTGATCATTCCGCCCGCGTACCGGCCGTACTCAGCCGCAAAGCCCGAGGTGAGCAGCTTGAATTCCTGCACGCTCTCCAGAGGAGGGCTGATCATGGCGCCAGTGTTGCGGCGCTGTGTGTTGTTGACGCCGTCCATCATGAAGCCGAAGTTGTCGGCGCGGGCGCCGTTCACAGCGTACGCCCCGTCGCCACCGTCGCCTTTGGGGATCACGCCGCCGGTCAGGTAAGCCAGATCGGAGAAGTTCCGGCCGTCGAGGGGAAGCTGTTCGATCTCACGCGTGGTGGTGACTTCACCTCGCGAGCCACTGTCCGTGTTGAGGGCTGGAGGGGTGTCAGTAACGGTGACGGTCTCCGTGGTGGCGCCGAGTTCGAGTCTGACGTCGAGGCGCAGCACCTGTTCCACTTCGAGTCCGAACTCCGACTGCTTCCATGACCGAAAGCCTTCCGACTTTGCTTCCATGATGTAGCGGCCTGGCTGGAGATAGGGGATGGTGAAATCGCCAACCTCACTGGAACTGGCTTTCCACGCCTGATTGGTTCCGATGTTGGTGATGGTGATGGCGACGCCGGGAATGACGCCGCCGGTGGGATCTGTGATCTTGCCGACGACGCTTGCCGATGAAGTCTGAGCGGCGAGGCTCACTGCGCTCAGTAACAGGGCGGTAAGAACGGATAAAACTCTCTGCACAACTCCCCTTTCAAGCAGACAGAGACCGCCACGCGTGTGACGGTTCTGACTGCTTCCTTAAGGGAATTGTATCTGGAAACTGCCGCTGGCGCTGACGCTATTGAGTCGGCGGCGGCGGAGCCTGAGGACCGGAGGGACCGCCGGGACCGCGGGTTTCCTTCGACTCCTTTGGTTCCTTCTTCTCGGCCTTTTCCGCTTTTTTAACGGGACTGATGATCATGTGAGCGTTTCGGCCTTCCAGCTTGGGCTGGGCTTCGATGGTCCCGTAGGGCAGCAGATCCTCAGCGAACCGGAGAAGAAGCTTTTTGCCGAGGTCGACGTGAGCGATCTCGCGTCCGCGGAACTGTACCACCGCCTTCACGCGGTTGCCTTCGCCGAGGAACCGGATGGCGTGGTTCTTCTTGAAGTCGTAGTCGTGGTCATCCGTGTTGGGACGGAACTTCAGTTCCTTCACCTGGATGATGTGTTGTTTCTTTCGGGCGTCGTGCTGTTTCTTCTTGTTTTCGTACTGCCACTGGCCGTAATCCATCGCCTTGGCGACGGGCGGTTCGGCTGTGGGGGCGATCAGAATCAAATCAAGCCCGAGTTCCTGCGCTCTCCGCACCGCGGCGAGCGTCGGCATTACCTCGACGCTTCCGTCAGGAAAGACAGCCCGGACTTCACGGGCACGGATCGCTTCATTTACGTTTTCGCGGACTCTGGGGCGGCGCGGAGGGAAATTTCTGGGTGGCAGCATTCAGTTACGAGCGGAAGGGAGTTCCAGCCATACGACGATATTACCAAATCTGGCAAGTGCTGTGCGCGTGCGGGGTGTGCGTCAAATTTGAGGGTCGAAGTTACGGGGGCTCTTTTTTTTACCTATAGCTTCGATTTCTCGCGGAATGTGAACAATCCCCTGGATTCGGGCCACCCGTTCGCGAACGGCCTGCTGGGCGTATTCTCCACCTATCAGGAGCCGACGGCGAAGCCCTTCAAGACGATGTGGAACTCGGTATTCGAGTGGTTCGTCCAGGACAACTGGAAGGTGAAACGCAGACTGACGACAGACGTGGGTGCGCGGTTCTACTGGATCGGGGCCCGGGTGCAGCGCGGCGACCTGATTTCGGGGTTTGATCCGTCACGATTTGACCGGTCGAAAATGGCGGCCCTGATCCAACCGGCGCTGGTGGGCGGACGCCGGGTGGGAGTGCATCCCCGGACGGGCGAGGTATATCCGGCGGCGGCGATTGGCGCGCTGGCTCCGGGGGTGGGCATCCCGGCCAACGGCATGGTGGTTCCGGGGCGTGACCAGACAATCCCGCGCGGGCTGTACAACACGCCGGGCATTGCGACGGCACCTCGCTTCGGCTTTGCGTACGATCCGTTCGGCAAAGGAAAGACTGCCCTCCGCGGCGGCTTTGGCATGTTCTACACCCGGAACGACAGTTCGGCCGGGCCGTTCATCCAGTTACCACTGGTGAGCACGCCAACGCTGTTTTACGGGACGCTGCCGACGTTCCGGTCCTCGGGCGGACTGGAGTTTCCTCAGGGGGTAAATGGCATCGACCGGAATTGTCGATGTCGGGTATGTGGGGAATCTGGGGCGAAATCTATTGTGGCGGCGCAATCTGAATCCGGTGCCGTTCGGGGCGAATTTCCAGGCGGCGAACGCGGATCCGACGAATCCGCAGGTACCGCTGCCGCAGCCGTTTTTGCGGCCGATGATCGGCTACACGGACGTGAACATGGTGGAGTGGGCGTCGTCGTCGAATTACCACTCGCTGCAGGTGACGGCGAACCGGCGATTTACGCGGGGTTTGGACTTCGGGCTGGCGTACACGTGGTCAAAGGCGCTGAACTATCAGGACGACGACGACGCGACGATTTCGGCGCTGTTATCTCCGGCGGATTGGCAATTACGGGCTGGCGGGGTATGACCGGGCGCATGTGCTGAAGCTGAACTTCCTGTGGACGGTTCCGCAATCGCCGTGGACGAATCCGGCGGCGCGCTTTGCGTTGCGGGACTGGAACCTCTCCGGCATCGCGACGATGTCGAGCGGCGCGCCGACGGCCATTTCGTACAGCTTCGTAAACCCGGTGGATATCACGGGGACGGCGTCACAGGGGGCTCGGATTGCGCAAACGGGCAATGCGAATTTGCCGGGGAGCGAAAAGACATTTGCGCGGAATTTCCGGACGGAAGTTTTCGAGGCTCCGAAGGTTGGCACGATTGGCAGCGCGGGACGGACCTCGGTGCGGTTGCCGGGGTTTCAGAACTGGGATCTGACGGCGGCGAAGGCGTTCCCGGTGACGGAGAAGGCGCGGCTGCAATTCCGGGCGGAGTTTTACAACGCCTTCAACCACACCCAGTTCTCGGGGTTTGATACGGCGGCGCGGTTCGATGCCCAGAGGAGGCAAGTGAACGCTCGGTTCGGGGAGATGACCGGAGCCCGGGCACCGCGTCTGATTCAACTGGCGTTGCGGCTGACTTTCTGATTCCGGTGCCAGGGGGCTATTTTTTTGGGGTGGGCCGGAGATCGGGATAGAACCGGCTGACGTCGGCGGACCGGATCAACTGAAGCTGGGAGACGGGGTCCTTTGACGAGCGGGCACCTGGGGCGAGGAGCTCGCGTCCATCGGGCATGGCGGCGCGGAGCACGGGATAGCCGTTGGGCGTCTGATGGCTGGAGACCACGGCCGACTTCGGGATGAGCGTTTGCACCGGGGCTGGCTGATCGAAATGCCGGGTGGCGCTGACGAGGCGGTCCTGGTCGCGGCCGAAGTAGAAGACCCACTGGGGAGACTCGTCACAACCGGGAGCATGGGCTCCGCCATGGAAGGACAGAACGCGGTGGTTCTGGCTGGCCACCTGGTGGGGCGTTTCATGGAACAGGGCTCGGATCTGGGCCACGGTCTCCGACATGGTGAGCCGGTTGAGCGCGGGTGGTGCCTGGGCGGCGGGCAGAGCCGCGACGAGCGTAATGAAACCAATCAGCCGTTTCATTTGCCAAAGGTCCGGGGATAACGGGGATTGAGCAGGACTTTCTCAACAAATGCGTCGCCTTCGACGGTATCTCCGGAAAGAGACACCGCCATTTTGAACGTGAGGTCGGTCTGGTCCATGTAGCCGGTGAAGAGGAAGGCTCCGGGGCCTTCGGCGGTGACGGGGACGCTGGATCCGGTGTGGTTTCCGGTGCGGAAGCCGACGGCCATGCGCATTCGGCCCTTGCCGCGCACTTCGCGGTTTTCGGGGTATCCGTCGCCATTGTCATCGATGTAGTCAGGGAATCCGTCGGTGGCGTAGATGGCGGAGCGCCGCTGTCCGGGAGGCCCTTCGATGCCTGAGGTATTGGGATCGCCACCGGAGTTGAAGTAGCCGTAGGATGCGCGGACGTTGGTATTGGCGTCGGGATAGAGGCGCATGTTCTGGTTGCCGAGAGGGCTTTGGAGTTGGAGGCTGAGGGGCGCGCCGCGGTCAGTGAGTTCGCGATCGGACATATCTGTGAGTCCGATGATGCTCATGGACTGATCGTGGTCGGCGGTGACGACGATGAGGGTGTCTTTTTCGCTGCGGGCGGCGGCCCAGCGTCTGGCCCATCCGACGGTCTTGTCGAGTTCGATGACCTCCCAGATGGTACCGGCGGCGTGGTTGGGATGAGACTGCTTGTCGATTTGCCCACCCTCAATCATGAGGATGAATGGCTGGTCGCCGTTGGGTCCGGCGAGGGCCTGAATGGCCTTTTCCGCCATCAGATCGAGGAAGGGTTGGTCAGTCCATGTGCCGAAGTTGGGGGTCGGTTCGGAGCCGGGCCGGGTGAGGCCGAGCTTGTCGTAAACCGGCTCAAGGTTGCCATTGGCGGTGGCGCGGATGCCGCTGGAGTGGCGAGCGACGGTGTTGGGCCGGCGAAAGAGTCCGAGCAGTGGCAGGGTGGAAGGGCCGACGGCGCGGAGTTCGGTGGCGGTGGAGACGAAGGCGTAGCCCTTATCGCGGAACTCGCGGACAAGGTCTCGGCCATCGGCGCGGATGTCGGGGTCGAAATCCTCTTTACCACCGCCGAGCATCACATCGTAGGCTGGCTGGCCGTTGAGGAAGGGGTTTTCGAGGAACTGGCGGGCGACCTCAAAGCGGGCTTCGCGGGCGGCGGTGTGGGCACCTTCGGCGGCGGGAGTGGCGTCGGTGATGTAGGTATTGGTGACGACTCCGGTGCGGTAGCCGTACTTGCGCTTCATGTACTCCCAGAGAGTTTCCACGCGGGGATTATCGAGCATGGCGGGCTGGGTGGCGAGGCTCATTCCGGCGAGCCAGCGGCAGTCGGTGCCGTCGGGGAGGACACTGAGGGCTCCGTCGAAGGTCTTATTGCCGGTGGTCCATGCGGAAGCGGTGTTGGCCGAATCGGGCACGAGGCGGTCCGAGGCGTAGGTCATGGACATGCCGGAGATGGGCATCTGGTCCATTTCGAGGAGCTTGTCGAAGAAGCCCTCGCGGAAGCCAGCGACTCCGGGGACGGTCTCCACGCTGCGGGCCACGATGCGGCCGGCGTCGCGATAGCTGTTGCCCATGGCGTCGCCAATGAACAGGATGACGTTGCGCTTTTTCTGTGCGAGGGAGAAGGGGTAAACGAGGACGTCCTTGATGCTGCGGAGGGGACCGCCGGGGGCAGGTAGTTCGGCGATGAGGCGGACCCAGCCTGGGGTATCGAAACCGTAGCGATCGGCTCGAATGACGGTGTCGGTGGTGGTGTTGCAGTCCAGATCGGTCTGATAGGTGGTGGTGAAACGAGAGGTGATGTCCAGGCCGTTGGCGGTGACGCGGAGGCCCGTTGTGCTGGTGGTGTTGCGGAGTTCGATGACGAGGTCCACGCGCTGGTCCACCAGCAGGCGGGTTCGTTCGAGCAGGGCGATGTCCACGCCGGTTTGCGCGAACAGGGCGGTGTGCAGGGCAAAAACGGCGAACAACAACAGGGTTGAGGGTCTGATCATGGACTGGAGCTCTCTGGGAATATACTACACGGAAGGCCCGCAGTCCATGTGAGGCGGAACCGGTGGGTAAATTGACTCCGGGTCTGACAGGTTGTTATGCTGTCAGCTCTGGCTACCGGACGTCTTTGCGGGCGAGCGTAAAGGTAAAGGTGCTGCCCTGGCCGGGCCGGGTCTCGGCCCAGATTGTACCGCCATGCCGCTCGACGATGCGTTTGCAGATCGCGAGTCCGATGCCGCTCCCGGTGACGGCTTTGTCGGCTCCGGCACCGCGGCGGAACAGGTCGAAGATGGCCTTCTCGTCGGCCGGGTCGAAGCCGCGGCCATTGTCCGACACCGAGACTTGCCAGTGGGTTGGAGTCGCGGTGGCCTCGATTCGAACGGTGGGACGGTCGTTACCGCGGTACTTGATGGCGTTTCCGATGAGGTTCTGGAACAACTGCACCAGCTGGACGTGATCGGCTGTGACGGCAGGGAGATCTTCGGCGATCACCTCGGCATCGTTTTCCCGGATGCGTTCGAGCAGATTCTGCGTGGCCCAGCTGATGGCATTGCGCAGGCGCACCTCAGAAAAGACGCCGGTGCTCGCATTGACGGCGTTGGAGTAGGCGAGCAGGTCGCGGATCATCGAAACCATCCGTTTGCCGCCGCTGGCAATGAAGTCGAGGCACTCCTCTGCTTTCGGGTCGTGGACGCCGATGGATGAGTAGTGCCGCTGCAGCAACTGGGAGAAGGCCGTCATGTTGCGGAGCGGTTCCTGGAGGTCGTGCCCGACGGTGTAGGCGAACGCGGCGAGCTCGCGATTGGTGATTTCCAGGTCGCGGGCGGTGCGGCGGAGCTCGTCTTCGAGGTCTTGCGTTCCGCCATATCACGGAACACGAGCACTGCTCCGACGATTTGCTTCTGTTTGGGGCCGCGAATGGGCGCGCCGCTGTCGTCGATGGAGATTTCGCGCCCGTCCCGCGAGACCAGCAGGGTGTGATTGGCGAGGCCCATGATGGTACCTTCTTCGAGCACCCGGCGGATGGGGTTGGTGGCTGGCTGGCGGGTGTACTCATTGACAATGACGAACACCTCGGCGATGTCCTTCCCGCGAGCTTCGGCGAATGTCCAGCCGGTGAGGCGTTCGGCCACCTCGTTGAGGAAAGTGACGCACCCGTCGACATCGGTGCAGATGACACCGTCGCCGATGCTGGACAGTGTGTCGGCCGCCCACCGTTTGTATTCGGCGGAACCCCGTTCGGCCTCTTCCATGCTCTGGAAGCGCTGCGTCATCCCGGCGAGCTGGCGCGTGGTGTCGGCCGCGGTGGCCATCGCTTTGCGGCGGCCCTGCTCCCGGCGCTCATTCAGCCAGACGAGCAGAATCGATGACGCCATAAAGACGCCGAGGGTGAGGGCGTCGGCCGGGGATTCGACATCGAAGGACAGGACGGGAACAATGAAGAGGAACTGCACGATGAGTGCGGCGAGTCCGGTGACCAGCAGGCCTGGGCCGAGGCCGCCGTACCACGACGCGAGGATCACGGCCGGGTAATAGGTGATGAAGGGCACCACAGTAGGTCCGAGCACGGCACCGATTGCACCCCGGAGCACCGTAGCAGCGGCCAGGCAGGCGACAGCAAAACCGTATCGTGCGGCGGGACTGGTAATCATTTCCTTGCTCATGGTGAGTTTATCCTGGATGGCCCGGACGCTCAATGCCAAGCTTTTTCATGCGGAACTGTAGTGTCGACCGCTTTAATCCGAGGCGCGCAGCGGCGCCGAAGGGTCCGGCGAGAACCCATTTGGTTGCTTCGAGGGCGTGCAAAATGTGGTCTCGCTCCGCCTTTTTGAGAGTTCCTTCATCCGCGGAGGCTGACAGCGGCTGGCGCAGTTCTCCGGCGGGAATCTGTAAAACGCTGCCTTGCGTGACGATTACGGCGCGCTCGATGAGGTTTTGCAGTTCGCGCACGTTGCCGGGCCAGTCATAGCGCGTCAGTAAGTCGAGAGATTCGGCGGAAATCGAAGTAATTTCGCGGCGCATTCTACGCGCATGTAACTGGACAAAATGGCGAACGAGGATGGGGATATCGTCCCGGCGGTCGCGCAGTGGCGGCACGAACAGCGGGAAGACGTTGAGCCGATAGTAGAGGTCGTCACGAAAGCGGCGTTCGCGGACCATCTGCATGAGGTCGCGGTTGGTGGCTGCGACGACTCGCACGTCCACCTTCATGGTGTGGCTGGAGCCGAGGCGTTCGAACTCGCGCTCCTGCAGAACGCGCAGCAGTTTGGGCTGGAGGTCGAGCGGAATCTCGCCGATTTCGTCGAGGAAGAGCGTGCCTCCGTGGGCGAGTTCGAAGCGGCCGATGCGTCGCGCGATGGCTCCGGTGAAGGCGCCGCGTTCGTGGCCGAAGAGCTCGCTTTCCAGCAGTCCGCCGGGGATAGCTGCGCAGTTGATTTTGACGAATGTCCGGTTGCGGCGCTCGCTGAGGTCGTGGATAGCGCGGGCGATCAGTTCTTTGCCGGTGCCTGTTTCACCGCAAATCACGACGGCCGAATCAGACGGCGCGACGGTTTCCACCTGGCGCAGGACTGAGAGCAGGGCGGGGCTCCGGCCGATGATCTCCTCAAACCCGAACTGGCTGCGGATCTCATCCTGAAGGTACAGCTTCTCTTCGGCGAGGCGGGCGTTGAGTTCCGCGATCTGGCGGTAGGAGAGGGCGTTATCGAGGGCGATGGCGATCTGCCCGGCCACTTCAGACAGCAGTTGGATGTGGGCTTCGGAGAACGTCTCCTCAGGAGCCGGGCTGGTGAGGCTAAGGGTTCCGAGGGCGCGGTCGCGGAAGACCAGTGGGACGACGCACTGATTGCCGTTCCGGATTTGCGGCTTGCGGCTGGCGGCGGAACCGGCGGGGATTTCGATGGCGACATCGTCGAGGCGGAAGTGCTTGCGGAGGCACTCGCTGACGGTGGCGATGAGCGACGGGGTGTCGAGGTGGGTGACCACGGCGTTGTTGATGTCGAGGAGCAGGCGGAGGTGGTCGCGTTCCGTGGCGAGCTGCGCCTGGTAGCTGAGCATTGCGTCGTGATGCATGGCGTTCTCGACGGCGATGGCGACGGGGCGGGCGGCCTGGGCGAGGAAGGCGAGGTCTTCGTCGGAGTAGGCGCTTGGCTGGAGAGCGCCGAAATTCAGAGTTCCCAGAATGCGGTTACGCGCGGTGCTGAGCGGGAAAATGGCGAAGCTGCGGACCCCTGCGTCACGGAGCATCCGCTGGATCTCCGGAGCGAATGCCGAGGAGTCTTCGAGGGCGATATCGCGGGCGTAATACGGTTGTCCCGTTTCGATGACGACAGCCGCGGGAGTCCTGTTGACGGGGAGGATGAGTCCGGCTTTGACGGGTGTTTCTTTGGCAGCGTTGATGGCGAGCAGCCGGATGGTCTGGGTCCGCGGGTCGTAGAGCGTGATGCTCATGCCGTGGAAGGCGACGATACGGCCCATTGCTTCGCGGAGTTGTCCGAGAAGCTCGTGGAACTGCTGCTGGGAGACGATGGACTCAGTTACTTCCAGCAGCGTCTGGTAACGCGCTGCGGCGGAAGGGCTCAGCATGGATTGTTCCCCATTGTAGACGCGCGCCGCGCATTAACCATGGTAAAGTAGAACGCATGAAGGTGCGTTGTCTCTTTCTGGTAACTGTGCTTAGCGTTGTTACATTCGCGCAGATGACTGCTGTTGTGCGTGGCATGGTTAGCGATGCCCAGGGTCTGGCCGTTGGCGGTGTGGAAGTCCTGGTACGCAATGTGATTACCGGGTTCGAATCCCGTGCGGAGACAGACGAAGCGGGGCACTTTCAGGTGGCGAACATTCCGCTGCAGACCTATGTTGTTTCCCTGCGGAAATCCGGGTTTCAGGGTGTGACACGGACTATGGTGCTGCGCTCGAACGTCCCGGCGGTGCTGGACCTGGTGCTTGAGCCCGCGGCGGTGTCGACGCGGGTGGAAGTGACTGAAGGCGAGTCGGTGCAACTGGTGGACGTGGAGAGCACCGGCACTCGTACGGAGTTGAATCGCCCGACGATGGAGCGGATGCCGGTGGCTCCGGGGAGTCGTGGGCTGGAATCGATGCTGCTGAGCATGCCGGGATTCGCCGCGAATGCCAATGGCGCCATTCACCCTCGAGGCGCGCACAACCAGATGACCTATGTGGTGGACGGCATGCCGATCAGCGATCAGCTTACCGGCGCGTTTGGGAATGCGATTGATGCTTCTGTTGTGCAGTCGATTGAATTGTTTACGGGCAATGTACCGGCCGAGTTTGGCAACAAGGTTTCGGGCGTGGCGGTGGTGACGACGCGCACGGGGCTGGGGAGCGGACGCAGGTTCAGCGGGTCGACTCAGGCGATTGCCGGCGAGTTCGACACGTTTGGCAACATTACGCAGGCGGCGGGCGGGTCGGATAAATGGGGCTATTTCGTTTCCTTTAACGCTCTGAAATCGAATCGGTATCTGGACCAGGTGGCGCTCGAGAATCTGCATAATGGCGGGAATTCCGAGCGGAGTTTTGGGCGGTTCGACTACCAGATTTCGCCGCTGGATCAGCTCCGGGTGAGTTTTATGGCTGGCCGGTCGTCTTTGCAACTGGCGAATTTGCCTTCCCAGCATGCCGCGGGTCAGGGTCAGCGGCAGTACTTCCGGGACTGGTCGGGCTCCGCGGGCTGGCTTCGGACGCTGGATTCGTACTCGACGATTGACACCACGGTTTCTTATCGATCCGGTACGGCCCGGCTGCTGCCGAGTGTTTTCGACACTCCCGTGACGGCTGAGCAGGACCGTCAACTGGCGACGTTTACCGCGGGGTCTCGGTGGAACCGGGTTGCGGGGCGGCACACGTTTCGTATTGGCGGCGACGTGCAGCGGTATCCGGTGCGGGAGTACTTCCGTGTCGGGGAGACATTTCCGGTTCGGGGTCCGGAGCGGGAGTTTCGCGGCGAAGCCACGGGTGCGATGTATTCGGGATTCTTTCAGGATGCCGTGCGGCTGGGCGATTTGCAGGTGAGCCTGGGAGTTCGGTATGACAATTACCGGTTCCTGGTGAATGGCGCGCAGTGGCAGCCTCGGATTGGTATGGCGTACAAAATAGGTTTCACTGGTACGGTTTTGCGTGCATCGTACAATCGCACTTACCAGACGCCGCCGAACGAGAATTTGCTGCTGTCGAACCTGGGTTTGGCGGGTGGGAGCCGGCCGCTGGAGCGGATCCGGCCTGAGAAACAGAATGTCTATGAGGTTGGACTGCAGCAGGGCGTTGGGCGGTATGTCAGTGTGAATGCTGCGTTTTATCATAAGAATTCTGTTGATTTGCAGGATAACGATAATTTCCTGAATACAGGAATCATTTTTCCGATTACGCTGGCGAAGTCCCGGACGAACGGACTGGAGTCGAGGGTGACCCTGGTTCCGGTGCACGGGTTATCGGGATCGCTGAGCGTGACGCATCTGAGAACGATCGTGACTCCGCCGTTCTCCGGGGGGCTGTTTCAGGGCTCGGACCCGGCTGCTGTGTTCGGGACGGCGGCGTTTGTGATCGATCATGATCAGCCGCTGTCGGTGCATGGGTTGCTGCAGTATGCAGTTTCGAAGCGGGTTTGGGTTAGCGGGTCCGTGCGGTATGACAGCGGGCTGGTTTCGAATCCTTCGGATCCGGCGGATGTGGCGGCAGATCCTGATTATCGGGATCTGCTGCCTTATGTGGATTTGGTGGCCGATACGCCTCGCGTTCGGCCCCGGACGGTTGCGGATGTCGCCGTTGGTTTCGATGGGTATCGGGGGGACCGCCGGCGCTGGGATGTTGTGGCGCAGGTGGCTAATGTTGCCAATGTCACGGCGCTTTATAATTTTCAGTCGGTGTTTGTGGGCACTCGGCTGGTGCAGCCCCGGACTATGTCGGTGAAGCTGCGGTTTTGGTTTTAGATGTGGCGGGTCTGGGGACCCGCCGCAGCTCTGGGGAGCTGCCCCCCTTTATGCGGCAGGCCCTTGGTTTAGTGGGCAGCTGTGTAGCCGGTGGGCTGCCTGTGTAGCCGGTGGGCTGCTGTGCAGCCAGTGGGCAGCTGTGCAGTCAGTGGGCAGCTGTGCAGTCAGTGGGCAGCTGTGCAGTCAGTGGGCAGATGTGGAGCCCAGTGGGCAGCTGTGTAGCCAGTGGGCAGCTGTGTAGCCGGTGGGCTGCCTGTGCAGTCAGTGGGCAGCTGTGCAGCCGGTGGGCTGCTGTGTAGCCGGTGGGCTGCCTGTGTAGCCGGTGGGCAGCTGTGTAGCCGGTGGGCAGATGTGGAGCCCGGTGGGCAGATGTGGAGCCCGGTGGGCAGTTGTGTAGCCGGTGGGCAGATGTGGAGCCCAGTGGGCAGCTGTGTAGCCGGTGGGCTGCTGTGTAGCCGGGGGTAGCTGTGCAGCCGGCTAGGCGGCGGGCTTTTGCGAAACAAAGCCGAGGTGGCGTTTGAAGAGCTCGGCGCTTAGGCTCCAGGACTCGTTTTCGATGCGCATGATTTCGTCTGTGTCCTCTTTGCTGAGGATGTTGATGCCGAGATTCATTTTTGTGCGGATGAAGGTGTCGCGGGCTTCGAAGTTTGCCAGGTACTGGGCGACTACCAGGTCCGTTGATGTGGCTTTGCGGATGCTGGGCCTTGCGTAGGTGTCGTGGCTGAGGTCGAAAGTCGCGGCGTCGTCGGGCAGGAAGAGGACTCGCATTTCGTCGTGGGGCGAGACTTCGCGCAGGGTGTTGTCGCTGAGGCGCACGACGGCGTGGTGTTCGGCTTCAATGAACGCATCGGGCCATTCCCAGATGATCCAACCGGTTTGCTGTTTGCCGCCTGAGAGGCTGGTGAAGCGATCTACATTCTCGAACGCATCGAGGGCTTTGGCTCCGCGAAACGGGCGGACCTGCAGGTAGACCGGACGGGCGGTGGGACAGACTTCGCGACAGAAGTCGAGTACTGCTTTTGAGATAGCTACGGGCGTGGTGACCATTGTATTTTCCTTGCTGCTTTGCGCTCGGCGCGTTCACGGGCTCGGCGCTCTGTGCGGGTTTCGGGTTGTTGGTTGCGGCGGGCGGTGACGGGGCGGCGCTGTGCGCGTTCGGACGTTTCCATGCCTGCGTGGCGGGCTTTGATGACACGGGAGAGGGAGTCGGCTGTAGTTCTGACTGCTCGCTCAGCCGCACGGATGTAGCGCAGGATGAGGCTGAGGCGGCGCGTGTTGTCGGTGTTGTGGATGGAGTTGGCGAGGATGTCGGCGGCGCTGGCGTTCTGGATGTAGCGCGACTCGTCGGCCTCGATGGTCATGGCGAGGAAGGAATCGTGGACGCGCCATGCACGGGCAGCGCGCCATTCCGCAGTGGCGAGGTCGACTACGAGGCCCGTTTCCGGGCGGGTTTGGATGTCGTAACGCGCGGCGACGGTCTGGCAGAGCGCCTCGAAGTCTTCCTTGCTCTCTCCTGGCAGGAGGAGGCGGGTGGACGTGAGTCCATGGCTGATGGCGTTGCTGCTGACTTTCTCTTTTCCAACGGCCGAGACGGGTCCGGTGGAGTGCGCTGCGTTAGCCTTGCTGGCGGCGATTTGTGCTGCTGATGTGGCCACGGTGGAATTGGCTCCCTTCGCGAAGCAGTGTGGCACACGGGTGGTTGTGTTCCTGGACTTTGTGACGCAAAGTCTATGAAAACACGGCAAATCGAGTTGTAAAATTTCTCAAACGTCCCTGGCGGAGTGGCTGAAAATCAGGCATTCGATCCAGCGTCGCTTGCGCTCAGGACGCGGAAGATTTGAGCGCCGTACTTTTCTACCAGCTTCGGCCCCAGGCCGGGTACTTCCAGGAGTTGGGTGAGGTTGCGTGGCTGGCGCTCGACGATTGCTTCCAGCACTTTGTCGCTGAGGATGCGGAAGGCGGGTACGGATCCTCGCCTGGCTTCCTGGAGGCGCCATGCTTTTAAGGCGGCCTCTGCTGTAGTTGTGGCTGCGGTCTTTTTCTTTGGCTTCGGTTCGGGTGCGGCGGCGGCTGAAGCTGCGGATGCCGCGGCTCTCTTCTTTCCCTTTTTCGCGGCTGCTTTGCCCTTGCGTCGCGTGACCTTCGACTCCACCTCCACTGGCACGCGGACTTCGGCTGCGACGTTGTCCTCGCGGCCGGCGGGGGAGATGTTGATCTTACGGAAATCGATGCGCTTGCCGTCCTTTTCAAAGGACGCGTCTACCACGTCGGCCAGACCGGCCCGGGCGATGGCTCGCAGGAGGTCTTCGAAGTTGCGTCGCTCCAGCGGGACGCGTGTCCCGAGTTGCTGGTGCAGCTTGCCGGTCGACACCGCGCCTGTGGTTTTCAGCTCTTCGAGGATGGTCTCCACCATCTCCGTCTCATGATTGGTGAGCGGGCGCGTGGTTTGGGCTACGGTGCCTGAAGGATCGCAGAAATCGCATGTGCCGCACTTGCGCAGACCGTCCGCCATGTCGCCGAAGTACCGCACCAGTGACTGCATGCGGCAGGCAGAACTTTCGCACCAGGAGAGCACTTTTTCAAACTGGCCGATCTTGTAATCGCGCTGCTCGAGGTATGAATCTTCCCAGCCGTCGCGCCCTTTGGAAATATTTTCGGCGTAATCCACCACTGCGCCGCCGTGAATCCACAGCTTTTCGAGCGCAATATCGAAGATTTCCGCCGCGAGTTTCGCCTTCATCTTCACGATTTCTTTGGGCTGTGGATCGGGCGTGAGGCGCTTCCAGATCTGATCGAGCACCTGCGTTTCCGGGTAGTCGCGTTCGAAGAAGAAATCGTGGGTGTGGCGGTCGGCCCAGGAGTGCATCAGGACGGCTCGCGAGGGTTTGGCGTCTCGACCCGCGCGGCCGATCTCCTGGTAGTAGCCTTCCATGCTGCCGGGCAGGGCGGTATGGATTACGGTGCGGACGTCGGCCTTGTCGACACCCATGCCGAATGCGATGGTGGCTACGATGACGTCGAGCTTGCCGCCGAGGAAATCTCGCTGGACAGTGTCGCGACGCCCCGCGTCCATGCCTGCGTGATAGGCGGCGGCGGAGAAGTCTCGCTGCAGCAGAGTGGCCAGTTCGGCGGCGTTGCTGCGAGTCGGTGTGTAGACGATGGCGGGGCGGCGTTCGTCAGGGGCCAGGAGCTGACGGGCGAGCTCAAAGCGCTGGCCCGGCTGAATGCGCACGACCTCCACGGCGATGTTATCGCGGCGGAATCCGTGGATGAATGCTCGTGGGTTGTCGAGGCCTAACTGCCGGGCTATGTCGGTCTGCACGGGACGCGTTGCCGTGGCGGTTAACGCGATTACCGGCGCGGGACGGAATAGCGGTAAATACTGACCAATTGTTCGATAATCCGGGCGAAAATCGTGGCCCCACTGGGAAATACAGTGCGCCTCGTCGATGGCTACGAGCGAGGGTTTTCGTTTACCGAGCAGTTCGCCGAAGCCGCGCACTCGCAGGCGCTCCGGTGCAATGTAGAGGAAATCGAGCTCGCCGTCGAGGTAGCGGCGCGCTACTTCACGGGAGGTCGCGCGGTCGCGGCCGGAGTGGATGCGGTCGGCCGCGAAGCCCTGCGCGAGGAGCTTCGAAACCTGATCCTCCATTAGCGCGATGAGCGGGCAAATCACCAGCGTGGTGCCGCCTCGCACTACGCCCGGCAGTTGGTAGCAGAGCGACTTTCCGGCACCGGTCGGCATTACCAGGAGCGCGTCGCGGCCGTCGACTACGGCGCGGCACACTTCTTCCTGATTCGGACGGAAGGCCTCAAAGCCGAAGGCGTCGCGGAGTACGTCGGACAATGCGCCGGTGCGATCCACCTGCTTGCGCCCACTCAGCGGATTCAGCGGCACGGGTCCCGGCACTTCATCGCGCGCGGTCGACATGCGCGTTCCTACTGAGCCGACCACTTCGCGCACGTAGTCTTCGATGCCGGTCATGAAGGGATCCAGTTGCGCTTCCTTGCGGTGAATGCGCCGGAGGTACGCTTCCCACTGGCCCGTCATGGACGGACTCTTCACGTGCGGGTGCACTACTTCAATCAGCCGTATGCCCTTGTCGGTGGCCTCAATGCTTTTGCCTCGACGCTCGATAAAACCGCGCTTCAGCAGCACCTCAATGATCTGCGCGCGTGTGGCGGGGGTGCCGAGCCCCGACTCCTTCATTGCATCCGACAGCTCTTTGTCGTCGAGCGTTTTGCCCGCCGTTTCCATGGCGGTCAGCAGCGTGGCATCCGTCATGCGTTTTGGTGGACGCGTCTTCTTAAGGATGGATTCGATGTCGACTACGGTCTGCGCCTGGCCGCGTGCGAGCTCGGGTGGCAGGGTCTGGTCGTCATCGTCGCTGCCGCCCTCGCCGTCGTCCGACGCGGGCGCTTTCTTCTTCTTTTCCTTCTTCCCGCCTCCGATGTCGAGCACCTTCCAGCCGAGCTGCACAATCGCTGTGCCGCTGGAATGAAAACGATCCTGCGCTTCGGGGCTGGTGACCAGCGTGATGACCGTGGTCACGTTCCAGATGTAGTCGTCATGCCAGGCGCTTAGCAGACGGCGGCAGATGAGGTCGTAGAGGCGCCGCTCGTCGTCATCGAGCCCTGCTTTTTCCGCCGCGACTCCGGTGGGGATGATGGCGTGGTGGTCGGAGACTTTGGTGTCGTCGATGTAGCGCTTGCTCAAGGGGCGCTCGCCTGTGCCGGGCGCCAGCAGGTCGGCGTAGCGCGGCCCGATAGCGCGTACGATTTTCGGCAGGGTCTTCGCGATATCGGCCGACAAATGGCGGCTGTCGGTACGGGGATAGCTGATCAGCTTGTACTTTTCGTATAACGACTGCGCGACTTCGAGGGTGCGCACTGCGCTTAGGCCGTAGAGCCGGTTGGCGTGGCGCTGCAGTTCCGTGAGGTCGTACAGGAACGGCGGCGACATGCGCTTCTGCTGTGCTTCGATCGACTCGATTACCGCGGCGCCGGACTTACAGCGTTTGACGATTTGCTCGGCTTCCTTGCCGTCGGATTCGAGCTTGACGGCTGCGTCCATCGGGTCGACGCCGGGGCGGAACCACATGCCCGTGTACTCCTGGTTTTTCGACGGTGAGAAGGTGCCCACCACGTTGCGGAAGTCTTCCGAAACGAAGTTGCGGATGGTGAGCTCGCGTTCGACCAGCATGGCGAGGGTCGGCGTCTGCACGCGGCCTACGCTGAACTCCTCGTTGCAGGCCAGGGTGTAGGCGCGGGAGAGGTTCATGCCGACCAGCCAGTCGGCGCGGCTGCGGCCCCGCGCGGCGTCGGCGAGCGCGTCGTACTCTGAGGCGTCCTTGAGTTTGTCGAAGCCGGCGCGGATCGCTTCGGGGGTCAGGGATGAGATCCACAGGCGCTGCACGGGCTTGTCGCAACCGGCGGCCTCGTAGATGTAGCGGAAGATGAGCTCGCCTTCGCGGCCCGCGTCCGTGGCGCACACCACGCTTGCGATCTTCGGCGAAGTGAGGATCTTGCGGACTACTTCGAACTGGTCTTTGGTCTGTTCGGAGACGACGAGGGGCCACTGCTGCGGCAGCATAGGAAGCTGGTCGCGGCGCCAGGATTTCCACTCGGGCCGAATTTCGGAAGGTTGTGCCAGCGCGACCAGATGCCCGATGGCCCAGGTGACCACATAGCCGTCGCCATGGAGATATCCGTCACCGCGGTTCGAAGCACCCAGCACGCGCGCAATATCGCGGGCCACCGAGGGTTTTTCGGCGACGACCGCGACGGTAGTCTGCGTCGCCATTTACGCTTTGAGGATATCAGTCCATGCGGAGGGCGCCCGCGTACCCGGTCATTTCCAGGTACCCGACTCCACGGTGTGAACCACTTACCTCAATGGCACCCTCCCAGTACGTGGGCAGTGCGCCGTACTTGCCGGCCAGTTCCTGGTTCTTCAGGCGGGTACGGACCTGGACGTCGATGCGGAGGGATGGGACTCGGAGCGTCCATTCCACGGGGTAGTTTTTCCATTTTTCGCCGGGCTTCAGTTCGAAGTCCGCGAGTTTTAGGGTGCGCGTGCGGCCGGCGGGGTCGACGTAGGTGCCGGAGGAGAGGGGCTCGATGGTGCCGTCTTTGCGGCGCAGGCGGTAGAGCATCAGTTCCGCGCCGTCGTCGAACTGGAGGCTGAACCAGTCCCACCCGGACTGGTTGGCTTCCATGGAGTGCGAGAAGAATTCGTGGTCCATCCATGCGGTGCCTTCCACCTGGTACGGCTTGCCTTCGAGCGTGATGGTGCCCTTTGTTTGCAGGCGGGTGAGCGAGACGTAGTGGGAGGCTCGGCCTTTGCCCTCGGCCTTCTGACTGACGCCGTTGGCGCCGTGGACTACGGGCGGTTTGGCGGAGTGCAGGTTTAGATCGAACGCGAACTGGTCGGCGACGGCTCGCAGTTGCTGGTCGTCGGGCGAGGTCCACTGGGCGCTCCAGTTGCCGTTCCAGATGCGTCGTTTGGCGGCGTCGACTCCGGCGAGGCCGGGTCCGGTGCGGTTCATACGCTCGGTGTTGAGGAAGCGGCCGCCGTCGATGTCGCTGAGCGCGAGGTGCGCCATCCATACGTCGCGGACGTCCCAGACGTTGGCGTTCTTTGGGAGGGATGGGTCTACGGCGTAGCGGAAGAAGGTCAGCTCGAAGCCGAATTTGCGGCCTTCCGGGGTGCGGAGGTTGCCGGTGTAGTACCACCACTCGGTTTGAAATTCGGGGTGGTTGAAGTGGTCGCGGGGGAAGTCGAATTTGTAGCCGGGGAGGGCGAGGCGGTACGGGTCGGCTATGGCGAGGAGGAGGAGGAGGGC
>JAWXCM010000144.1:0-5249 GCA_034408745.1 Bryobacteraceae bacterium
GGGAATGTCTCAAATCGATCAGATGATTTGCCGCATTCAATATCGACGCGCTGCGTATGACGGCATGTATACAGCACCCACGAGTGATCGGCGCTGGATCCAATACCCCGGTTATAACGGCGGGTCGGACTGGGGCGGCATTGCTGTTGATACGGCGCGTGGCATTGTCGTTGCCAACTATAACGACATGCCGAACTACAACCGACTTGTACCGCGCAAGCTCGCGGATGAAAGACTCAAGGGACAAAAGGGCGGTTCTTCGCACGCGACGCTTGCACCGCAAGCGGGCGCGCCCTATGCCGTTGACGTGAACGCCGGCTGGCGTATGCCAGTAACGGGTCTTTTGTGCAAGGAACCACCTTACGGCGGAATTCGCGCCTTTGATCTGACGAGCGGAGAAACACTGTGGGACAGACCATTTGGGACCGCAAGGCAAAACGGTCCATTCGGTATTCCGTCCTATTTACCGTTTGAAATTGGAACGCCGAACAACGGCGGCCCTGTAGTGACCGCCAGTGGCCTCATTTTTATTGCTGCGGCGACCGATAATCTTATCAGGGCAATTGATCTGAGGACCGGCGAAACGATCTGGAAAGATGTGTTACCCGCCGGGGGGCAGGCCACACCGATGACTTATGAGCATGACGGCCGACAATTTGTCGTCATCATGGCCGGGGGCCATCATTTCATGCAAACGCCGATCGGCGATGCACTGGTCGCCTATGCATTGCCTGGAGAAGACGTTCGATAATCGCATCGACAGAAAGCCGACCAAGGCGCACTCGATCCTCTGTGAGTCGCCAACGGTGGCCTCCAAGCATTCATCAGGAGAAAGAAAATGACCGTACCAACACCGCGCCAGATGGCCCCTGAACTCGATATTTCAACGCTCGACGGCGCGTGGCGGCTCAGCGAGCAACAACCGGTCCACTTTACGTTGATAGTCGTGTATCGCGGCCTGCATTGCCCCATCTGCAAAGCATCGTTACGTGAGCTGGATCAAGAACTGGCTGCGTTCGCGGAACGAGGCGTCGATGTGATCGCGATGAGCGGCGATAGCGAAGATCGTGCACGTCAGTCCAAGGCGCAATGGGGCATCAACAACGTACGCATCGGCTACGACCTGACTGAACAGACAGCACGGGCCTGGGGCCTGTTCGTATCGAGAGGCATCAATGATAAGGAGCCATCGATCTTTTTCGAGCCAGGACTGTTTCTCGTTAAACCCGATGTCACACTGTACTCAGCCTCCATTCAATCGATGCCGTTTGCGCGACCAGCGATCGGTGACCTGATGAAAGCAATCGACTTCATCGTTGAAAAAGATTATCCGGCCCGAGGCGAAGCCTAGTGCAGGACACGCTGCAGTGGTTCTGAAAAGGGTGTTGTGACAACAGCCTCAAAAGCATCAGGTCCAATCTCAGGAAATCAGGTGGTTCCCATCCCAGGAAATCCGGGGGGTCCCAATCAGAGGAAATTCTGCAGACGAGTTCCTCTAGTCCCTGCGTCGTTCGGGAAGCCGGGCATCCACGGCCACGGTGTACAACACTCTCAACGAGTGTTCGAAGGCCGGCATCATCCGGGAGGTGGCGGTGGACCCGACCCGCCTCGTCTACGACTCCACGACGACTCGCCACCATCATTTCCTCGCAGCCACCGCAACCCTGTTGCCCTGGCGGATGCTTCTTCGGCATCGAGATCGAGACCTGCGAGCCGTGCGCGGGGAAAGTGCGGGTGATCGCCAGCCTCGAGGACCCGGCGGTGATCGGGGCGCCGGGTCGCGGTCCGCGCGGTACAAATCCGGGGGTATCGTTACGATTCGCGAGGCCGTGGCGCGGCAGTACCGGGCCAGGGACCGCCCGACGGCCGTGGCGGCCGGGATCCTGGGCTGGCAGACTCAGCTCATGGGGTTTGAAATGTCTATTCCCTTAGGGACGGCGAAAACGCAGCACGAACTTATCCGTGATCTTGCCCTGCATCGACGGCGCGAAGAACGCATCAGTACGAGCGTCGGCCGGATTGCGCAGCAAATCGCTCTCGGCCTCCAGCACAAATCCCGCCTTCGCGAAGCGTTCCTTGACGAAATCCTCATCGATGCGGTGCTGACCGCGCGCGTCCTTGGCAAAGGAGTCGCGCGTGCCGGCAGGCGCCGAGTGGTCAATCACCGCGACCCAGGCGCCGGGCTTCAAAGCCTCGTGCAGCCTGCTCAGCACGACGTCAACGTCTGGGGTGATCCAGAAGAAATCGTGAAACACGAGATTGATCATCGCGCCATCGAGTGACGCTCGCTTAAGTTCCATAGCCTCCAGAGGTTTGTCCAGGCGCTCCACATTCGGCAGGCGATTGTTAGCCAGGCGCTCGGTGATGGGCTTGTCACCGAAGCGCGTGAGCGCAGCCGGTGGATTCTGCGCAAGGACATGGCCATTGCTGCCGACCACTCCCGACAGTAGCTCGGCATACCAGCCCGAGGCGCTGAAGAGATCTATCACGCGTTGACCCGGCTTGACGCCCGCAAACCGCAGCACCTCGAAAGGCTTGCGTTTCTGATCTTCAGCGCGATCCTTGTCGGAGCGCAGCGGACTGTCGACGGAGGCTTGGACGATGGCGTCCAGCGTCGCTTCTTGGCTGGGCGATAAATGGCCCGTGCTGGCACAGGCTGAGATCGTCACAAGCGCCGCAAGGCAGGCGCAGCGAAGTAACATGTTCATGGTCAAATCCCCATCAATGTGGCGGTAAACGCAAGCCTTGCCAGGCTACTCCGGACTGCGCGGTGATGCGACCGCTGGATTGTCGGTGATTCAGACGCCGCGCTTAGCCCGCGCAGCAGGACAGCGTGCCGATATCCCTGCTAAAGGTCTGGGCGCAGAGCCTGAGGCCTTCAACCATCGTCAGATAGGGGAAGAGCTGGGCGGCAAGTTCGTCAACGGTCCAGCGGGCTCGCAGGGCAACGGCGGCGGTCTGGATCAGTTCGCCCGCTTCCGCGGCAATCGCCTGGACACCCAGCAGCCGGCCGTTGTCCCGCTCGGCGACGATCTTGATGAAGCCGCGGGTGTCGAAGTTCACAAGGGCCCGCGGCACGTGCTCAAGATGTAGTGTTCGACTCTCTGTGGCGATACCGGCATCCCGGGCACGCACTTCGTCCATTCCGACGGTGGCGACCTGAGGGTCCGTGAAGACGACGGCAGGCATGACGTCGAGGTCGAGTGTCGCCTGACCGCCTGTCATATTGACGGCTGCGCGTGTGCCGGCGGCAGCCGCCACGTAGACAAACTGTGGGTGATCGGCGCAGTCACCCGCCGCATAGATATCCGCCCCGCTTGTGCGCAATCCCTTGTCAATCAGGATCGCTCCCTGCGCATTCATGACGATGCCAGCGCGGTCGAGACCGAGTGCCTGGGTGTTCGGCGAACGACCTGTGGCGATCAGGAGCCGGTCGCCTCGAATCTCACCCTGGTCGGTTGTCACCGTGAAGGTCCCGCCACCGAACGCCACCGCACGGGCTGGCGTGCCCGTCAGCACCTCGATCCGTTCCGCCCTGAAGGCCGCCGTCAGCGCCTCACCCACGGCGGGGTCCCCGCGGGACAGCAGCGCCCGGCGAGCGACCAGTGTGACCCGGCTACCGAGCCTCGCGTAGGCCTGAGCGAGTTCCACCGCCACTGCGGAGGAGCCGAGCACGGTAAGGCAATCCGGAATATCCGGGCTCTGCAGTGCCTCGGTAGAGGTCCAGTAAGGCGTTCCGGCGAGACCGTCGATGGCCGGAAGGGCAGGTCTGGCGCCGGTTGCGATTAGGCAGGCATCGAAGCCACGGGCGCTCTTGCGGCCGTCGGCCTGGCGGACCATCAGGATGCGGCCATCAAGAAAATGCGCTGTACCCCGCAGCAGTTCGATACCGGGTGTCGTTGCGATGATGCGCTCGTACTTGTCACGGCGGAGGGCATCAACCCGTTGCTGCTGCTGCGCCAGCAACGTCGCGCGCGAGATGACGGGTATCGACGCCGTGACGCCATCGTCAAAGGGGCTCACGCGGCGCGTATGGGCGACTCGGGCGGTGGCGAGCATGATCTTGGATGGCACGCAGCCGACATTGACGCAGGTGCCACCGAGTGTTCCGTGTTCGATCATCGTAACCAACGCGCCCCGTTCGGAGGCTTTCAGGGCCGCAGCGAAGGCCGCGCCGCCGCTGCCGATAATGACGATACGCCGCCGCGTTGATCTGACGGCCACTCAGCGGGCCTTGTCATTCGTCTTTACCGCCGACGGGTAGCCCGCGTTTGCGGTGGCCTGCGTCAGTGCTTCGATGCTGGTCCTGGCATCGTCGTAGACCACGACGGCGGTCCGCTCGTCGAAACTCACCTCGACGCGGGTTACGCCATTCACCTTTTTCAGGGACTTCTGGACAGTTATTGGGCAGACCGGGCAGGTCATGCCGGGTACCGACAGTGTGATGGTCCGGGGCGCCGCCAACGCCGGCGCGCCCAGCAATGCCAGGGTGAGTGCGAGAGAAACGGGCTTGTGCATCTGCAAGTCCTCAATAGAACAGCGGGGCGAGATAGGGGAACACGAGGGATATCAGCAGCAGCGTGGCGACGCCCCAGAACAGTATCCGGTAGATGGTCCGGACGCGGGGTACGGCGCAGACGTCGCCCGGCGGGCACTCCGCTGCCGGACGGAAGATACGGAGCCCGGCGAAGAACAGGGCGGTCACGGCCACGGCGATGAATGCCGGGCGGTAAGGTTCCAGCAGCGTCAGGTTGCCGATCCAGGCGCCACTGAACCCCAGGGCCAGCAGGACGAGGGGACCGGCGCAGCAGGTCGAGGCAAGGATGGCTGCGAGGCCCCCAGTCAGCAGTGCGCCACGGCCGGCGGGCCGAGGTTGTTCGGAAGGTATCGTCCGGTTGAGCATGGGGGTAAGCTTAGGTCCGTACTCAGGTACGGACTCAAGCCCATGGATGACCCGCGCGGGAAGTTGACGATAGGGGGCCTGGCCGAGGCCGCCGGCGTTACGGTTGAGACCATCCGCTTCTACCAGCGCAGGGACTTGCTGGCCGAGCCTCTGCGGCGCTACGGCAGCGTCCGTCGCTACAGCACCGTCGACGTGGGTCGCGTGCGATTCATAAAGGCGGCCCAGCGACTGGGCTTCAGCCTGAATGACATCGTGGGGCTGTTGCGGCTCGACGACGGTCTGCACTGCAGCGAAGCTGCCGAACTAGCGGAGAGCAAACTCGAGGAGGTCCGGCAGAACCTGGCCC
>JAWXCM010000145.1:0-3003 GCA_034408745.1 Bryobacteraceae bacterium
CTCCGGTGCACATTTCGGTTGTTCATCACTCCGAAGTACACACGTGGGGTCGCTCGTGTTTCTATCCGCGCATCATTTCTGGTGAATTATTCGGGTTAGGACCGAACCCGGCCGCTCAGAAATGGATTTGGCTGCCAGGCTGTCCGGAGGATATCTGTGAAGCTCATCAGCGGGGCCGTAGTCTCATTTTTTCACTCACTGGTCATCAGGCACAGGCTTGACGTTCTGGGAGCGACTTCATGATTCCAGGATTGCGCGTGTCGCGAAGTCGCTCAAGGCTGGCCTTCCATCACATCGCGACTATTTCCATTGGGATGGCGGCTGTCACCGCCGTCGTCAGCCTCATGCTGGCGGTGGCCTTTCGTCCCCTTCCGTTCCGTAACGCGTCACAGCTGGTCGGAGTGTGGAATCAGGTGCAGTCGGGTGCCGCCCAGGAATCGCTATCTGGCAAAGAACTCACGGAGATCCACGGGCAGACGAACGACCTGTTCGTCGCCGTCGGTGGGGTCACGCCTCTCCGCATGTGGTTGCTCGACGTCGAGCGCGGCTCCGAGCCGGTTCGCATTCTCCGGCTTGAGGAGTCCGCGTTTCGAGCGTTGGATATTCGACCGGTGATTGGCCAATCCGTGTCTGGAACGGCCGGATCGGCATCGGCAGGAATAGGGCGCTTATGGATCAGTCACGACGTCTGGCAGCGGCGTTTTGGGGGCTCGCCCGCCGTGGTCGGGCAGTCGATTCGGCTTGCCCTGAATGAAGCTGGGCAGTATGAGGCGCCGTCAGAGATCGTCGGCGTGCTACCTAGGAGCGTCAAGATTCCGATGCCTGGGAGCGATAGTCCTGTGGACTTCTGGGCGGTGTTGCCAGATGACTTCAAAGTGCGGGCGGCGGATGTCAGAGCCTTTCTCGCTGTCGGGCGACTGCGACCCGACCGCAACATGACGGAGGCTCAGTCCGCTTTGACAGTCGTGGCAGACAGGCGGCCTCGGCCGACGGATCGACGCTATCGCCCCGTTGTGCAGAGCTTTGAGGACATTGCGTTCGCGCCGGCCCGCCGGACAGTCGGAGTTATGGCCGTCGGTGTGGGACTCGTCGTCGTCCTCGCGTTCGCGAATCTTGCCGGCCTGACCGTGGCTGAAGGTGGGCGGCGGCGGTTGGAATTGTCGGTGCGGGCGTCGCTCGGTGCCAGCTATTCGCAGTTGTGGCGTGGAATTGCGATGGAACATCTGTGGCTCGCAGTCTGCGGAGTGGCCCTGGGTCTGCCGTGCGCCTGGCTGACGTTACGGTGGCTGGCGGAGCTGGTCACTGCAGCGGCAATCGTTCCACCTCTTGCGGACCCGCCGGCCCTGCATCTAGGTGTCACGCTTGGCTTCGTTGCCCTCACGGGGGTGGCGTGTGTGGTGTGGACCGCGCTGACCCTTCGCGGCGCTCAGGCCAGCCACGCCGAGCATGGCTTAGGCCATGGGCTGTCGACCGGCACGGCTCGCCTCACGGGTGATCGGCACGCCGGGGTTTTGAGGCTGACCGCGTTGTCGATTCAAGCCGGCTTGGGGCTTGCGCTGATGGTGCTGGCAGTGTCGATGGCCAACGGGTACCGACAGATGACAAACGTCGATCTCGGTCCGGCGCCCGACAGCACGACTTTCTTTCGGGTGGCCCCCCGCACCAGAGCCACCTTGTCGCCGGCGCAAGCGGGCGACTTTACCTCTCAAGTGAGAGCCCTGGTCCGCACTCTGCCCGACGTGGAAGCGGTCGCCACAGTCGACAGTTTCCCTCCAGCAGGCACCGCGGTGTCGTTCCGGAAACCGGGCGATGAAGTCGGGGCTCCTCATCAGACCACAGTTCCTCTCAGCGTGTCACACGATTACTTCAACACGCTGGGGATCGAAGTGTTATACGGCCGAAGCTTTGACGACGCTGACAGGTACGCTGGAAAGCCGGTAGCCGTAATTGATCGCGAGATGGCGCGGCGGCATTGGAGAACACTGGGAGAAGCGGTGTCTGCGCCAATTGATTTCGGAGCGCGCGGAATATTCGAAGTCATCGGGGTGGTCGAGTCATTCAGCGGCTACTGGACGCAGACACCGGTGCCGACGGTGTACGTGTCCCAGGAACAACAGCCGAGTCGGACGAGTGTGGTCATTCTGCGAACCGCGTCGGTCTCGAATACCTCTGAGCTCCTGCGACAGGTGTTTGAAGGTGTGCCGGGTGGCCTCGAGATGTCGGCGACCGCGACGCTACAGGCGGAGTGGCAAGCAACGGCGACCAGCCCCCATGCGCGGATGGTCGGCATGTTGCTTCTCGCGTTAATCGGTGTCGGCCTTGCCGCGCAGGGTATGTACGCGCTGGCCTCTTCCAATGCGGCAGCGCGAAGACAAGAAATGGCGATTCGCTCGGCGCTCGGCGCGTCTCGGTCCGGGCTCATCTGGCTGGTGTTGCGACCCATGGTCACCGCAGTGCTTCTAGGGCTGACAGCAGGCGCCTTCGGAGTTCTCGCGGTGCCTCAACTCGCGCCGCAGTGGATCAGCGCGGCTTTGGTTGAGCCCGCTCTTCCGATTGCGGTGGGATGCGCAGTGCTCCTGGTTACCGCCGTGTTGGGTGGACTCGCTCCTGCTCGGTCCGCCACGCGCCCGGCGGTTATGGCGGGACTCTCCCGTTAAAGTCCAGGCTCACACTTGAGGCAAATATCGGCGGGTGATGAACCGCGCTCAGGGGTACGAGATGTCGAACAAGACATACGAGCTAGACGGATTTCCGGCGTGGATGACCGAGGACTGGCAGAAGTGGTACGACATCGCCCGGTGCTACAAAAGGGCATGCCAGACCCTACTAGACGCTGAGTCGCCAGATAGGGACTACTACAGTGAACGAGACGTGTTGCCCATTCTCAGCCTGCTGAGACATTAGGCAGAATCAGTAGTGTCCGGTTAAAAGTCGAACAGAATCAATTGGTTAGCTAGCAGGCGACTGAGGCTCAGAAATCCAGCGCCGTAGGCGCTGTCAATC
>JAWXCM010000146.1:0-14056 GCA_034408745.1 Bryobacteraceae bacterium
CCCAGATCCTGATCGCGCGAGCCCGAGTGCTGTATGCCCAGGGATCCCTTCGGAGCGGAGTTGCAGGGCAGCGCCTATGCGCTCGATTCGACTACCATCGACCTGTGCCTGGCCATCTTCCCGTGGGCTCGTTTTCGTGAACGAAAAGGCGCAGTGAAGATGCACACGCTGATCGATCTGCATGGCAACATCCCCGTGTTTATCTGCGTTACCGACGGCAAGGTGCATGACGTGAATATCCTCGATCAGATCGTGCCGGAAGCCGGAGCGTTCTATGTAATGGACCGTGGCTATCTCGACTTCGCGCGGCTGTACCGATTCACACAGGCTGCCGCATTCTTCGTGACCCGTACCAAAGAGAACGTCTTGTTGCAGCGCCGCTACTCGCACGCCGTCGATACTGCCAGCGATGTCAGGAGCGATCATACCGTCATCCTGACGGCCCCGGGGCCTCACTGAAACATTATCCGGCGGCGCTGCGCAGGGTCCGCTTCTTCGATGCCGAACACCAGCGCTTCCTCGTCTTCCTGACCAATAACTTTGAACTGCCCGCGCTGACCATTGCCAGCTTCTACAAGTCCCGCTGGCAGGTGGAACTGTTCTTCAAATGGATCAAGCAAGCAGCACTTGCGCATCAAGGCCTTCTTTGCACCAGCCAAAACGCCGTGAAAACCCAAATATGGATCGCCATCTCGATTTACGTGCTGGTCGCTATCGTCCGCAAGGAACTCAAACTGGCCCCCAGTCTCTACCAAATCCTACAGGTCGCCAGCGTCACCATTTTCGAGCGAACGCCCATTCTACAGGCCTTCCAGCAACATCATGCCGGAGACAAATCAGACTCATTTTCTAACCAACTGAGCCTGCTGGACTTATAGCCGGACACTACTGCCGTACACCATGAAGTCCATCATCATGGTGTGATTGGCGTTCTTGGCCCTGCAGAGTCCTGTTTCAACAATCGCGAATCCCGCCTGCATGAACATGACCAGGAAGCCGGCCACCAGCGTCCACACGAAATTGACCGCAATCTTGTTTTGTCCGACCTGGTTCACCAGATCGCCTGTGGTGAGGCCTTTCTTCGCATCCGACACAGCAATATCGGCGACGGTGCCCGTAAGTGCACCGTCAGGATCACCCTTGGCGCGAGCTTCGGCTTTGGGAGCTTCCACTGCTTTCAGGTCGGCGTCTGTCATGGCGACGGCCGCTGGTGGAGGAGTTGCGGCAGGAGCGACCGCAGGTGCCTGCGCGAACATCTGGAATGTACAAAGAACAAGGATGCCCAGAACGGAACGAAGTCGACTCATGGCTACTTCACTCCCTTCCAAATCGCATCTTTCAATTCAAATACGCCGGGTTTATCAGGCCCAATATTCCGAATACGCTGACAGCAATTCCGGCACAAACAATTACTAAACGCACGGTGCTGTCCGCAGAGATTCCGCTGGCGACCGCGATCCCAAAGCCCAGGAGTGTCACTACTAAGCCGATGACAACCATTAGTACCTCAATTCGATCCAGAAGGAAGATTTATTGGCGGGACTTGCAGGCGCGCACTTGCCGGCAGGACGGGGCAGGCTTAACAGGATGGCAAACCAGGCCACGGGACGGGCCGCATGTAGTCTGGCTTGTGACTAGTGTACGACTCTTGCCGTAGAATGCTTATTGTTTTTTCAAATGGAGTCTATTCGAATAAAATAAACGGAGAAGTGAGGCACCGTAAGATGCCTCATTCATGATGCTCTAGTACTTCGGAACGGAGGGATCCACTGTGTCGCTCCATGAGAGAATGCCGCCCTTCATGTTGCGAACTCTCCTGAAGCCGTTTTCCTTCAACAATGCGACGGCCTTCGCGCTGCGAACACCACTCTTACAGTGCATGACGAACTCGTCCGACGCATTCAGCTCGCTCAAGTGCTTCGGCAGGTCGCCGAGCGGGATCAGCTTCGCCTGCGGGATCTTCGCGATCTGATACTCGTGCGGTTCGCGCACGTCGATCAGCTTGAAGTTATCCCCGCGGTCGATCCGTTCCTTTACCTCGACAGCCGTCAGGTCTCCCTCAACAACCACTGGCTCCGCAGCTTCGCGAGGCACACCGCAGAACTGGTGATAGTCGATCAGTTCCTTGATAGTCGGGTTATCGCCGCAAACCGGGCATTCCGGGTTCCGCCGCAGACGCAGTTCGCGGAATCGCATCGCCAGCGCATCGTACAGGACCAGACGCCCGACCAGCGGCTCGCCGGTACCGAGAATCAGCTTAACTGCTTCGGTCGCCTGAATCACACCGATTAGCCCAGGCAGGATACCGAGCACTCCGCCTTCCGCGCAGCTCGGGACCAGACCAGGGGGTGGCGGCTCGGGATACAGGCAGCGATAACAGGGACCGCCCGGGTAAGAGAACACCGTAGCCTGACCCTCAAACCGGAAAATCGACCCGTATACATTCGGCTTGCCGAGCAGCACGCATGCATCGTTGGTCAGATAACGTGTAGGGAAATTATCCGTGCCGTCGATAATGATGTCGTACGGCCGCATGATATCGAGCGCATTTTCGCTCGTTATTGCGACATCATACTTGTCGATCTGCACATACGGATTAATATCGTGCATCGTGTCGGCGGCGGAATCGAGCTTCTTTCTGCCAACGTCCTTGGTACCGTGGATGATCTGCCGCTGCAGATTCGAAAAATCCACGACATCGAAGTCCACCAGGCCGATGCGTCCAATGCCCGCCGCAGCCAGGTACATGCCAAGCGGCGCACCCAGACCGCCGGTGCCGATCAGCAGCACGCTGGCATTCTTCAGCTTCAGCTGACCTTCCATGCCGACTTCCGGCATGATCAGGTGTCGGCTGTAGCGAAGAATCTCCTCTTTACTCAGTTCAGACAAGCGAACCTCCGGCGATGCTCGGCACGATGGTCAGGGTGTCGGTGGCGCCGACCTCGGTCTTGTCCTTGCTCAGGTAGCGAATATCTTCGTCATTCAGGTACACATTGACAAAGCTCCGCAGCTTGCCTTCATCGTTGAACAAATGCCGGCGCAAGTCCGGGTGTTCTGTGGTGAGCGCATTCAGCAGCTCGCCGACGGTTGCGCCGCCGACCTCCACAGTGTCCTTCTTGTCCGTGTACTGCCGCAGGGGGGTAGGAATCAGGATCTTCGCCATGTTCGTTCTATTCTCATCTGATGCGCGAGGGATTGCCTTACGATCCAGGGAACTGGACCGGCTCCGGTTCCGCGCGCGTCTGGTCCGGGTCGGGCAGAAAGCTGTTGGCGTGGTCGAACTTGCCGCCCTTGATGGACAGCACCACGAAAGAATACCAGGGGCACGAGTTCTCAAGGTCCGTCTTTGAGAAGTACGCGTCACAGTCTGGATGCGAGTGAAAGATGCCCACCAGGTCGAGCCCTCGCGACCGCGCCGCCTTGTCGGCCGCGATCAAATCCTCGGGACGAATCTCATAGCGAGCGCCCTGTTCGCCGGTGAAGGCGTTCTCAATGGCGACGGCTTCAGTCACAGTCTTGTCGACGCCGTCCACTTTGCCCAGCATCGCTCCGCAGCACTCATTCGGAAACGTGCGCTCCGCGTGCGCCACCATCAGATCCCAGGCTGCCTGCTCAATTCGAATCATCGTCGTCCCAGAAATGCTCGCTTAAGTATTTGTCTGCGCCGTCGCACAGCACCGTGACCACCATGCCGCCCTGCCCCTCCGCGTGAAGCTGCGTCGCCAGAGTGTGCGCCGCATGCAGGTTCGCGCCCGCCGAAATCCCGATCAGTATGCCCTCTTCCCGAGCCACGCGCCTCGTCATCCGATACGCGTCCTCGGTGTCGATCCAGAGGTTGTCGTCCGTCAGCCCGGGCTCGTAAATGCCGGGCACGATCGCGGTTGGCATGTGCTTGGTGCCCTCGATGCCATGGAACCCCGTGGCGGGCTGACCCGAGTAGCACTTCACGTGCGGAGCATCCTGCCGAAGCCGTCGCGTGATGCCCATACAAGTTCCGCTGGTCCCCAGCATCGCTACGAAGTGCGTCAGCCTGCCGGAGGTCTGCTCCAGAATCTCCACCGCGGTCGATTCGTAGTGCGCCCGCCAGTTCGCCGGATTGTTGTACTGGTCGGGGTAAAAGTATCGGTCCGGATCCTCTGCGTAAATCCTGCGGGTCTCCAGAATGGCACCGTCGGACCCGAGCTCGGCCGGTGTCAGCACTACCTCAGCGCCGTAGGCCTTCAGAATCCGCTTTCGCTCGGGAGAAGCGTTGCGCGGCAGACAGATCTTGATCCGATACCCAAGCGCCGCCCCGATCATCGCGTAGGCGATGCCCGTGTTCCCGCTCGTCGCATCAATGAGGGTTTTGTCTGGGGTGAGGTGTCCCAGCCGTTCGCCCTCGCGAATCATATTGAGTGCTGGCCGGTCTTTCACCGAACCACCAGGGTTTCGCGATTCGTCCTTGGCGTAGATCTCGACGCCGGGAGTGGTCGCGCTCAGCCGCGGCAGGTACACCAAAGGAGTGTTGCCAACCTGGTCGAGAACCGACGACATGCGAATCAATTTTGGATTATACCAATCCCTGCCAGGCTTAGGGTGATTGAAGCCCGGCCGCGGCAGCTACCGGCTGGGCGTCCTTCAGCACGGCTCGCCATTCGCCGTTTCGCCCACGGTCTTCCAGCGCGACCGTGGCATTTACCCGAGTCCCAGGACGCAGTTCGTCGAGCCGTTCCCGCCAGTCCCAGCCGGTCAGAATCAGCGTTCGGCCACCGTTCTGCCGGATCGCGATGTTGACCATCTTCTCGCCCCGAAGATTCGCCGCCTGCACCTCCACGTCCATGAGGGCAAACAGCGGAGCCGGGTTGCCGAAGCCGAACGGAGCCAGCCGCTCCACATCGCGGACGGCCGATTCGTTCAGTTCGGCCAGCGTCATCACAGCGTCGATCTCGCAGGTGGCACAGAAATCTTCGGGCCTCAGGATGCGCGAGGCGTACTCGCTGAGCCGGCGCCGGAACTCCGGAATGGCTTCGTTTCGTATCGTGAGGCCTGCTGCCTGCCGGTGCCCACCGAACTTCACGAACAGCTCGTGCATCGACTCCAGCGCTTCCAGCAGATGGAATGACCGCACGCTGCGCCCTGAGCCCACCGCCAGTCCCGTCGCCGCGTCCTCGCAAAGCACGAACACTGGCCGGTGATAACGCTCAACCACGCGGCTCGCGACAATGCCCACCACTCCCTTGTGCCAGTCGGGGTTCGAGAACACCAGCGCGCAATCGAAGTCGGTCACCGGTGTGCGCTCGCACTCCTCGTCGATACTCCGGAGAATTTCCGACTCGGTGTCGCGTCGATCCTGGTTCAGATCCTGTAGCTTACCCGCGATGTCAGCCGCCCGCTGCGGGTCGGTCGTAAGAAACAGCTCGATCACATTGCGCGCATCGTCCATGCGGCCCGCGGCGTTGATCCGGGGGGCAATTCGAAACGCCACCTGACCTGCGGCGGGGCGTTCGCCTGGCGCGAATCCGGCCACCTTCAGCAGCGCGCGCAACCCCGGGTTCCGCACATCGGTCAGCCCGTCGAGCCCTCGCCGCACGATCACCCGGTTCTCTCCGGTCAGCGGCACCACGTCCGCTACCGTCGCGATCGCCACCAGCTTAAGGAACGAATCCAGCAGCTTCGCCACGCGCTCTTCCGGCCATCCGAGCGCCCGCATGGTCGCCTGCACCAGCTTCAGCGTCACACCGGCGCCACACAAGTTCTTTTCCGGATACGTGCAGTCGGGCCGGTTGGGATTGACGACCGCGGCAGCGGGCGGGAGCTCGGCTTCGGGCAGATGGTGATCGGTGACGATGACGTCGATCCCTGCCTCACGGGCGTGCTCCACCACGGCTCGCGCACGAATCCCGGTGTCTACACTGACCACCAGCTTCACCCCGCGTTCGGCCGCCGCGTCGATCACTTCAGGCCGCATCCCGTAGCCCTCGACGAGCCGGTGCGGGATGTGGAAATCGACACAGGCGCCGGCCAGCGTCAGCGTGGTTTTCAGGACCACCACAGACACGGTGCCGTCGACATCGTAGTCGCCGTACAGCAGGATCGGTTCTTTGTCCCGAATCGCGCGAACCAGCCGCTCCACCGCGCGGTCCATGTCGCGCAGACCCATCGGGTCCAGCATGTGTTCGACGCGCGGGTTCAGGAAGCGATGCACGTCGGCGGCTTCACGGCAGCCCCGCGCGTAGAGCACACGCTCGGCCAGCGAGACTCGCGAAAGGGATTCAGGCAAAGGCGGTGGAAAGTTCCACTTCGCCGGGCGACGCGTCATTAGTTTTTGGAGTAGTAGCCGCCGAACGACTCGTCCTCTTCTTCGTCATCGTCAAGGTCCATTCCGAAGTCGAACTGCGACATCAGGTCGCTCAGTTCCGCGTACCAGTCGGCATGCATCTCGAACAGATAGAGCGTGTCCTGATAATCGAAAGACAATTCGAGAGCGCAGGTGAAGCCGTCATATTTCGACAGTTCGCGCAGCCGGGCTTCCAGCGTCCGGCGCTCGTCGAAATCCACCTCCGAGCCTTCCATTTCCTCAATCGCGCGGTCGATCACGGAAGCATCGAACGAGCGCTGGTGCAACACCACCAGCTTGACGTCGAGCTGTTTGGCGCAGTTGAGGAACTTCTTGTAATCGGGATGACTCTCGGTATCCCAGTCGACTGCTTTCGTATCATCGCTGCGGGCGAACCCATAGAACACAACGAATCCGGAGGACTTCAGGTATTCGTCGATTTCCGTGCGTACCGTATCGAGGTTTAGCTTCATGGCCGGGGTCTACCCCAACGGTATCACAGAGGTCTTCTTCGGCGATTTGCTCAACGTTTGCAGGGCTTGCACGTTCTTCCGGCCGTCGCCCTCGTTGTCCGCGGGCGTCTCCAGAATGAACGGCTTGCTCCGGAGTTTCGGGTGGCGCAGAATGCGCGCGAAGCCTTCGCTCCCGATCTGCCCTTCGCCGATGTTGGCGTGCCGGTCGAGATGCGACCCGCAGGCTCCCTTCGAGTCGTTGGCATGAAACACGCGCACGTTGTCGATGCCGAGGACGTCCTGCGCAGCCTTCACCGTGTCATGCAGCCCCGCTTCGGATCCGACATCATAGTTGCCCGACGCAAAGCAGTGACACGTGTCGAGGCAATAGCCGATCGCAATATCCATGCGCTCCGAAGCGAATCGTTGAATCGCGGCCAGTTCTTCGAACCGGCTGCCAATCTGACCGCTGGTGCCGACCGTGTTCTCCAGCAGGATGTGCAGGTGCTTGCTCTTCAGTCCATTCGACGCTTCTTCGAGGCCCCCAATCACGTTGATCAGCCCCTGTTCCAGCGACTGTCCCTTGCAGTTGCCGGGATGCATCACCAGATACTCGGCGCCGATCGTGAGAGCGCGCTCAATCTCACCGCGGAAAGCCGAGATTGACTGCGCGCGGATGCCTGGCTCGCACGATGCGAGGTTGATTAAATAGCTGTCGTGAATGACCAGTGGGGTGATGTCGAGCTGTTCGCGCGTGGCCTGAAGCCGCTTCACATCGGCTGGATCCAGCACGCTGGGCTTCCACTGCCGGGGGCTCGAGGAAAATATCTGGAAAGTGTTGCCGCCGAGTTCGTGAGCCTTCAGGGCCGCCTTTTCAAGCGACCCTGAAATGGAGGTGTGGATTCCGATCCGCAAACCGCCAGCTTACTTCACTTCAATCGTGATGCTGGCCGAATACAGTTTCGGCTGCGTTGTGAGCCAGCCTTCCACGGTGTACTTACCCGGCGCAAGCTGCCCCACGGGGAAGCTCATCACCCAGGTCTTTTCGCCTGGGCCAACCGGCACCGCACCGCGATAAATCATCGGGAACAGCTTATCCGCCGACCAGAAGTAGACCGATTTGCCGCCTTCATCCCTCAGCCGCATGTCGGTTGACTGGCCGCTGGGGAACGTGAGGGTAATCTGTTCGCTCGCGCGCAGCGTCACCCTTGCCGTTGCTTCTGCCGTCTGCCCGGCTTTGTAAACCGGAGCGTCGGTGGCGAGAGTGAAGGCGTTATTCTTCACATCGACCGCCGTGTTCCCCGTGCGCAGGTACACCACGTCATGCGTTACCGGACCGGCGATGCTGGTCGATTCGTACTGCACAAGTCCAACGTATGGGACAAAGTACTGCACCGTAGTCCCGGCATCGGCACAATTGGTTCGATAACGAATTTGCAGCGCGTTGTTAAATTCGCCGATTTCTGTTTTAATCGTGGCATTTCGGCTCTCCACGGTCGCAGAGGTGGAGCACGTGTCGAACGTGGTTTGCACGGTCTGCTTTTCGGCTGCGCCCAGCGGCAGCCAGACGCTCTCTTTCTTCGTGTCAGCGTCCCAGGACAGCAGGGAGCCGTCTTCAATCTGGCGCACCAGCAGGTCCCTGTCGAAGAACTGCAGCTTGTAATACTGCCGTCCTTCGACTTCAACCGCTTCGCCCACGTTGACAGCACCGGGCCTGTTAATGCGGCCCTGCGTAACGCGGTACATCCAGGAATTCCCCGTCTGCAACGGGAAATAATCCGGCGGCGCGGCACTGCAAATGGCCGCGGCCAAAGAGAGGAGGCAAGTGAGTTTAAGTGTAGTAATTCTTTTTCCACGCATGATTTCGTAACCTCTCGAGCACGTTTCCATCCAGAGGTCCGAGTTCGGAAACGCCGCAGTTGGATTCCACGCTCGAAACACGCCGCATGCCCGGAATCACGGTAGTTACCGCGGGATGCGAAATGCAGAAGCGCAGTGCGATTTCCGCCAGCGAGCCAGGTACATCCCGCAGATCCGCTTTCAGCGCGTCCACATGCTTGACAACCTCTTTGGGACGGTTGCCCTTGAAATAGAACGCGCGAAATGGGTCCTCAAACTTCGAGTCCGCGGTAATAGTACCGGTGAGAGCACCTTCGTCCAGCGGCACACGCGCCAGTACACCGACGCCATGCTGCTGCGTTGCCGGAAACAGGTTCGCTCCTGGCGACGGATCGAAAATGTTGTAAATCACCTGCACGCTGTCAATCAGACCACTGGCCACGATCTCCAGCGCCGAATCGGGCTGATGATCGTTGATCGAGATGCCGCAGTATCGAATCTTGCCAGCCTTACGCAGATCTTCGAAAGCGCGTTTCCATTCGTCGCGCGCTATCCAGCCGGGATCCCACACATGCAGTTGCTGGAGATCGATGGTCTCCACATCCAGGTTCTTCAGGCTCGTCTCCGTGCACGAAACGATGTACTCGTACGGGAAAACGTCCATAATGTTCGATCCCGGCGCTGCAGGCCAGATCAGATTCTTCGGCGGCACCTTTGTCGCAAGGAAGACCCTGTGCGGTGTGCTTTTGACGACACTGCCTACCACTCGTTCACTGTGCCCCTCACCGTAGGCCAGCGCCGTGTCGATGAAATTCAGTCCCAGCTCAAACGACCGCCGCAATGCGCGGATGGACTGATCGTCGGAGTCCACCTGCCATTGCTTGCCGCCGATCCCCCAGGCGCCATAGCCGATCTCGCTGATCTCGATTCCTGTCCTGCCCAGCTTTCGATAACGCATCGCTTCCTATGTTATGAGACGCGGCAGGCAACCACCACGCTTCGGGAAGAGTCACACTGGTAAGAGACCCGTAATGTTCCGCGCCGCCATCGTCCTCCTGTTGTGCGCGGCCGCGCTTTCCGCCGCGGCCGCCCGGCTCTATATGAAAGACGGCAGCTACCACAGCGTCCGTGAATACCAGAAGCTTGCCGACCGCATCCGCTACTTCAGTTCGGAGCGGGGTGAGTGGGAAGAAATTCCGCTGGAGCTCGTCGACTTGAAGAAGACCGAGGCCGAGGTGTCCGCCCGCGACGCGGAGCGCAAAGAAGACGCCAAAGCTCAGGATCTGGAGGAGAAGGCCGAACGGGCACACAAGCGTGAGATCGAGGCGATTCCCTGGGAAGCGGGCGTGTTCCAGATCAAGGCCGAGAAGGCCATCGTGCTGCAGAACGCTGAGATCAAGGTGGCGGACAACAAGCGCAGGTCGATCCTGAAGGCCATCAGTCCGATTCCGATTTTCTCCGGAAAGTCGACGGTGGAGGTCGACGGCGTGGAGGCTGCGTATAAGGTGCCGCCGGGTCAGCCCGAGTTCTACCTGCGCATGGCCAACGACGTGCGCTTCGAGATCATCCGTGTTCGAGCCGGGAAGAAGAACGTGCGGATCGTGCAGGACTGGGACATCATCCCTGTCAGCAAGGAGCTGATCGAGACCACCGACGTGATCGAGACCTTTAAACAACAGCTTGCGGACGGGCTGTACAAAGTCTGGCCGATCAAGCCGCTGGAACCGGGTCAGTACGCGGTCGCCGAATGGGTGGAAGGCAAGGGCGACATCCAGGTTTGGGACTTCACTGTGGCACGTTGACGTACCTCATAGGGGTGGGCGTGATATGCCCCTCAACGATTCCCCGGAGTATCTCCGAAGCGTCGTTTGGTTTTCGGCAGCCGAACGGACTCTCCGGAGCGGGCATTGCTCGCAACTGTTCCCTGGATTTCACTACATAAAGCTTGGTGCAGCCATGGTCGGCGTACGCCCAGACGTTCGGGGGCGCTGCCTTGATCGGCGGTGCCATCAGCTCCTGCTGATAATACGTTCCACAAAGATCTCCGGCTCGGGGTCGTACCACTCAGGGTGATTGGCGTAAAGCCAGCGGGCAAAATCGGAGCGAGCCATGTAGTTCTCCGGCTGGCTCGGATAGAAGATCGGCCACGTTCGATACTGAAGGCCGGCGAAGACGAGGAAAAGACCGGCGATCCCGACTGTAATCTGCACGGGGCGATGTTTCAGGCTCGCTGCCGCTGCTACCCCGGCGACCGTCATTGCCGTCATCAGGTAAAGTCCGTAGCGCTGAATGAACACGGTCCCGCCACTGTTCCAGGCCTGCTGCATGCAGATGATGAGCGGCTCAATCAGGATGAAAGCCAGTGCTCCGGCTGCAACTCGGGCCAGACTGCGGTCCCGGCCGACGGCGAGCACCACAGCCACAAAGACGCAAAAAACAATGCCCTGAGGCCACGCCTGCAGAATTCCGATATCCGGATCGAAAAGCAGGGACATGGCTCGATGAACGGAGAACATGTCGGAGCGGAATCCGTCCGACAGCACCGGCATGCTGGGATGGCCCACGCGTGACATGTAGTACAGCGGCTGCAGAGCCTGCACAGCGACAATGGCTGCAATCAGCCACTTCGGTTCCTCACGCGGCAGCCTGCTGTGAAACAGGACCCACGCGCCGAAACACACCAGCGCGGGAACAGCCAGGGTGGTCTGCTGCAGCGAGGCCAGGCTGATCCAGAGCGTCGCTTCCAGCAGTCGTCCCTTCCAGAGGGCCACAAACCCGAGTAGAAGCATGCTGCACACGTAGAACTCGCTGTGCGCTTTGTTGGACCAGAACAGGAGTGGCGAGCTGGCGAGAACAACGAGGATACCGGCACTGAACCACGGGCCGGCACGCCGGCAGATCCACCACAACCCAAACAGGGAGAGAGCCCAGTGAAAGAGCGGCCAGGCGTGCAACGGAGTGAGACCCAGGATGCGCGCCAGTGGCACAAAGGGCGAGACCAGAAGCGGCAGAACCCAGAAGTGGATTGACTCCACGGTCCCCTTCACCTCGGTCCAGCCAACGGGCCCGTGCGGGTCACCTGGCAAGAGGGACAGAATGCAGGAGCGCACTGCGGATTCGGGATGAAAGGGTCGGAAGTCCTCTCCCCACAACACCGCGCTACAGGCGTACTCGCGTCCGTCACCGATCAGATAAACGCGGGAGCGCAGCAATAGCGGAAGAAACAGCGCGGAAACAGAGATAAGCAGGAGGGTTAACAGAAGCCAGGCAGGGACTTTGACGGGAAACGACGAAGGCCGCTCCGGAGAGGAGCGGCCTGTTTGCGAAATGGATTTCTTGTTGGACCTAGATGACATCCACGCCCATGGAACGGCAGGCACCCTTGACCTGGCGAACCGCGGCGGCGACATCGAAGCAATTCAGATCCGGCATCTTCAGCTTCGCGATCTCTTCGATCTGCTTTTCTGAGATCTTGCCAACCTTGACCTTGTTCGGTTCCGCCGAGCCCTTGGCAAGGCTGACAGCGCGCTTCACCAGAATCGCCACCGGCGGAGTCTTGGTGATGAAGGTGAATGAACGGTCCGAGTAGATCGTGATCACCACCGGGATGATCAGACCTTCGTTGTCCTTGCCGGCCGTCTTCGCGTTGAAGGCCTTGCAGAACTCCATGATGTTGACGCCCTGCGGACCGAGTGCCGTACCGACCGGAGGGGCCGGGGTAGCTTTACCCGCGGGAATTTGCAGCTTAACGTTGCCAGTTACTTTCTTTGCCATCTTTGTTTCCCTCCGCGGGGTCTCACCGCGGTCACTTTAAACTTAAGTCTTTTCCACCTGAAGGAAGTCGAGTTCCACGGGCGTCGCACGGCCAAAAATGGTGACCAGGACGCGGAGCGTGTTGCGATCCGGATTGACTTCGTCCACCTTGCCGGTGAAGTTGCTGAACGGACCGTCGATGATGCGGACAGTTTCGTTCTTTTCGAACGTGAGCTTGGGCCGGGGCTTGTCGGCCGTTGCCGACTGGCGGTACAGAATGCCGTTTACTTCGTCGGCGGTCAGTGGAACCGGATCAGAACCGCCGCCCACAAATCCTGTGACACGCGGCGTGTCCTTGATGAAATGCCGCATGTTATCGCTCATCAGCAGCTGCACAATGACATATCCCGGATACACAAGGCGTTTGCTGATTACTTTCTTACCAGCGCGCATCTCCGCCACTTCTTCTTCAGGAATCAGGATCTCGCCGATCTGATCGCGGAAGCCGAAGGCCTCAGCACGCGTGTTCAGAGATTCGCGGACCTTCTTTTCAAAACCCGAATAGGTGTGGATGATGTACCAGCTCATCCCGCTTTCGGAGATGGCGGGTGCGTTGCCGTCGTACGGAGCCGGTTCCGGTTCCGGCTCTGCGACGGGCTCAGGCTCAGCGGCTTCGGTGGCTACAGCGACTTCTTCCGGGGTATCGTCGTTGGCGGTCAGTTCCAGTTGCTCAGGAACCGGCTGTTCGCCTTCGCCAGAGTCAACAGCCTGATCGTCAGCCAGTTCGGTTGGCGCTTCTTCGTCGGGAATTTCGGGTTCTGGCATGAGTGGACCTATTTCGAGAACGCGTCGAACAACTTGCTGACGCCACGGCCCACCAGCAGATCGACGATCTGGAAATACACGGCAAAGGCGAAAACAGCACTGATGACTACGAGTGTCGTGGCCCGGACCTGCCTGGCCGACGGCCAGGTGACACGCTTCATCTCCGACTGGAGATCTTCGAAATAGCTCTTTACCTGCTCGGGCCAGCGCCCGGCGGTCTGCACTAAATTGTTCGCTTCCATCGTGACCACGCTTTTGCCTGCGCAGCGGCAATAAACAACCCCGAAAAAAGACCAAAACGCGCCTGCGCTTGCGCGTCCGGATTCCAAGCTTTTCAGCGGGGTCAATGAAGAATGGCAGGGGCGGAGGGATTCGAACCCCCACTCACGGTTTTGGAGACCGCCGTTCTACCGTTGAAACTACGCCCCTGAACTTCCGGCTACTTAGCTATTCTACTTGATCTCGCGGTGCGCCTGGTGTTTCCGGCAGCGGGGGCAGAACTTTTTGAACTCAAGACGCGCTGTGGTGGTCTTTTTGTTCTTGGTGTTCGTGTAGTTCCGCTCTTTGCATTCCTGGCACTGGAACGTGATGATTTCTCGCGACATACGCTTTCTCGATTCCTGCTTTTCAGACTGCAAGACGCGGCCCGGTATACTCTACCGGACCGCGACCATTACCAATTTGCTTCCGCTGGCGACCGGCCGCGTAAGCGGTACCCGGGCGGAACAGCGGCCCTGCAAGGCCTTACTCGAGGATTTCCGACACCGTGCCGGCGCCGACCGTACGGCCGCCTTCACGAATCGCAAACCGCAGACCCTTGTCCATGGCGATTGGCGTGATCAGCTCGATTTCCAGCTGCACGTTGTCACCA
>JAWXCM010000147.1:0-10266 GCA_034408745.1 Bryobacteraceae bacterium
ATCCCGACCCGCCGCCCAGAGAGGCCCTTCGACCTCTCCAGAGCCCGCCACACGCCGCTCCCGTACGCGTAGTAGGAGGTAGCCTTCATATGCTCCGACACCGGCTCCAGCACCTGCGTACCATGCGCGATCAGCCCATGCACCAGCGTCCTCACCCGAGACCCGCCCTCACGCGATTCCGTCACCCGCAGCGCCCCATAGAAGCTCCGCGCCGTAGTCACCGAGTTGCCCACAAAATCCTGCACATAAGCGAACCCGACCGAAATCACAATCGCCGCCACCAGAGCATGAGCCGCATCGCGAACAATGTTCTTCCCGTAGTTCATCGCCAGCGCCGTCAGGGCCACCAGCGCCAGCCCGATCGGGAACTCCGCCGACCCCGGCAGCACCGCCGGAGCCACCACGCTGACCAGCAGTCCACCCAACGCGCCCCCAGCCGCGATCATCAGATAGAACCGCGTCAGCCGAGCCGGGCCCGGCCGCAGCCGCACCAGCTCCCCGTGGCACCACATCGAAATCACGAACACCCCGAGCGTGATCGCGGGAGCCAATATCCACACCTCAAACGTAAGCTCCGCCCGCCGAACACACGCCGCCAGCACCAGCAGCGCCGCCCCCAGCAGCCACGCAAACACCCAAGGCCGGTACCACCAGTCACTATCGAAAGTCAGGATGAAGCTCAACAAATAGGCGGTCAGCGGCAGAATCCACAGAAACGGCGTGGGCGGAACATTAGTGGTCAAATAATTGGTGCCCGCCAGCAACATCACCGAAGCCAGCGCAGGCAGCCCGATCCACGCCAGCGTCCGAGGCTTCTCCGCGACAGCCTCTAATCCCTCAACCGCGCTCTCGACAGCACCGCCACTCCCCGGAATCAGCGCAAACAGCGTCCCAATCGCATAACAGACATACAGCCCCGACCACCACAGAGCCTGCCCGTCCAGCGCAAGCCGCGGCTCAATCAGCACCGGATAACTCAGCAGCCCCAGCAGAGACCCCGTGTTCGACAGAGCAAACAGCCGCCACGGCGAAGCCCCTGGCTTACTCCGCGCATACAGGGCCTGCAAAATGGGGCTCGTGCTCGACACCAGCACATAGGGCAGCCCCGCCGTACAAGTCAGCAGAAGCAGGATCCGCAGAACGGGGTCGTCCCCAGGCGCCGGCTTCCACGACTCCGCCGGCGCAAGCGGCAGAAACACCAGACTCACCAGCAGCAGCGACCCATGCACCACCAGCAGCGTCCGGGGCTTCAGATACCGAATCACAAGGTGCGCATACAAATACCCCAGCAGCAGCGCCGCCTGAAAAAACAGCAGGCAGGCGGTCCATACCGACGACCCTCCGCCAAACCAGGCCAGAATCCGGCGCGCCAGCAACGGTTGCACCTGAAACACAAGGAACGCCCCAATCAGCACGGGGATCAGAAAGCGCAGGGACGCCGGTAGCCGCATGATATTCTGAACATCGGCTTTTCTCTGCAAGAAAGGAAGATCAACGATGCGAATTGGTGTGTTCACTGCGCTGTTGTCGCAGTTTCCGCTGGACAAGGTGCTCGAGAAACTGAAAACTCTCGATATCAGCACGGTCGAACTGGGTACCGGAAACTACCCTGGCGATCCTCACTGCAAGTTGTCCATGCTGGACAACGAGTCTGAGTTAACCGAGTTCAAAAAGAAGCTCGACGGCCATGGTGTCAGCATCAGCGCGCTGAGCTGCCACGGCAATCCCCTGCATCCCGATCCCGCCGTCCGCGCGGCTTATCAGGAGACCAGCAAGAAGACCGTCCATCTTGCGTCGAAACTCGGCGTGCCTGTCGTAATAGACTTTTCGGGTTGCCCCGGCGACAGCGAAAACGCGAAGTATCCGAACTGGGTCACCTGCCCGTGGCCGCCGGAATACCTCGACGTCCTCGAATGGCAGTGGGACAAGGTCGCCACTCCCTACTGGCAGGCTGCCGGTAAGCATGCGGCCGACCACGGCGTGAAAATCGCCATCGAAATGCACCCCGGCTTCCTCGCTTACAGCCCGGAAACCATGCTGCGACTCCGCGAAATCGGCGGCCCCGCCGTCGGCTGCAACTACGACCCCAGCCATATGTTCTGGCAGGGTATCGACCCCATCGCCGCCATCCGCGTTCTGGGCGACTGCATCTATCACGTCCACGCCAAGGACACCCAGATCTACGAGCGGAACCTGCCGAAGACCGGCGTGCTCGACACCAAGAAGTACACCGATGAAGCGAACCGAGCCTGGATCTTCCGCACCGTCGGCTACGGCCATGCCTACCAGTGGTGGACCGAGTTCATCTCCACTCTCCGCATGTTCAACTACGACTACGTGCTTTCCATCGAGCACGAGGATTCCCTCATGTCGCCCGACGAAGGACTTACCAAAGCGGCGAAGTTCCTGAATCAAATTGTAATTCGCGAAGCTCCCGCCGCCGCCTGGTGGGTGTAAGTCAGTTACTTTTTCTTCTTAGTGGAAGCAGGTTTTGCAGCGGAGGGCGCCCTGGGAGCGGATTCCTGGGCGCCCTGTTCTTTTAGCTGATCGTCGGACAGTGGCTCCGGCTCGAACGTGATCGTCGCCTCGGCGCCGAACCGGTTGTACATGCGGAATTCCGCGTCGTTCTTCGTCAGCATCTTCCCGCTGCGCATTCGAACTGTGGCCTTCAGCGGCAGCACATAAGGTGTCCCACCGATCGTCTGATAATCGTAGTCAAGCTGTGTGTTCGCCTGCTGCACAGCAAACGCCGCCGGTAAGTTGCGGGCTTCCAGAGTAATCCGCATCACCGCGTTCGTGTCGCGATCCACATACACCAGCCCACCGTACTGCGGCCGAACCATATCCCGTCCGTCATACACAATCGACCATTTCGAATACTGCTGCGGCACGTTGTACGCGAACACATACATCCGTCGCCCGCGCAGCGTGGCCCACCGTTCCCACTCGAACGTCGTGTTACTGGCCGCCTCGAAAATCTGCTGCATCATCGAGCCGAATTCGCCAGTCGACGTAGCGCCGCCCAGCTTCTCCATACTCGTGTTCACATAGCGGTTATTGACAAGGACGACCTTATAGTCTTCCTTCTGCTCAAAGTAACTCAGCTTCGATGTAATCGTGTCCTGCTGTTGCCAGAACTCCAGGCCAGCCGGGTCGATATAACGGCGAGTTACCTGCGTACAAATAAAGTTCGGCAGCCGCTTGCTGTAATCGAGCGCGTAGTCCCGCACCCGGTCCAGAATCCTTCCCTGCTCTTCCGAACTCGGCGGCGGAATCGTTGCCGGCGCAATCGGTACTACAGGCGGCGGAGGCGCCGTCAAACTCTTCGAGCCCTCGGCCAGACGCCGCAGTTGCTCCATCGTCTTCGGCCCCGCGACACCCGTCATGTCCTCAATCACGCCCGGTTCCAGCTTCTGCGTCACCTTCACGCCGCGCAGATATTCGGCCACCTGCTTGTCGCTGTGGCTCAACTGCCGGGAGCTCGTGATAAACGCACGAAGCTGATCCACGTTCATCTGCACTTCGGCGAACGCCAAAGAGCACAACACCAGAATCGCGACCAGAACACGCATTGGATAATTGACGTTGCAGGACATGGCGGGGTTTCTACAGCTGCTCTTCCTTCTCCAGCTGCAGGGTGATCGTGCCAATCAGGAACTGCATCCGAAGCCGCAGCTGCACTGGCAGCCGCCGCGCATCTTCGGAAATCCACACGAACATGCGAGCGCTTTTCGGGATGATCACGCCGTTGAACAGGTGGACCTCATACCGCATCGTCTGGAACGTGCCGGCCGGGGTCTTAATCTGCTCGCGCTCCTGCGCCTCCACCTTCACCTGCGCGAATTTCTTCCCGTCAGTGATCGGTACCGTAACGCTCTGACCCGCATTGAGCTTCAGATTCCGAAGGTGGTGGAGAGCACCCAGATACTCAAACGTGCAGTCGGGAACCTGGAGTTCCTTCGCCAGCACCACGTTGTTTTTGATTAAATCGCGTTCCAGGTAACTGACCTTTCCGGAAGTCCGGTCGAAAGTGACGTTAGTCTCGCGAATCCGTTTGCCTTCCTCGGCCTTGAATAAAACGGACGAGCCGCAGAGCTGTTTGCTCAACTGCGCCCGGTAGTCGTCATTCACCCGGAACAGCTTGCTGACCAGTCCGGCAGACTCCATGTGCAGGTCGGCCTGATACCCGTCCCCAGGCGCCGGAGTCCACGTCGACCGCACGATTCCCGCCCGAACCATCCGCCACTCCACGCCATAGTGCAGCGCGTAGCGGTCCGACGCAGGTTTCAGCTCATCGGCTGGTGAAGCGCCGCGCGCCATCATCGTAACCACCAGCAGAAGCGTCGCGCAAAGTCTCGTCAATTTCGCCGCCAGTTCTCGTACATGTAGACTCCGAATTTGGTTACTGGACGATAACCCATTCTCGTGTAAAGCTTCAACCCCTGGGCAGTCGACTGCAATACAGTGGCATCCGTACCCGCATCCGCCCGCGATTCGTCTAACGCATGCCTCACAATCGTCTCGGCATAGCCACGCCGCTGAAATGCCGGCAGAGTTCCTACAGAATAGACGCCCGCCGCGCCCCCTCCGATTACAACGCATGCAAGAGTAACCGCCAGTCCGTCCCGATAACCCACCCACCCGTACATCGGTGGAGCCCACAACGCCTCGTTCGCATACACCTGCTGCGCAGTTTGGAAAGGCAGCGCAAAAATGTTCGACGACAAATGGGCAAAGTCGAGCCGCGTCGCCGCATCGCTCACACGGCGGACCCGCAGCTCCGGCAGGGGATGCGCAGGAGTCGCCAGCTTCTCGGCGTACATCCCTGGCGGAAACGCGATGGAATCCATCCCGTTGTCTTTCATCATCAATGCCACGTGCCTGCGCAGAGACATGCCGTTAAGCAAGTCCTCACAAAGCCACAGAGTCCAGCCCACGCCCCGCTGCCTGAAATGCACCGTCGCCAGCGCCAGCGCACGTCGAAACTCATCTTCATCCGCCGGGGCGTTGAGCAGCGCCGAATTGAACACCGCGGACGGCAGTCCACAGTAAGTAACCACGATCCCCGGATAGTCGCGAGACTCTCCCACTGCGCTCACGCGGCCGTAACAGCGCATGGCGGTGCGGAGGTTCTCCTCTACGACGCGGTGATGCATGTTCTCCAATTATCCCCGGCAGCTCACAACAGGCTAAGAGGGTCCACGTCAATCACCAGCGCCGTCGGTCCCCACTTATGCTCCTGGCCATAACGGCGAAGTAAGTTCAGCGTCTCATTCAGCGTCTTGCGGCTCGCCGCCTTAATCAGTAACTGCTGCCGGAACTCACTCTTAAGCTTCGGCACCGGAGCCTCGGCCGGACCCAGCACACGCGTATTCTCAGGCGGAGGTATCAACAAATGGGCAATCTCCGCAGCCATCCGAACCGCATCCTCCTGCTTCACACTCCTCAGAAGAACATTCGCCAGCGCCGCGAACGGCGGGTACCGCATCGCCTTACGAAACTGAATCTCGCGATTGTAAAACCCGTCGAAATCCTGCTGCGCCGCATACTCAATCGCGTAATGATCGGGGTTGATGGTCTGCACCAGCACCTGCCCCGGCAACTCCCCGCGACCCGCGCGACCCGCCACCTGCGTCAACAGCTGAAAAGTACGTTCCGCCGACCGAAAGTCCGGCATCCCCAGCCCAATATCGGCCGACACCACACCCACCAGCGTGACGTTCGGAATGTCGTGCCCCTTCGCGATCATTTGCGTCCCGACAAGGATGTCGTACGCCCGTTCCCGAAAGCTGCTGAGAATCGTCTCGAAGTGACGCTTGCCTGTAACCGTGTCCCGGTCGAGCCTCGCAATTCGCGCCTCCGGAAAGTGCGTATGCAGTTCGTCCTCCACCCGTTCGGATCCCGTGCCAAGGAAATACACATACTCGCTCGTACACTTCGGACACTTATCCGGAACCTTCTCCGCATAACTGCAGTAATGACACAGCATCCGCCGGTCCCGGCGGTGGTAAGTCAGAGTAACTGAGCAGTTGACGCACTGCAGGCGCTCACCGCAGGATCGGCACGCACAAAAGCTCGAGAACCCCCTGCGGTTGTGCAGGATAATCACCTGCTCCTTCGCTGCCAGCCGCTCGGTCACCGCATCCAGCAGCCGCCGCGAAAATGTCCCCTGCTTGTGCGTCTCCAGAAACTCCGTGCGCATGTCGATAAGCGTCACTTCCGGCATCGGCCGCTTCTCCACGCGCTCCGGCAATTCCAGCAGCGTATACTTGCCGCGCTCCACGTTGTACCGCGATTCCAGGCTCGGAGTAGCCGACCCCAGCACCACCGTGGCCGACGCCTGCCGCGCCCGCATCACAGCCACATCCCGCCCGTTATAGCGAGGTGTGTCCTGTTGTTTGTAGCTCCCGTCGTGCTCCTCGTCGACAATGATCAGCCCCAGGTTCTGCACCGGAGCGAACACGCCAGACCGCGTGCCGACCACCACACCAGCCGCGCCACTCCGAATCCGCCGCCACTGCTCCGCCCGCTCCGAGTCATGAAACGCGGAGTGCAGAATCGCCACCCGCCCGCCGAACCGGTGATGGAACTGACCAGCCATCGCCGGAGTAAGTGCGATCTCCGGCACAAGCAGCAGCGCGCTTCGCCCCACCGCCAGCGTCGATTCGATTGCCTTGAGATACACCTCCGTCTTACCAGACCCGGTAACTCCCTGTAACAGGAACGCCCCGAACTGACCCGACTCCACAGACGTCCGCAGCGCCTGAAACGCAGAAACTTGATGAGGATTGAGCGTCGGCGGCGCCTTAAAGGGATAGGGCGACATCGCCGTCTCCTCCATCGTCAGCGTCAGCAAACCCCGACGCGCCAGCGCCCGGGCCGACTCGCTCGCCCCCTTCACCATCCCGTCGAGCTCCTTCAAATTATGCTCGCCCGGATGCAGTTCCAGATACGCCAGCAGTTCCCGCTCCTGCTTCTTCAGCTTCAGTTCAGGACGTGTCTGCGCCGCCGTAACACGAAGCCGCTCCGCGGCCGCGCGCAGCGGATCGCGACCCTCCTTCACGTCCTCCATCGAAACCATGCCCTTCTTCTGCAGCGACTTCAGCAGCCTCATCGATTCGGGGACTTTCTTCTTCAGATACGATTCCGACAGCGCCCTCGACTCCAGCAGCCGCAGCAACGACACCACCGGATCCGAATCGTCCGCACCCAGCAGTAACTGCCGCGTGGCGTCTCTGCCCGAGTCCGTAAGTGACCACACCTTCGAAGAATGAATCTCGCCCGTCAGCGGCGTCATCACACGAAGCACTTCGCCGATCGGTGCGCAGTAATACGACGCAATCCACCGGCCCAGTTCGATCAGATGCGTTTCCAGCACCGGCTCTTCATCCAGCAGCCGCCAGGCTTCGCGTGTCTGGATCCCTGGGTCCACGTCATGCACGCGGATTGCGATCCCGGTGAGCTTGCGGGGGCCAAACGGCACAATGAGGCGGCTTCCCACGTTCACGCGGTGCCGCAACGTCTGCGGCAACAAGTAAGTGAACGCCTGGTCCAGCGGGACCGGAAGCGCGATGTCTGCGTAAGTCGGCACTGCCTTGTAGTTACAGCCTGCCGTAGATCGGTCTCAGTGCCGGGTAAATCGCCTGATACGTCCCGTGAAGCCGCGCATACTCGGCCGCATCGGTCCGGCGGGGCGACACCTCGCCGACCTCTGCGATAGCCACGCGGCAGCATTCCTCAACACTTCCGTACTCCCCGGTTCCGGTCACCGCCAGCAACGCGGCCCCATACGCCGACCCTTCCTGCGAAGCAAGCGTAGTCACCCGCTTGTTGAGAATGCTGGCCATCGTTTGCCGCCAGAAATCGCTCTTCGCACCGCCGCCCGACAACCGCACCGACTCCACCGGCACGCCCATTCCTTCAATAATGTCGAGCCCGTCCTTCTGGCTGTAGCAGACACCCTCGATCACGCTCCGAACCATATCGGCCCGTGTGTGACGGCCCGTCAGCCCAACCCATGCGGCCCGCGCCGACGCGTCCAGATGAGGCGTCCGCTCGCCCATCAGATAAGGCAGCCAGAACAGACCTTGAGACCCCAGATCGGCCGACGCAGCCTCCGTCATCAGCGAGTCGTAACTGACACCCGGAGTAAGTTGATTCCGGAACCACTGCAGACTGAGCCCCGCCCCCTGAGTAACTCCCATCACATGCCACTTACCCTTCACCGCGTGGCAAAACGTGTGGACCCGGCCCTGCGGGTCGTAACTCGCCGCGTCGGTGTGCGCGAACACCACCCCCGACGTCCCCAGCGTGCACGACACAATACCCGACTCCACGATGCCGTTGCCCACAGCGCTCGCAGCCTGGTCACCACCACCGCCAACCACCGGAGTGCCCGCGGCCAGCCCGGTAGCCGCAGCCGCCGCGGCGGTAATGTGCCCCGTCACTTCCACCGATTCGTACACCGCCGGAAGCACCGCCCGATCCACGCCGCACGCATCGGCCATCTCGTACGACCACCGCCGGTTCACTACATCAAACAACGAGGTCCCCGAGGCATCCGAAACCTCGCTGGCAAACTCGCCAGTAAGACAGAAACGAATGTAATCCTTCGGCAGCAGCACACGGCGGATCCGCGCGAACTTCTCCGGCTCATGATCGCGAACCCACAGTAACTTCGGCAGCGTAAACCCTGTAACAACCGGATTCGCCGTATACTCAAGAACCTTCTCGCGACCTACGTTCTGGTTGATCCAGTCCACCTGAGGCTGACTCCGCTGATCGCACCAGATCAGCGCCGGGCGGATCACCTGGTCTGTTTCGTCGAGCAGCGTAAGCCCGTGCATCTGGCCCGACAGCCCGACGCCCCTGATCTCAGCGCCGTTCACACCAGACTCGCCGAGCACGCCCCGAATCGCCTGCTGCGCCGCGTCCCACCAGTTTTCCGGCCTCTGCTCCGCCCACAGCGGACGCTGCATCAGCATCTCTTCATGCGCCGCCGTGAAGCTGGCAGTAACAGTGCCTTTTTCGTCGACGAGCAGCGCGCGGGACCCACCGGTCCCGATGTCGATTCCAAGCCAGTACATGTTGTCTAACGGCCTCCGGCAGTGAGTGCCTGGAACGGCAGCGCCGCGGCGCCGATCAGTCCGGCTTCATTGCCCAGAACAGCTTTCTCGATTCGTGTTTTGGTGTTGCGGAACGTGAATGACCGCTTCTCCACCTCGGCAAACATCGGCGGCGCAAACTGATCCCACGCCGCCAGCACCCCACCCGAAAGCAGGTAAAGTGGAAAATTAAAGAGATTAATCATCGTGGCCAGCGCGATTCCTAAATACTCGCCGACCGTGGTAAAAATCTGCTTCGCCCGAGGCTCGCCTGCCGCGGCCATCTCGTAAACCTGCTTGGCCGTGAGGTCGTCCCCCAGCTGAATCAGCCGCGCCATCGCCGTGATCGCCGTCGCCGATGTGTGCTTCTCCAGGCATCCGAAATTACCGCAGCCACACGGGTTTCCCGTCGGATTCACCGTAATGTGGCCGATCTCCCCGGCCATGCCGACAAACCCGTGCAGGATCTTCCCGCCGCTCACAATCCCGCCCCCAATACCCGTACCGAGCGTCAGCAGGATCAGGTCGTCCACAGCGCGCCCCGCCCCAGCCCACTTCTCCCCGAGAGCCGCCGCATTCGCGTCATTCTCGAGGAAAATAGGCGTACCGAGCCGGCGTTCAATCTCATCGCGCACGGGAAATCCACTGAATTCCGGGAGATTATTAGAATTCGCGATAATTCCCCGCTCCATGTCGATGAATCCCGGGACGCCGATGCCCACACCCGCCAGCGTCCCGCTCCCGCACCGTTGCTTCAGCGCGAGAATGGAATCCACCATGTCGCCGATAACGGCGTCGCGGCCTTCCTGCAGATCCGTCGTCCCTGCTATCTTTTCCAGGAGCTCACCACTGCGGTTCACTGCCGCTGCCCGCAGATTCGTACCGCCCAGGTCCACACCAATCGAGTACTCTGCCATGCGTCCGCAATTCTACCAGCAACCCGAGCCACTTACGCCTTCTTGTCGCCCGATTCCTTCGCCAGCACCGCCAGTCGCGCCGACAGCGCAGCGATCCGGCCCGCGTGCCGTAGGTCACCAGCCAGATCCCGCAACTCCTCCGGATCGTTCGCCATGTCAAACAGCTGCAGTCGCGTGCTGCCATTGACGGTGTACCGGATCAGCTTCCAGTCCTTCGTGCGCACCGCGCGCTGGAAGTCCCGATA
>JAWXCM010000148.1:0-22086 GCA_034408745.1 Bryobacteraceae bacterium
ACCCGCGCCATTACGTCCGATCAGCGCGGTGCACGTCCCGGGCTCGACCGCAAAGCTGATGTCACGAAGCGCCGGGTAGTCGCCGTAGAATTTCCAGATTTTGTCTACCGCAACAGCGGCAGCACTCATACCTGCGAGCCCTTGTTGTACATCGCGACGAAACCAAGCGTCAGCATCGCGAACGCGAGTCCAACAATCCACGGCATGCGGGCGTAGATACGCGGCTTCACCATATCGATGCCAGGCGTGTCGCTCTCTTCGCCCTGCGCCGCTTTTTGCTTCGGCTCTGCCTCTTCGCCGCCGCCTGCCGCACGGAGCTGTCCAGTGCCGGTGACGTTGATTGCGAACTCGCTGCCCTTCAGTTCGTACACGGTGGCCTGCGTCCGCGGCTCAGGTCCCAGATCCGTGATGCCGGCGCCTTCCAGCCTGATACCTTGCGGAGCCACGAATCGCACCGGCCCCCCGCTGTGCAGAATACGGCTCGCAAACTTCGTCGACTCCGCCGACGCGGGCATCGTGTAACTGAAATCGAAGCGTGTCTCGCCGGGCTTGATGGGATACTTCACCACCCACGTGTTCGGCGCGCTGCCTTTCTCCGGCTCGCGGCTGATCGGCATGCCCTGTGGAGCGGTGATGCGCATCTTCACGGGCCCGGTAACCGTCGCCGGAACCTGAATCCGCAGCGTGCCTTCGGCGTTCTGGTACGTGGTCTTCCCGTCGTTGGTGTAAATGATCGTCTCATTTACCAGCACCTGTTCGCCGGTGCGTTCGATGAGGATCATGTCCTGACTGACTCTGGCTTCGGGCACCTTCGCCGCGGCGTTGTATACCTCAAGAGCAACGGGCTGGGCGGCTGCTCCCGGTGGCAGCATCTTGTTGTAAGTCACGCCATCCAGGATGGCCTGCACCAGATACGGCGAAGAAGCGTTGGCCGTCGCGGGGAAGGTAACTTACCCTGCGCATCCGTCTTCACGGCGCCTTCGCTCTTCATGCCTGCGCCGAGTTCGACCAGCGTAACCGTCGCGCCAGCCTGTGGCTTGCCCGTGGTCATATTCTGCACGGTGCCTTCGACCGCGCCGAGAGCCACCGCGGCCAACAGGAGAAAACCAGCCGCAACCTTGCTCATGCCGACACTCCCATCGGCTTGCCGCATTCGCCACAGAACTTCAGAGCTTTGTCGAACTTCGCGTTGCAGTGCGGGCAGACGTTCGCCACCACGGCCTTCTTCGAAGCAGCGGTTCGGCTGGGCTGGCCTGTCGCCGGGGAAACCGCCGGTGCGGCTGCCTTCAACTCGTCAATCTCCGCCAGAACTTTCGCGAGCTCAGTCTGCAGGTCTGTCTTTGTGCGCTGATAGTCGGCGTCGGACAACTTGCCGACGCGGTACTCAAACTGCAAATCGCGGAGATTCTCGTAGATCGAAGCCTTGCGGCCTTCGAGGTGTTTCCAGGGAGTAGCACCGGCACCCTGGTGCACGTCCTGCGGTCGCAGGAGGAAAGTAAAGCTGAGAACCGCGATCGCGAGTGCTGCGGCAAGTGCAAGCAACATCAGTCCATCTCCGCCAGTTCGGCCTCAATTTGTTTGCGGTACTTTTCGTCGGCTGCCGTGGGAGGCGGCGATGGCGCGGCCCCTTCCACCTGCACTGCGGCGGCGGGTTGTTTGAATCGCTTCCAGTACACGAGGATCGCTGCGAGCCCCAGCAGGATGGCGGCGAACGGCATCACGTAACCGAGCAGATTGAAGCCTTCAGCCGGCGGCGCAGCGAGGGCCGCGAGTCCGACTTCTTTCACGAAGCCGTCGATAATTGCCTGGTCGGATTTGCCTTCCTTCAACTGCGTCGCAATCTTGGTGCGAGCCGGAGAAGTGTAGTGACACTCCAGCATCTGGCATGTGGCGACTGTGTTGTTGCACGAGCCGCACTTGCAGGCCAGCTTGTCGCCGACGCGCCGGATCTCGGGCGTCAAATAGGTGGTGGCGGTCTGCGGAATCGACAGACCTGTCACCACAAGAAACAGGGCAATGGTCGAGATACTGCGACGATTCATTGCGTGAGCTGCGCCTCCTCAACGGGCTGGCGCACTACTGTCGACTTGCGGCTTGTGGGCGTCGCGTTGACGTCCCTGCGCTTAGGCGGGATCAGACAAACGATGGTGCCCATGAACAGCACCCAGAACCCGATCCAGATCCAGCTCACGAGCGGGAAGATGTAGGCCTGTATGACCGCTCTGTCTCCTTCGACACCTGCGAAGTTGAGATAGACGTCTTCATTCAGACGGCGCCAGATGGAAACTTCGGAAGTCGGCTGCCGGCTGGCCTTGTAATTACGGCGCTCGGGCTCCAGCGTCTTGAGGACCTTACCGTCCCGCATGATGTCGACCTTCGCATGACTCCACGCGTAGTTGTCGTTCTCGCCGTTCTTCACTTCGCGGACCTTCATGTCATAGCCGCCGAGCTGGAACGCCTGACCTTCCGCGACGTTGACCGTCGTGTCTTTGTCGAACGCCTTGCCCGTGAAGCCAATGAACATGATCACGATGGCCATGTGAACTATGTACCCGCCGTAGCGACGCGTGTTGCGGTGCGTAAGCTCCACCATCGCAGCCACCACATTCTGTCCGGTGCGTGAACGAATTGCGAATGCGCCCTTAAGAAACTCGCTCCCAATCGTCATGGTGACGAAGAGGCAAAGGCCGAACGACATCAGCGCGTAGACATGCCGGATACCGGTTCCCATCAGCACGCCAACCAGCAAAACAGATGCGACGGTCGGCCACAGGAACGCTCGCTTCAGGCTGTCGAGCGAACTGCGCCGCCACGCGATCAGCGGTCCGATTCCTGTCAGGAACAGCAAAAACAGCCCGATGGGAATGTTCACCTTGTTGAAGAACGGCGCGTCGACGGAGATCTTCTCACCCGTAATCGCCTCCGAGATGACCGGGAACAACGTGCCCCACAGGACCGAGAAGCAACTGGCCACCAGGATCAGGTTGTTGAACATGAAGCTCGACTCGCGCGAGAGCACGCTCTCCAGCTGCGATTCGGTCTTCAGGTAATCCAGCCGATCAAGGATGACGTAGATGGTCGCCGCAATGCCGATCGCGAGGAACGTGAAGAAGTAACCTCCGATGGAAGACTGCGCGAAGGCGTGGACGGAGCTGACCAGACCCGTGCGGGTTAGCGTCGTGCCGAAGATGCAGAGCCAGAACGTGGATGCCACCAGCACCATATTCCAGATCTTCATCATGCCTTTCTTCTCCTGCATGAGGACCGAGTGCAGGAACGCAGTCGACGTCAGCCACGGCAGCAGCGACGCGTTCTCCACCGGATCCCAGCCCCAGTAGCCGCCCCATCCGAGGACCGCGTACGCCCAGCCAGCGCCCAGGATGATGCCTGCGCCCTGGAAGAACCAGGTTACCAGAGACCAGCGCCGAGTGGTCTGAATCCAGTCGTCATCGCGACGCCGCGTAATCAGCGAGGCCATTGCGAACGCGAACGGCACAGCGAAACCCACATAGCCGAGGTAAAGGATGGGCGGATGGATCACCATCGTCCAGTACTGCAGCAGCGGGTTCAAACCCTGCCCGTCGCCGACATCAACGATCCCGCGGCCCTGCACCAGGACTTCAAACGGGCTGATCACAAAAGCCACCAGCAGCAGGAAGAAGCACTGTACAACCATCAGGATCGCGACCGTGTACGGCATCATGTCGCGGAACTTGTGACGATTCTGGAACGTGATGATCGTCGAGTACAAAGACAGCAGCCAGGCCCACAGCAGCAGCGATCCGGACTGCCCACCCCACCAGGCGGCGAATTTATACGCCAGAGGCATTGCCTTGTTGGAGTTCTGTGCGACGTAGGAAAGCCGGTAGTCACCCGCAATGAGCGCATACAGCAGCAGCCCCGAAGCGAGCGTGGTCAGGAAGAAAACGGAATAGACAGCGCGTTCGGCGCTGGTTACCAGGAACGGCTTCGATTTGAGCTTTCCCGCTACGGAGGCGATGATCGCGTAGACCGCAAAGCAGAAGGCGAGGAGTAGCGCCAGGGCTCCGATGTTTTCCATATGCTCACTTCCGGGGAGTCGCCTGAGGACGCTCCCCGTTCCAGTCTTTTAGAGGGCTGCCCGGCTGGCCGGTTGGGTGGCCGGGACTTTGTACTGAGGTTTACCTTCGTATTTCGACGCGCACTTCGCCTGGATCTTACTGGCGTGGAAGGTGCCATCGGCCAGCAGTTTCCCATCGGCCAGCGCCTGAGATCCGTCCCGGAACGTGTCGGGGAGCGGCTCATTTCCGTTGTACAGTACCTTCAGTTTGATCGTCGACGTGGGACCATTGGCCGTGGCCGCTGTTGTGCCGGGGGCTTCGCAGACCCCGTTCTTCGCCAGGCAGCTCATTACGAAGCGTACTTCGTTCCCGGCGCGAACGATGGAGCCCTGCTCCACATCGCCGCCGACGCGGATCCGCGCGATGGCCGACTTGTCGCCCATCTGCGCGATTTCGGAGATTGTCTTGTAGTAGGTTTTGGTCTCGTTAACGCCGTTGACTGCAAGCCAGCCGAGCGTGCCGATGATCGCCACCGTCAAAGCCGCAAACTTCATCCAGGGTTTCATGCTGCCTCTTCCGTTACTGTAAGTATAGCGCCGTTTGCCTCACACGCCGCGCCACGTACGACGGCCTCGAGTGGGGGATATGGCGCAAATTTTAGGGAGTTTTGCACTTTCTTTACATCCTGATGCATGTCGCCTGCCAAACGGTCTGGCGAAAACGCGCGGAAGCCGGATCGTCGAAACTTCAACCGCCGAACTGGCGCAGATGGTGGTCGAGGTGCAAATACCCCCACCGCTTCCACTCCGCCTCCGACATAAGACCAAAAAATGGGTGAAATGCCGAACTCAGATCGCAATTCGGATTGCAGAACCGCTCGATTTGTCGAATCAGCTCGAGCCGGTCGCGAACGAACTCTACCGGCCGCGTGCCCGTACCATCGGTCTGGTCCACCTCGGGACGGGTGGGAATCCCCTTCGGCCAGGGTGCTGGCACCCACAGTGCCACGGTCTTCATAACAGTTCGCTGAAACACGCCAGTGGCCGGACTGGCCTCCTTCTCCCCGAACGCACAGAGCAACGCGTCGTTACAATGACAAAGCATCTGGTGCGCGTTCATCTTTCCCCAGCGGGCACCTGCCTGGGGAGATAAATCGCCGATTCGCTCGACGACGGCAACGCGCACATTGGTATCGGCCAGAGACTTCATCGTTTCCACTATATGCAAACGCGCAAAAACTGGGAAGAAAATGCGGCTGCCTGGACAGTCTTGTCGAGGGCCGGGTTCGACGTTTACCGCGATGCCTTCAACACCCCAGCTTTCCTAATGATGCTCCCCGAAGTCGTAGGGTTGAAAGGAATCGACCTCGGCTGCGGCGAAGGCTACAACACCCGGCTGCTCGTCGACCGCGGTGCGCAGATCACAGGCCTCGACCACTCGGGCGCGTTCGTAAAGGCCGCAGCCCGGAAGGGCTGCTCCGCTTTCGTTCAGGGCGACGGCCGGGCACTGCCCTTCCGTTCCGGCTCATTCGACTTCGCCACCGCATTCATGAGCCTGATGGACATGATGGACGTGCCCGCCGTCCTCCGCGAAGTCGCCCGCATTCTGAGGCCAGGCGGGTTTTTCCAGTTCTCCGTCATGCACCCTTGTTTCTCGCCGCCATGGAGAAAAAATCTGCGCGACGCCAGCGGCCAAACCCGTGCCATCGAAGTCGGCGCCTACTACGACGAGGGGCCTCGCACGGAGAGCTGGCTGTTTTCCTCCGCCCCGCCGGAAATTCGAGCCGCGCACAAGCCGTTCACCATCCAGAGTGTGCATCTCACTCTGAGTTCGTGGTTCGCGGTGTTGCGCGAGACCGGATTCACCATCGAGGATCTGCGTGAGCCGAAGCCGACTCCCGAGGCGCTGGAGAAATGGCCGACCGTTCAGGACGCAACGGTAGTCGCCTACTTCCTGCACATCCGTGCACGACTGGCCGCTCAGTCCAGGCTGTAGCCGGTGACAACAGGGTGCACGACATAAAAGTGAACTCAAGCGGCCCGGGTGCACAGAATATCCGCCTGTCCAGCCACTGCGGTATAAAGGACGGGGTCATCGTTGGCATCCTTCAGAACAATCGGCGGACCCTGAGCAGGTTCGACGATATCGGCATAGGATTCGAGATCCCGGATGTAGGTCCAGATGGCTCCGTCGCTCAGGTTGTAAAGGCGCTGTATTCCCGGGTAGCGTAGAACCCTCTCTGCCTCCGCGAGCACATAAGGTGAGAGGATGAGCTGCGAACCCGAATCCTGAATGGCTTGCAGCAGCTCCCTGGCTGGGCCTGTGGCTTTTGAGGTCGCCCGAATCAGGATGGCGGTGTTAACCGCAATTCTCATCAGCGGTTGTGACGAACGTCAACAACCTCGTTGATCGCGGGAGCTTCACCCTTCGCCCCGGGCTTCAGAATATGGCCCTTCGAGGCTCTGACGAGCAGGAGTTCATCTTCGCCCAATGCCCCGCCAGGCAAGACTTCGGCGGCGTGCCGTTTCTCGGGTGGAAGGTCGCGGGCCTGGACGAAAACACTCTTTTCCATGGGAAGCTCCGATTCAAAGGTACCAGTGCCGATTCCGCGCTGGATGGCCGATTCGGTCACTCCTGGAGCCTTCGCGGACGCGGACAACCGGATGCTGGAGGTTCTTGATGGCCATGCGCAGATTGGGCACAATGGAGGAAGAGATGGATATGCCGCCGATGACCGTTGTGGGATGATCCTGGCCGCGCAGCGGTAGTGGCCGTTCGTTGGGGCGCATCCTGAGGTCGGGGGGCGGTGATCCCGGAGAGCGGCGGTGCGCAGCCAGAGGTGTATCCGCACCAGGATCCGGGCACCAGCCGATGGTGCCTCAACTCAACAGAAATCACCAGGGTGGGGAGTACACAAATCAGTTGACACTACCGAGAGGTCAGTTATATTTGGCTTTCCCTGGGCAGTGACTTCTTTCAGTTGGCTCCCCAAATGGTTCGCTATGCTGCCGCTCTCAAATGCGCACCCGAGGAGGCGCTTAGCTCAGGTAGAAAAAGGTAGAACCGAAACCAATTACCATGAAACAAAACGCGATTCCCGCGGCGTGGCCGAAAGCGCTCCGTAGGTCTGTCGTGGTACTGGCTGTCACGGCAGCCGAACGCTGTCCCCATGCGCCGGGCAACCCAACCCGGCAACCCTCAATTGAAGTCTGGCGCGGCGAATTTGAGCTGGGTATTTAAGTTGTTGATTCTATTGCGAAAGATTCCTGAAATGGACTTTTTCGAACGGCAGAAAGGGATGTTCTTTTGGTGTAGCGAGCGCGAGTTGGGTGGCAGGCGGGTTGCCCTGGTTAGTTATAGTTAGCGCGATCCGAAGTACCAGCACCAGTGACCGGCAAAACCGCACTCGCGAAACATCCGGACAACCAGCGAGGGCGTTGATAACTGGTGTTCCTACGCGGCGGAATCGATGCGGGAGACGGACACCCGGACCCGGTAGCCCAATGAGCTTACCAGGCGGATCAGCAAATCACTCGACACGTTATCGAGGTTTCCGTTCAATATCGACGTGACCCTTGTCCGGGACGAACCGCCACGCTCGGCCACTTCAGCATGCGTGAGGGATTCATTACGAACAATCTGCCTGAGCCGTTTGAGCAGAGCATGTTGCACCTGCCATTCGTGCGATTCCGCACCGCTGAGCCCGAGCGTCCGAGCCAGGGCTTCTGGCGTTCTTGCGACTACAGGCTTAGTCTTGATCATCTTGCATCTCCTTCAATCGCTTCCTGCCCAACTGGATTTCTGTGGGCGGAGTCTGGCGGGTCTTCTTCGCGAACGCATGGATCACCAGAATGCCACTGGTCCTCGCCGTGAAATAGAACGTTCGGAATTGGCCGTCCTCGCTGTGTAGACGCAATTCAGAAACACCCGGAGCAACGGACGGCATCGGCCTCGACAGTGGCATCCCCGGCTGCTCTCCAGCCTGAAGCAGGTACAAAGCCTTTCCCAACCGATCACGAACCTCCCGAGGGAACGCTCGAATTGCGTCGCGGGCTTTGGGGTGAAAAGCAACCGGGCGCACAATCTAAGTGTATCAAAACCGGGACATGCCGTCAGGACTCCTCGAAAGCGCCGCAGCGGGTGGCTCGGAACGATTTGGTTGCGACACGTTGAGATGCGCTGTGCAATACACTACATCCGGAGGTCAGCAACATTCTCATCGAACGATGAGCCTGAAGGGGAATCGTGCCGGGCTCCTTACCACACCGTTCTTTGCTTCCACGAGTCCGTTGTCATTGCTCCGCCGGGGTCTCCTCTTCGTCTGCTCAACAAGCAGTTTGCCGAGCATCTTCTCCACGTTGTGATTAATAAACTCGCTGCCATTGCCGGAATGAAAGCCGCGTATCCGGAACATCCGGAACGGGAACTGAGCCAGCATCGACAGCAACGCGGGTTCCAGCCAGGCTTCGCTGATCCGCAGCACGCAGCACGCAGCACACCGCTTCCCGCTGTGCCACTTCATCAACGGCGTTGATGTGATAAACGCCTTTCACTCCGTCCTGATCGCCCTGATGCAACGTATCCACGCGCAAATACCCGGGTTTCTCTTCCGGCTCGGGGCGGCGGCGCTCGCCGATCAATACCTTCGCCGGTCTGGTTTTGGTGAAATGGACCCGCCGCTGCCGGTAGGTTTTGCTTTGCCGCAAACGGTACAGATGCGAAACCGAGATTTCGGCAAGCCGCTCTCTATCGGCTCGCGTATATTGCGTGGCGAAGCGGCGGCGCCTGTAAATCTCCTCTCTCACCTGACCACAACTCGCATGTTTACCGATTAGCCTCGTTAATTGCGCCCGGGCTGAGACCGGTTATCTTCCCGATATAGGCCCGCAGCACTTCCTTCACTTCCCGGTCCTGCTTCCGGTATCCGTGCTGATTCAGCGTCTCCTCCACCCAGCCGTAAACCTCCCCTCGCGTGCAGCGCCGGGGATCACCCGGGGCCGAGCTGAACGTCTCCAGTTTTCTGCGGTCGATGCGTCGGGAGCAGACCAGCGTTGCGCAGCAACTCGTGGAGATACGGCTTGCGGCGCAGGGGGCGATAGCTGAGCAGCGCCAGCAATGTCGCCACATCACCGCTGGCCCGGTGCGGCTGCGGGTTTTCAATGTCGTGTTCGAATGCGAGATCCTCCAGCGAACGGCTTTCGAACCCCCTGGCCCACCAGTCGATATCGTCTCGCGAACATAACCACGTCGTTTCCCGCGAGGAGGGCATCAGGCGCTCTACAAACCCGCGATCAAACGCTGCATAGTGCGCCACGACAAAGTCGGCCTGCCGCAGCATCGCTCGAATGCGGCGATAATCTAACCGAAGGCCGCGCACCAGGCGGCGCGTGATTCCGTGGACTGCCGAAGTGCACCGCGGAATGGGACAAGATGGTTCCCGCAGCCCGGAGTATTCCCCGGCGATGTCCAGCACGTGACCGGAAACGCGGTCATAGCGGAATAGTGTCATCGCCAGTTCGATGATTTCGTCGCTGCCAGGGCTGAAGCCAATAGTTTCGAAGTCGAGGACTGCCGCGGCTCCGATGGCTGTCCATCCAGGCTCAACCTGGGGACGCACGAGGTTCACCGAAGACGCTCAGGGATCTGGTCAACCTGCTGCTCCATGGCGACCAGGGCTTTGGTGGCTTCCCGGAATGCTTCGATGAAGCCGGGGGCATCAAACCGGCCGTCAGGCCCGACGAAACTCTCATACCGCACGTACTTGAAGACCGACGTCGTCTCGGCCAATTCGCCTTCATACTGGCTGGCGTGCTCAAAGCCTGGCGGCGGTTTCAGCTCGGCTATGAACTGCTGGCTCTTCTACCAGTCTTCGGGCACATTCAACTCGGCGTAGCATTCGTTAACATCTTTCTTAAGTGGCGAGGCGAGGTAGATCCCAATCGAGATGCGGTCGTCTCCCACGACGCTCCATTTCGGCATGAGAGCATTTTCGGGATTACCCGATTCGGGGCTGGAGTGCAGGACGTCTTTCACAGCGCGCCGTTCACGTATTCATGCAGCGTACGGACGGCCTTCAAGTGGTCGACGATCAAATTGAACTTTGCTGAGAAAGTAAATTCTTTTGGCATGGTTCAGGCCTCCAAATCCGACATGATGTGCTCGCAGAAGTGCTCGATCATCGTCTCTGCCGAAGGATCGGGAGTCAGGGACTCCAGGATCAGCCGGACGTCACGATAAGAGAGCCAGGGAATCGCGCCAGGCGGGCGACGCGCGGGCGTCACGTAGACTAACCACGCCTGCTCGCCGCGATCAGTCAGTTTCCGGCAGTATTCCTGATACTTGCTGCTCTGGTGCTCCCACGGGTGGTCGTCGATCTTATTTTTCACGACCGTGAACCATCGGTCCCCTTTCACGTGGATGTCGAACCTTCCGGGGCCGTATCGATACTCACACGTGACAGATACGTCCAGGGTCGAAGGTGGCGCCTCTCCTACGCTCCGAAGCATGAACTCGCGCAGAAAGGCGTCCCGAAATCCATGGGCCTGCGCTGGATCGAGTATCCAGGCCAGGAAGCTGGAGTGGGCCTCCTCGAGGCGGGTCCTGGCCAGGACATGGAACACGTATGGCTTCCCGAACACCCTGGTCCTTCCATAGCCATCGCGTGCTTCCATGACGTGCCCACTGACTCATGCTACGCCGATCCGCCTCGCCACGCTGCGGATCGGCCTCCAAACAGGTTATGGCGCGACTGTCTACGGAACCCACTCGTCACCGTGAAGATGTGCGCCGTAGCAGGCAAAAGTGATGAAGTACCTCGTTCCAAACTCAGCGGACCCACCTCAGGTGTACCGCTCCCTTATGGTCGCGGCTCTGTAACGGAGGCGCGGCTCGGCCTGGCGTACCAGCTACGGTCAGATTGCCTGGACTCACCTGCGTTTCACGAATCTGTCACTTTCCTGTCGCGCACCCGTGACAACAGCGACTTGTGCGTGGATCATCCGGTTGAGGATATGATGTGCGATCAAGGCCCACCATGAGCATCGTTGACCGCCGCAGATTCCTGAAGACCGCCGCATTCGCCGGCGGCGCCCTGTTCCCCGGACCGTGGGCGAAACTCGCCGCCGCACTACAAAAGAAGATTAAGATTACAGACGTCAAGGTGATGATCGTGCGAGGCACCTGGGACTGGAACCTCGTCAAGATCGAGACCGATTCCGGCCTCTACGGCATCGGCGAGGCCTACTGGGGCGCCGGCGTCAAAGACGTAATCGAGAAGATTCTCAAGCCGCACCTGATCGGCGAGGATCCGCTGAACGTAGACAGGTTGTACACAAAGATGCTGATGCGCAATGCAGGCGCGGGGGCCATTGCCGGCATCACCGTCACCGCCGCCAGCGGTGTCGAGATCGCGCTGTGGGATCTCGTGGGGCGAATTCTGCAGACCCCGTCCGTGAACCTCCTGGGCGGCAAGTTCCGGGACCGCGTCCGGTTCTACCGAACCATGCAAAATCCCAAAGATGTCAACAGCCCGGCGTCGTGGAAGGAGCATGTGGCGTCGGCGCGAGCGGAGAAGTTCGGCTGGACTGCCTTCAAGTTCCAGGGCGACGGCGTGCCCGTGGCGGCCGATCCCGAGTTCAAAGAGCCGGGGCACGACCCGTACACCCGCGGCCTGACGGCGAAGGACATTCGTCGCATCGTGCGAGGAATGGAGATCGTACGCGAGGAGCTCGGACCCGACATTCCGTTTGCTGTCGAGGCGCACTGGCGTTACGACGTTCGTGACGTAATCACACTGGCCAAAGCGCTGGAGCCAGTGAAGCCGATGTGGCTGGAAGACCCGGTTCCGCCGGAGAACGTGGAAGCCATGGCGCGCGTCACGCATTCCGTGGATATTCCGATTTGCACGGGTGAGAATTTATATACCCGGCATCAATTCCGTAAATTAGTCGAATTACAGGCGTGCGACGTGGTCCATATCGATATTCCAAAGTCCGGCGGACTGCTGGAATCCAAACGCATCCACGATCTGGCCGACAATTACTACATCTGGACCGCCGCGCATAATCCGGCGAGCCCGGTCGGCACCATCGCGTCGGCACACTGCGCCGCCAGCATGCGCACCTTCCGTGTACACGAGCTGGCCAAGTACATCGACTGGTGGCAGGACCTGGTCATCCACGACGGTCCCATCATCAAGGACGGGTACCACACCATCACCGACAAGCCGGGCTATGGCATCGAGCTTAATCCCGACGTCGCCAAAGCTCACCTCGCGCCAGGCGAAGTCTGGTGGGGCTGAGTCACCAGCGCCATCAGCTGCATCGACAGTGTGTTCAGGCTGTTGGTGATGCGGTCCGATTCGATATTCACCAGCGCGTAGCGCTCCGTCTCAGGGTCGCCCGATTCGACCAGCGTGTGATGATCCTCGCGCAAATCGGGCAGTTCGGCGGCGTCGAGTCGGGTGCCGCGCAGGGCCGAGGCGAGGGAGTGCAGCGTCACTTCCACGTCGTGCGCAAAGGGTCGAAAGGCGGGCCGCGCGGGCACCGGCTCGCTCCGCATCAGTCCCGCTTCCATGGCCATCACGGCGTGGATCATGCGATGCGAACTCGCCAGCACGCTGGTCCACGCGCTCACCATCTCCGGGCTCACGTTGGGCTCGGCCGCATAGCGTTCCACAGACGCTTCCACGTTCGACCGCTCCAGCCGCGCGCGATGCCGTTTCTGATCGAGCATTGTGCTGAAATCCTTTGAGGGGAACAGGAATGCCTCGCGAATCACGTGGAAATATTCGCGATAAGCATCCAGCATTCGCGCCATTACTTCCGGTATTTGTGTGTGTTCCCACGTCGGCCACACCGCATAGATCGCCAGCGCCAGCGCTCCACCTGCCACCGTCGCGACTCCGCGCGCCGATATCGTTTCGCTGGGAGGCACGCCCGTCATAGCCAGCAGCGCGACCACCAGTGCGCTGACAGCAGCGGTCAGGATGCCGTAGTTCGCCGGGCCGAAGCATCGCAGCAGGAACATGAAGGCTGTAATGAGCGACACCTCCGTCCAGAACGCGACGGGCAGCACATAAAAGAGCGCCGTCGCGATGACAAGCCCCGCGAAGGTTCCGGCAAGTCGCTGCAGGCCGCGGCTGAAGGTGGCGGTAAAATCCGGCTTCAGAATAATGGCCGCGGTCATGGGTATCCAGTAAGCGCGCTCCAGGCCGGACGTGCGCGCGACCGTCTCCGCAATACCCACACAGACGGCGAGCCGTAATGCGTGACGGCACGCGGCGGAGCTCAGTGTGAGATTCGCGCGCAACGTGGGCCAGGTGCCGATCAGCCGCAGACGGATAGGCCGCCGCTGCTCAATCCGTTCAAAGTCGACGCGTCCGGAGTGTGTCGCCGACGCCGCCAGATCGGCAGCCGCGCGCGCCTGACCCGTCAGCGCCTCCACCGAATGAATTATCTCGCTCAACGTGGCAGCGATGGCCGGCTGGCTGACAGCCTCGGTTCGACGAACCTCTTCTGCGATGCCATGCATCCGCCGCAGCCACTCCTCGTTGTCGCCCGTCTCGCCGCCGGAAGACAGCGCCGCGCCGATGGAATCCAGCACGCGCGCCGTCAGCGCGACGTACTCGTCCAGCGGCAACTGCGGCGGCTCGTCTGTATCCTTCGACTGGTTTTGCAGTCGAAGCCGAAGGCGACCGAGGAACAGCAGGCTGAGGCGGATACGCTCGGCCTGTGAGAGCAGCAGCAGGTAGCGCACAGCGTGCACGTTGCGACCCGCGCTCACAGAAGCAAGCGCCTTCTGCGCATCGCTGGCCTGCTGTGTTGCGGGCGGAGCGGCTCTGGCTTCCACTGGCTCTGCGGCTGACCGGCCGAGCTCGCTGTACAACGCGCCCAGCGCGCGCTGCTCCGCTTCGAACCGGCGCAGGGGCCACATTGCGACGGACAGGCCGGTTTGCAGCAGACCGCCGGAGAACGCGAGCACTCCGGCTGACAGCGCCTGGTCCGGCGGCAGCGCATGCGATGAAAACACGATGAGGGTGACAAGGCTGATCGTGCCGACATCGGCGGCGGTCTGATCGAGCGCCACCAGCAGCCCCGCGGCAAACGCCCAGCCGAATGCCAGGACGACAGCCAGCGCAGCATGCCCTCCGGTGAGCGATCCGATAAAGACTGCCGAGGCGCACAGCACAGAGGCGGCCACCATACGCTCCGCGCGAGGCAGGTAAGGATCGCGGCCGTCCGTGAATGCAACGTTGAGCGCTCCGGTTCCGCCAACCAGTCCGCTGTTTGTGTTGCCCACAGCGTAACCGGCCAGCAGCGGAATCGCGACGCCGACTGCGTTGCGGAGTGCGGTTACAGGCGCGATCTTCTCGCGTTCAAAACGAACCAGGCCCCGCCAGAAGCTGCTCACAGTTCGACTGGTCTCCTGACGCCCGGCTGGCGCTTCGACTCTGACCAGGATACCAGCCGGGTGTCACGGAACGGGCCGCAATCAGGCGAACGAGATCCCCACCTTTGCGCCCACTTTACGAATATACTCAGCGCCTTCCTCATACTCATCCGCCTTCTTTAGATGCTCCAGCATGAGAGGAGGACGCTGCGGCAGTTTCGCGATTTCCGTCAAATACGCGCCGTAATCTAAAGATCCCCGGCCCGGGATTACCTCAACGAAATGCAGATTCGGCTCTGGCTGCCAGTACAGATCCTTCGCGTGGCACGACTGGATCCACCGTCCGAGCTTCGAAAAGCACTCCCGCATAAACGCGGCATTATTGTAAAAACGCTGCGGCGAACTGAGCACGTTGCAGATATCCATGTGCACCGCAAACGCCGGGCGGTCCACCGCTTTCAGCAGTCTCAGATACGTGTCCGGGCCTTCCGGAATAACCCAGCCCATCATCTCGATGGTCAGCTTCGTGCGCTTCGGCTTCACCGCGTCGATCAGCTTGCGGCAGTTCTCCACCGTCGCATCGAAGCACTCCTGCGAGAGATTCTTCGGATGTGGGCCGTCCCACCTCTCCACGTTGTACGATCCTGCGATGTCCACGCAGTTCAGCGCACCCACCGCGTCGGCAAGCGCCAGCCTCGACTGCACATAGTCCAGGTTCTTGCGCCGCTTCTCCGGGTCTTGTTCCAGCATGTTGACCCACGCGCCAACTTCTGCAATCGCCACTCCCGCAGCCGCGTATTCCTTCTCGATGGCGCGAACGCGGTCCGTCTCTTCCACCTTCGCCGGTGGACAGTAGGCGGCCGTGTAGCCGAGTCGCCGGTGCTCGCGAGCCAGCGCTCCGGGGTCATCGGACTTCAGGAATATCGGGCCGCCGAGCCGCACGGCCGAAGGTGCCGCGAACGACATTCCAGCCGCAGTGCCAGCGGCCACGAACTCACGGCGAAGAAGGGAAGCCATGCAAAAATTCTACGTCCATAACGTAACCGGAAGCGAGTCGCACCGTATATCACGCGTGACCGGTTTCCTCTTCGACATCCGATACGCGTTTCGAACGCTGTTTCGCAGCCCGGTATTTACCACGGTTGCCGTGCTCTCGCTGGCTCTGGGCATCGGTGCCAATACTGCCATCTTCACCCTGCTGGATCAACTGCTGCTCAGGATGCTTCCTGTGAATGATCCCGAGCAGCTGGTGATGATCTGGTCCACCGGGCCGCACATGGGAAACAACAACGGCTCGAGAGCCTCGTCGTACCCGATGTACCAGGACTACGGCAAGAAAGCGGAGGCGTTCTCCTATGTGTTCTGCCGCTACCTGACACAGTCGTCCATCAGCTTCGACGGGCGAACGGAGCGCGTGAATGCCGAACTGGTTTCCGGCAACTACTTCCAGGCCATGGGCGTGAAGCCAGCGCTGGGTCGGGTGTTCACACCGGAGGAGGACGACCGGGTTTATAAAGGTCATCCGGTGGTCGTCCTCAGTTATCACTACTGGGTCAACCGTTATAACGCCGACTCGAAGATAATCGGCAGCAAGCTGCTGGTGAATAACTATCCGATGACCGTGGTGGGTGTGTCCGCGGCGGGATTCAGCGGCCTCGATCCCGCCCGGGCCCCCGACATTCGAGTGCCCATCCAGATGCGGCCCATCATGTCGCCGGGAAACGACTCCATGGGCGACCGCCGAAGCCAGTGGATCCAGATGTTCGCGCGGATGAAGCCCGGCTACACACTGCCGCGCGCCGAAGGCGCACTGCAACCGCTGTTCTATCAGATCGTCAGCGAAGAAGTAAAAGACATCAAGAATCTGACCGCGTTCAATCGGGACCGGTTCATGGCGCGCAAAGTTCGAATGGAAGAGGCTGCGACTGGATACTCCCAGCTTCGACAGAGCTACCAGACGGCGCTGTGGGTATTGATGGGCATGGTTGCACTGGTACTCCTCATCGCCTGCTTCAACGTGGCGAACCTGCTGATCGCGAGAGCGTCGTCGCGTCGCAAGGAGATTGCCGTACGGCTCGCCATCGGTGCCTCGCGTTCGCAACTCATCCGTCAACTGATTCTGGAAAGCCTGCTGCTGTCGCTGATGGGCGGACTCGCCGGACTGGTGCTGTCCGATCTCACGATTCGCGGGCTGCTCAGCTTTATGCCGCAGGACGGCAGCCGCATTTTGTTGAAGTCGACTCCCGACGCCCGCATACTGCTTTTCGATTTGTCGGTGGCCGTGATCACCGGTATTCTGTTCGGCCTTGCTCCGGCGATGCAGTCGACGAAGCTCGATTTGTGGAGCACCCTGAAGGACGTGGTCGGCGCGGTGACGGGCGCAGGCTCGTCGGTGCGCGTGCGCAAGGTGCTGGTGACGGCGCAGGTCGCGCTGTCCTTCCTTCTGCTGGCCGGCGCCGGACTCTTTGTGAAGAGTCTCGGCAATCTGAAAAGCATGAACACCGGGTTCCACGAGATCTCGAACCTGGTGAGCTTCCAGATCAGTCCGGCGCACTCCGGCTACACCGTGCAGCGACTGCATCCGTTCTATGAACAACTGCTGAACGGCATCAAGTCGTCGCCCGGCGTGAAGGAAGCGGGCTTCGCTTCCGTGCCTCTGCTGCATGGATGGGAGTGGGATTCGTCGATGTCTGTGGAGGGTCATCAGATCAAAGACGGAGAAGACGTGCAGGCCTTCATGAACTCGATATCGCCAGGCTACTTCAGGACGATGGGCGTGCCGATGCTGGCCGGGCGCGATTTCGATCCGCGCGATGCAGGCGGCGAAAAATTCCGCGTGGCTGTTGCAAACCGCAAGTTCGCCACGCACTATTTCGGCAGTCCGGAGAAGGCCGTGGGCCGGCGCGCCGGGTTTGGCACCGCGCCGAACACCAAGCTCGAGATTGAGATCGTTGGTGTTGTCGAGGACACGTTGTATGAAGGCCCGCGCGAGGGCGTGCGCCGTCAGATGTTCGTGCCCAATGCGCAGTCCGGCTTCCCGACCTCCGTTGTTTATTACGTCCGGACATCGATGCCTGCCCAGGAAATGTACCGGGCGCTGCGGGCCGAGGTGGCAAAGCTGGACCCGGCGCTTCCAATCTACGAATTGAAAACGCTGGAAGGGCAGCTCGACGAGACGCTCGGCACTGAGCGCCTGATCGCGACGTTGTCGACCGCCTTCGGCCTGCTGGCCACTCTGCTGGCCGCCATCGGCCTGTACGGTGTGATGGCGTACGTTGTGGTGCGCCGGACCCGGGAGATTGGGCTGCGCATGGCGCTGGGCGCACCGCAAAGCGCGGTGGCCTGGATGGTGATGCGTGAGGTCCTGATCCTGCTCGTGATCGGCTGCGCGGTCGGTATCCCCATCGCCTTCGTACTGAGCCGATATGTGGGATCGCAGTTGTTTGGAGTGCAGCCGACCGACGCGTCGACGGCTGGCGCGGCCGTGCTGGTCCTCACCGCGGTGACCGCGGCGGCGGGCCTGATCCCGTCCCTTCGTGCCAGCCTGATCGATCCAATGAAGGCCCTGCGCTACGAATAAGCGCTACCGTTTGCCGCTGCGGTACCAGCGTCGAACCACATCCATGGCGGGCTTGTTCCACGGCGTATGGCTGCCGTCGGCCGGCCCGCCATAGCCATTCGTGCCAACCTTCCACCAGTACATGCCCCCAAGCCACGGCTTGTCGTAGACAACCCGCAGCAGTGACTCGTAAGCCCTGGCCTGATGCTCCGGCGACAGCTGCCGCGGCGATTCGTCCCACGGCTGCAGGTGCGGATTCTCAAACGTCGAATACCCGCACTCGGTGAACAACACCGGCTTGCGAATCTTGCTCCAGACCTTCTCAATAATCGCCGGCAAATGACCGGCCGAAAAATCGGACCGCAGCGGGTAGTAATTATTCAGGCCAATGTAATCGAGCGCATCCCAGAACCGCAGATTCTCAAACTCCGGCCCTTGCGATGCCGCATAGACCAGCGGTCCGGAGTAAATGCCCCGAACCTGTTTGATCAAGCCCCGCCAGTACGCTTCGTGGCGGCTCAGCTTCCCAAATTCATTTGCAATGCAGTATAAATCGGCGTTGATTTCTTTCGCCAGCGATGCGTGATGCGTGGCGAACGCGGTGTACTGTGCGAACCACGCGGTGCGGTCCGCCTCGGCCGTGAACTCCAGGTCGCCGGTGAACACCCCGGGCGTCCACAACTGCGGCTTCAGCAGAAGCTTCATGCCGGCTTTGCGGACCGCCGCGGACACGTCGCGGATGCGGTCGTCGGCCTCCATCCCCATGTTGTAGCGAATGGCGCCCGTGCCCGGCCGGTGAAAGCCATAGGGCACCAGAGCCACCGAATTCACTCCCGAGGCGGCCAGCTTGTCCAGCATCGGCGCAGCGGTTTCGGCGGTGTACCCCCCGCGTCCCTCGGCCGTAAAGTTGACGCCCCGCAGAAACGGCAGGGCAGCCGCTCGGGCGGAAAAAGGCAGCACCATTGAGGCTGAAGCGGCCAGTAACCGCCTTCTCGACACTGGAAATGGCTGTTTCAGAGTACTAACGGTACCATGACGATTCGCTGTTTTGAGCGTCGAATGGCTCGGCATCTGGCGTTTAGCCCAGTAACTGGCCATGCCCGGCGAACCGCTCCGATGTTCCTGCGATAGCGGATTGCGTTTGATTAAGTTCAGGAAAACACATACATTTCTACAAGTAATGGCAAAGCCCCGCACATGGTCAGGGAGACCCGCTCGTACCATAACGTACCATTACCTGTTTAGCCGAAAAGTCCTGAGAACCCTGGCTTTTCCAGGGTATTTTGCAACCTTTCACTTCTTCTTCACAAGCTCTATGCTGGTCTTGTCGAAACGCCAGTGAGGTTGGAATAACTGGCCAGAAGGTAATTCAAGGAAGGAAGTCATGACACAAGCCAGAGCAATTGAGGCCAAAAGAGCCGACGCGTGCTCTTGCCCGCGCTGCCTCTCCGTGCGGATCATGGAATCGCGGCGCAACCCTGCGGAGGAAGTCGTCTACTGGACCATCGGGTTTGTGCCTTGCCGCTGCACATCCTGCATGCACAGGTTCATTGCATTTGCCGGTCCCGCGTGGCTCCGTCTGCTCGCGCAAAAGGCTCTCGGCCACGGGGCTTGAGCTTTCGCCTCATGCAACCGAATGGTTGCGTGCGACAATCCAGCGAGAGATCTTACTTAAGGCGACTCCGTCGAAGGCCAGTTCATCGCGGGCGAGTCCGTCTGTATGCGCTCCGGCGGCGTCCGCTTCGAGGTACGAATCGAAGCGATGTCCGAGCCTAACCTGTTCCGCTGGACATGGCACGCCGGCATGCCGGACCAGTCCGTCGACTACTCGAAAGAGCCCACCACCGAAGTCACGTCCCGCCTCGAACCCAAAGACGGCGGCACACTGGTCACAGTCACTGAAACCGGCTTCGACCTGCTCTCCCTGTCGCGCCGCGCAGTTGTCTTCGCCGGCAACCAGTCGAAGAGGAACAAAAAAAACCGGAGACTGGGTTGGCTCCGGGGCGACTTCTCAGGGGAACAGTGTCCGTCTAAAAGACATACCTGAGACCAAGCTGCAGGTTACTCATGTTTGTCCTGGTAGAGCGGATGGTTCCTGAAGGAACGTTGTTGACCGTGGATTCCGGGTTGCCCCAGGCCGGATGATTCGGGAAATTGAACGCTTCAAACCGGAACTGCAGGCGATGCTTCTCGGTGAACTTGAAGTCCTTCAACATGGAGAAATCCCATGACTGAACTCCGGGAGTGGTCAACGCGTTGCGGCCCATGTTGCCATGCTGGCCGTCCGCGACCCGGCTAAACGCGGCCGGATTCCACCATCCGTCAATGCTGCTCTTCCAGCCGTCTGGTCCATCCGCAACCAGGGCAACGACACCCTGTTCCCGATGAACAGCTACTGCCGCCAGTGTGAGCGCGCGCTTTCGGCGTTCGACACCGGCATCGCTTCGTCACATCGATTCTGTATGAGCTGCCCATAGGCCGTGGCAAGTTCGGCGTAGGTGCGAACGTGATTCCGAGCCGCGGAGCGAAGTCGTTGTTATCCCGGCTCACCAGACGATTGCCGAACTTGCCGTCGCACTTTACATTGATGTTCGGCCACCGCACCTTGACGCCCTCGTAGCAGTTCTGGCGGGCAGCACGCTGCCGCTGGAAGAACGGCCACATACTGCGCGGAGCCGCGGCATTCCGATAATCGGTGGGATGCACTTCATTGGGCAGAATCGCGTTGAACAATGTTCCGGTCTGGTCTTCCCATGGCAGCGTGTTCTCATAACGCAGTCCATAGTTGACCGTCAGCTTCTGAGTAATCTTCCACGTGTCGTCGAAATACAGGTAGAAGGTGTTGGCCCGGAAATCAGCATTCGCAATCGAGACGGCGGCTTCGGCCTGATACGGCTGACCCAGCGGGAAATCCGCGAATGAATCGCCCGTGATCCAGCTCAGGTTGTTGATGAGCTGCAGGGACGTGTTCTTGTTCTCGTACGGTCCTTCCGAGTCGTTGCCAAACCTCGAGTATCCATCGGTGAACCCCACGCCCGGAATGCCCCATTGCACGGGCAGGCCGCCTGCGAGTCCGGGAATCGCCAGTTCGGTGACAACATCGCGGCTGAAGGCCACTTCAGGACCGGTGGTGACCAGGGTGGACGTGAAGACGCGCGTGTTGGTGACCATGTACTGCTCGTAATTGGTCACGAGCCTGCTGCCGTTCTGGCGAATCGCTTCGTTGAGCTGGTTGTCGTCGCCCACGCTGTAGCGCCCAAACCATTGCGAGTTGGACGATTCCACAAAGTCGAAGCGGCCTGTAAACTGATCCCGGTTGACGGGACGTCCCGGGCCGGACTGGTAGTTGTTGCGATCACCCGGCAGGTTCGGCGAACGATAGAAATCCAGGAGCTTCTTCGAAGTCGGATCGATGCGGTAGCAGGGATGCGGTTGCCGGCGAACTGGGTGCCACCAGATGCGCCAGGGTTCGCACGCGTGGCGGGATCCCAGATGCCGGTGGTGCCGAACGGGAGGGCGGAGTAGTCGCCTTCGCGAGCCGCCGCCGCAGGAACCGTGAACAAGCCCTGCACCGTGCGCCGCTGACGAAACCATTCGTAATTGGTCATGAAGAACAGCCGGTTCTTTCCGTTGAACACCTGCGGAATCCAAACCGGGCCGCCCAGCGTGAACCCGAACTGATTCCACTTGAATGGGTCCTTCGGAGGACGCGCGGAAGTGAACGCGTAATTCCTGGCGTCCAGCTTCTCATTGCGCAGGAATTCATACGCTGTCCCGTGGAATTGATTCGAGCCGCTCTTGGTCGACATGTTGATCTGCGACGTGCCGCGCCCGAACTCGGCCGGATAGATGCCGGTCTTCACCTTGAACTCCTGCAGTGCGTCGACCGACGGCTCCACGATGTGCGAGTTGAGATTCGGATCGGTGTTCTCGATTCCGTCCAGCGTGAAATGGTTGAACTGCGAGCGCTGGCCCGCAATGGAGATGGAGCGGTCCGTGCGTATGCCGCCCTGGCGGCTGCCCGCCTGTCCCGCCGCCGGAAACCCGAAGCTCACATTCGGCGACAGCGACGCCAGACTTAGCGCGTTGCGTCCATTC
>JAWXCM010000149.1:0-15584 GCA_034408745.1 Bryobacteraceae bacterium
CCGCGAGCGCGCCACCCGCCCCGACATCACCGCCACCATCGCCGCGGTCGCCGAGTTCCTGCCCCGCCTTCTGGACCAGGGCTACACATTCCGGACCGCCGGCGAGTGGGTTCGCTAGACTTGGCAAGGGATATGTCCGACGAGATTCTGCAGCGCGTTATCAAAGTAATTGCCGAGACCCAGCGGATTTCCGCCGAAGGGATCACGGCCGAGAGTTCGTTTGAGGCACTCGGCATCGATTCGCTTGACGGTATCAACATTGTTTTTGGAGTCGAGAACGAGTTCAGTATCAGCGTTCCCGATGAAGCAGCCAAATCGATCCGCAGCGTAGGGGACATGGCGGCGGGCGTGGAGCGGCTGCTTGCCGGTGCGTAGAGTCGCCATCACGGGGCTCGGCGCGATCTCGGCACTGGGACCCGATTTGGCTTCGTTTCGCGAGGCGCTGTTCGCCGGACGATCGGGCATACGCCCCATCCAGACCCCTCTTCCCGCGCCGCTGCGCTTCCCGAACGGAGCCGAAGTGGCCGGATTCGACGCCGCTGCCCACTTCGACCACAGAGCGCTGGCCCTGCTCGATCCATTTGCACAATACGCGCTGGTTGCGGCCCGCCAGGCGGTGCGCGACTCGGGAGTTGCATTCGCGCCAGAGCGAACGGCCATCGTCACCGGCACGGGAGGCGGAGGGCAGCGAGCCACCGACGACGGCTTCGTCGCCCTCTACCGGCGCGACCTGCCTCGGGTGAACCCGTTCAGCATTCCGCGAATCATGGCCAGCAGCGCGGCCAGCCACATGTCGAAGGAGTTCGGCATTCGCGGACCGGTGTTCACGGTGTCGACGGCCTGCTCCTCGTCGAACCACGCCATCGGGCAGGCGCTGTGGATGCTGCGACAGGGCGTCTGCGACGTCGCCCTCACAGGTGGCAGCGAATCGGTGTTCAGCTACGGCTTTCTGAAATCGTGGGAGGCGATGCGCGTGGTCTCCCCCGACACGTGCAGGCCGTTCTGCAAGACACGCTCGGGGCTGATTCTCGGCGAAGGTGCCGGGATGCTGGTGCTGGAGGACTGGGACTCGGCGACTGCCCGGGGCGCGCGCATCTACGCGGAACTGGCGGGCTTCGGCATGTCGTCCGACGCGCACCACATCACTCAGCCGTCGTCCGATGGCGGCGCACTGGCTATGAGGTGTGCGCTCGCTGACGCCGGGATCCGGCCGGAGCAGATTGACTACATCAACGCCCATGGCACGGCAACGGCTGCCAACGATCCTGCCGAAACAGCGGCAATTCGGACCGTCTTTGGCGCCCACACCGATAAGCTCTGCGTCAGCTCCACGAAGTCGATGCACGGACACGCGCTGGGTGCGGCGGGTGCGCTGGAAGCGGTCGCCACCGCGCTGACGCTGCACGGTGGGCGCATTCCGCCTACCGCCAACTTCACTGAGCCCGACCCACAGTGCGACCTCGACGTGGTGCCCAACGCAGCACGAGTTCGACAGGCAGGGTGGGCCATGTCGAACTCGTTTGCTTTCGGTGGTCTGAACGCCGTGCTGGTGTTGGCGGCCGCTACCTGTCCTCGTCCCTGATGTACTTGTTGAGTTTGCGGAGCCGGCCCTTCAGCTCGTCTGTGGCCTCATTGACGTTGGACATGTCGTAGATTACCCGGGGAGTCATGAAAACGATCAGCTCGGTCCGATCCTTCGAATAAGCCTTGCTGCCAAACGCAGTGCCGACAATCGGCAGCCGGTGCAGAAAGGGGATACCCGATGAGCTGTTGCCGGAATTCTCATTGATGATGCCCGCAATGGCGACCGTATCGCCATCCTGCACTGTCACCTGCGTCTGAATGGTGCGTTTGGAGAACGACGGACTCTGGATTCCCGCTCCGGCAGCGGGCGCGATCGGTGCGCTGACTTCCTGATTGATGATCAGCGTCACGATGCCGCTTGGATTCACCCTCGCCATGATGTTCATGGTGACGCCCGTGTCGCGGTTCGACACATTGTTGGCAAACACCGAACTGCCGCCCGACTGTGCGCCAGTCAAGGCCTGGGAAGTCAGCGTAGGAACCTGCGTGCCGACGTTGATGGATGCCGCCACGCTGTCGGTAGCGATCATGGAAGGAGCCGAAATCACCCGTGCGCTGCTTGAGAGTTCGCTGGCGCTCACCGCGGCCAGAAGCTCGCGGCTTTTGCCGACCAGAGCGCCCGCCGTCATGGTGATGCCGCCATCGGAGAATGCCCCTGCCAGGTTTCGCGTGAACCCGTCCGGACGAGCTGCGCCGCGCTCCTGCAGATAAGCCGCCACGCCGCTTCTCAACGCTCCGGAAAGCGTCACTTCGTAGATGCGCGCTTCAATCAGCACCTGGCGCGGGGCTACGTCGATGTCGCGCAGCAGTTTCACGATGCCTTCGTACTCCGTGCGCGTAGCCTGGATCAGCAGGGTGTTGTCGAACGGATTGGGAATGATTCGCGGTACCCGGCTGTCGTAAGCGCCGCCGCCCACGCCTCCGGCGCCCAGATACTGGCCTGTGAGGTTGGACCCGCCGGCCGCTCCCGCCACGCCGGCGGTGACAGCGCCGGACGCAGTGGGGATGCTGGCCATGGGGCCCTGGTATGGCATGCCACCGCCATACATGCCACCGCCCATGCCGCCACCATACATCCCACCCATTCCGCCGCCGTACATACCTCCACCCATGCCGCCGCCCATTCCGCCGCCGTACATGCCACCCATGCCACCACCCATGCCGCCGCCCATTCCACCGCCCATTCCGCCCCCGAACACGTTGCCTCCGTAAGCGCCGTTGTTCATTGAGCCCATGCCCATCTGGCTGAAGGACGACATCAGGCTCATGGCGTACATCGGGTTGTTGCTGTAGAGGCCCATGATGGCCATCGCCAGCGTCGGGGCAAAGCCGTACTTGACGCGGTACACGAAATTGTCGACCGAACCGGCGCTGCTGCTGACCGTAATGTCGAGCTTGTCGATCCACGCCTGCACGTCCTTAAAGACGCCGGCATTCGGCGCCACCGCAATCAGCGTGTTGATTCTGTCCACTGGCAGAAGCTTGATCGGGCTCGACTTCTCATTCAGGGAAATGCCTTTGAGGATTCCGTCGAGTTCTTTGGCCAGATCGCTGGGCCGGCTGTTCTTAACCTCGAACAACTTGACGCGCTGGTTGGCGAACGTCTCGCTGTCGAAGAGGCTCACCAGGTCCATTACCCGCTTCATGTTGCGGCGGCTGTCCTGCATCAGCAGCAGATTCGCGGGCGGATACGACCACATTTTCCCGTTCTCGCCGACAAATTCCTGCAGCAGCTTGGCTAATTCATCCACCGTCGCGTACTTCAGGAAAACCAGGTTCAACATCGTGCGGTCGTCTTCCGGCGCCGTCGAGCCGTTCACCTCGGGCTTGAGGCCGGGCATGCGCTGCACATCGGTCAGCGGCACGACACGAAAAATGTCGCCCTGCGGGATCATGGCGTAGCCGTTGATACGCAGAATGGTGTCGAGCAGCGCGCGGTTGTCGATTGTTTTCGTTTCTCCGTAGGTGTTGATAGTCACGCCGCCCTGGACGCGCGGATCCAGAATGTAGCTGATCTTGAGCTGACGCGCCAGAATGTCGATCACCTCGCGTAATGACGCGTTGGTCAGGCTTAGCCCGGAGGTCGCCATTCCCGTTCCCACAGGGGTCGGCTGCTGAGCCGCTGCCGCCGCTGGCTGGCCCGCCGCCGGAGGAGCCGCCTGGGGAGGCTGCTGGGCAGCTGGAGGCGCGGGGCGGTTGAATCCAGGCGGTACCGTAACCTGCGCCGTCAGGATCTGTGTCAGCGCGACGAGGGACGCAACGGCGATCCTCAGAGTGGGAACTGCGGCGAATCGGCAAATGTTCATTTGGACTTGTTTTGGTTGCTGCTGTTGCGCTGCGCTTCCCAAAGCTGAGTTTCCTGCTCGCTCAGTTCGGATTTGGTTTTACTCCATCGCTGCACGCCGAACGGGGTTTGCCGTTCGAACCGCAGCGTGTCGCCGTCTTCCGTCACCCGAACCGGAACCGCGTCCCGGGACCGTGTCTCACCGAACGGGGTCGGCATCGTGGTACCCGGCTTCACAGCAGCCGCTTCCCCTGTCTGTCGCTCCGCTGTTCCCGCGTCGGACTGTGCGTCCTGCGCCTTGTCTTCCGCTTTCTGAATGCCGAACGGAGTCTGCCGGAATACCCAGTTTTTGCCGCCGCGGTCTGTCAATTTGAACTCGGCTGGGCCCGTCTGGCGAGCCTCTTTAGGCACTCCCGGAGGATTTGCCGCGAATAATACAACGGCGGTAAAAAGAATCCCTAATATGTTGGTAACTCGCATAATTTAATTCACAGCTTCCCAGCGGCAAACGTCGCCGAAAGGACTCTTGTTGACTACCTTTCTGTAACCGTCCTGTACCGTTCCCGGAGCCGACGTGTCGCCCGATATGCATGCCCTGCTGCGTTCGCCGAGCTCCTGTCCGGGGCCCGCCTTAACGGGTGCCAGACTGGTCAGGGTCTTTACCGCCGCAGGCTGCGTATTCGCGGTTTGCTGCGGAGCGACCTGAGCCTGAGCCGTCCGGTCGAGGATCTGTTCGATCTTTCGGACCACCTGTTTGTTCTGCCACTCAAACGTGACTTCCTGAGTGGTCAGGGCAACGATCTTGAAAGGCCCTATGGTCATCCCTGGCCTGTATCCCTTTTCCGCAGCGCCGGCCCTCTCCGAGAGGATGATGGTCGGTCCGGTTCCAATATCTATGACGCCGCGAGCCACTGGAAGGTCTGGCATGGGAACAGGAGCAGGCGGAGGAGGGGGAGGGTCCAGAATCACATTGGGATTACGGTCGCGCGAAAACAGTAGCTGCTGCGCGGTTTCCACATAGGCTGCGGCCGTAACGGGCTGCACTCCGGCAAGGGCGGGAATCGTGGGCGGCGGTGCCGGGGCAATGTTCTGGCGCAGCAGCGCTTCGACTCGCGAATCGGAAGCCGCCCACCGGTCGCGCAACATGCTGCCCACCAGCAACACCAGGCCCAGCAGCAGCAAATCGAGGAGCCACAGATTTTTCCTCAAAATGCGCTCCCCTTTTTGTCAGGAATCAATTCTTTGCGCACCAGCGCGGAGATGGTGACCCGAACCGGCATCGTCTTTTGCTTTGGGTTCGCGGCACCGATGCGAAGGTCCGTAGTGCCGATCATCTCTTTTTGCGCTGTCAGATCGGAGAGGAAATTCACCAGCTGCTCAATCCCAGCCTCAAAATTCACCGCCACCGCGACCTCGCCGTAATCGGTCCCGTAGGGCTTCACCTGCCCGATTTCCGTGTTCCGCAGATCGATATTGGTGGCAGGAGACTTCGCCAGTTTGCGAATAATCTGTAGCAGCTGAGCCTGCGCCTGCGCCGCGGTGTCGGCCTGAATCAGATTCCTTTCGCGCGAGGCGAGCTCGGCCCGAACCTGCAGCAGCACTTGCTCCTTGCCGGGCACGGTCGAAGAGAGTTGCTGGACGCGCTGCAAACGCCGCTCGGCCGCGGGAATGGACGTGACGGCCTCGGCGCCAACCTCGCTGGTTTTTTCCCGATTCACCAACCAGTAGGCGATGATCATCAGCGACACCGGAATCAGCAGGATGAGGGCGCGCCGCTCGCGTTCGCTAAGCTGCTTCACTTCGCACCACCTCCGGGAGCAGCGGGCCTCGTGGCGGCGGGCGTCTCCGGTCCTCGACCCTGTGCCGCGGGGGGACTCTGCGGAAGAGGCATCGGCGGGACGGTTCGTTGCGCCCGGATGCGGAACATCTCACCTGTCTGGCCTTTCGTGATCGGCATGGTGAATTCCGACTTCTCAAACAATGGCGATCCGTCGATTACCTTCAGCAGCGCCGCTGCCTGATCGGCCTCGCCTGCCACCTGAATGGTCTGGCGATCCATATCGAGGCTGTTTACCCAGCCCGGCGCGGGAATCAGCTTTGTAATCTCGGCCAGCGAATCGATGTCCAGCCGCCCGCGCCGGCGGAACTCGTCCAGACTCTGCGACCGGGCACGTACCGTGGCGATCGACTTGTCTATGGAATCCACCTTGCGGGCAGCCGGATCATACCTGCGAATCTGGTGCTGCAACACGCCCAGATATCGCGCGTCGGCCCAGTTTTCCTGAAAAGCCAGCATCACCAGCAGCACCAGCAGCGCCGTAGCCAGGATGAAAGTGGGAATCAGCCGGACGCGCGAACTGCCGCGCCGCAACTCCGGCGGCAGCACGTTCGATTCAATCCCGAGCCACGGACACGCTCCGGCCAGCGCGGTCGCATAAGGCAGAATATTAGCTTCGAAACGAGGAGACTGCGGATCGTAATCGGCGGGAAAGAGGACGGGTTTCGGCAGCAATTGCGCCAGCCGCGCCGGTGGCGTCGCCGGATCCAGCCGCAATTCCGAACGCGCAATTCCCACCGCGCGGTCATACCGAAGCGGCAGTGCGGCCGAGTACAGCGGCTTCGCTTCGCTCTCGCCGTACAGCTCCACCAGACCATACGCTTCATGGGCGCAGATGAAATTGGCCGGCGGTGTCGTAATGACACGCAGCGCCGAATAAACGATACCTGCCGAAAACGAAAATGAGGCGATCTTCAGCCCCGCTTCGGCGAACAACGTGAGATACGCATCCACCACCGAACGCCGCACAATTCCGACCAGCGCAAACGACGATTTCGGGATTCGCGCCAGGCTGAAGCAAACCTCTTCGTCGGCGAACGGGTGCAGCGAATCGATCTGCAGCCGGATGGCCGCGTCCAGATCGCGGTCAGTCACTCCCGGCAGGTGCACCGCGCGCACGATGAGATCCCGCCGCGGCAGCACCACTGTCGCCGCGATGTGCGCCACACCCAGGCTGCGCAGGAAGGTGAGGAGTTCCGTGCCCCACTCGGCTGCCGGGCGCGTTTTGTAATCGGTCACAGTCGCCGCCCCGAGTATCCCCGTTTCCGAGGGTCGAACGCGAACAATGGTCGCGACCAGTTCCTTTTCCCGCAATTCAACGCCGACGCCGGTACCCCACGCCGTGTAGCAGAGCAGCCCCGTTCGGGGCGTCGAAACGGCGGGATTCAGAGCGGCTGTGGGAGCAGTATCAGTAGTCATACCAACGCAATACTTCAATCGGCGGAGTCGTCACGCTCTTCTGATGAAATTTCAGCATCGCACTAACCGTGCGACTCATGTCGGACATCTGCCCGTTCGGGAGCCGGAGACGGGCCGTGGCTCGGAATGTGAATATGGTGCTGCCCCCTACCATCAGTCTCCTCGCGCCCGGCCCGGCAAACTGCATCAGTGGCGTCAGTTCCTGCACCGTCTTGTACGGCTGCACCCGGCGGCGGGCCACGATCTCGGCCACCGCTTCGGGAACGATTCCAATGGCACCCAGGACCGCTGGCTCGGCATGATTCACATCGATCATCAACTCCGAGCCATATACGGAAAGGCAGTCGCGAAGTCCGGGCAGCGGAACCAGTTGACCCTGATCGCCCTGGACGGCAGTTCCGTAATACAGTTCGGGCGTCATGCCCCGCACAAGGAGAAGTTCTTCCGTCTGTTCAAAAGACGCATGCCGGGCGCGAAAGGACGGCACGAGAGACATGTAGAACTGATCGAACATGGAGAGGCCGCCGGGTACGCCCGACCGCCAGTCGACGATTGCGGCCACGATCTGCTGCGCCCGCTCGGGTTCTATGTTTAACAGCATCAATACTTTGAGAATCTCTTCCGGGCGGCCGGTGTTGAGACCGAGCTTCGCGGTTTCCGGAATCACTTCCACTACCGCCGCGCCGGTGGGAAAGTTCAGGAACACGCGCGCCATACCCTGCTCAAAGAACTTCGGCGTGCCGTCCGGGTTCCGGTATCCCGGGCCCCACTGCACGTAAAGCCAGACTCGCTCGATCGCGCCAGCGGCGAGATACCACGCGCGAACGCCCTCAGACAACGTGCTGGTGCGCTCAGTTTCCGTGCGAACTGTGGCCGCGACGCCGAACGCGATCGCCGTGAGCGCGGCTGAGATCCACAGGACAGCCAGCAGTGCGCCGCCGCGTTGTCCAACTCGGCGGGCCATTAATCCGAGTACTCCATTAAGGGGTGCCGGCCGGGTCGAAACGGCAGCGTCATCGGTGCGAGCGTCAGGCGTGACGGGTCGGGGTGCAGCGGCAGCCAGTCAATACGAACCGCGGCGGGCGTGAAATCGTGAATCCAGCGGCCGAGCCACTTGTCGGGGAGGAGCTCCTCCGTGACATCCTGCTTAAACGTGAACCGGCAATAGGCCAGCTTGTCGGCGAGTACAAATGAGTTCGGTCCGATCTGCACAGGCCGCCACTGTACTGTCGGATAGCCGCTCATTGGATCGGGTGCATAGCCTGCACAGAACGGGATAGTGGAAGGCGGCCCGGTAAACAGCGTTTCATTCACTACCAGTCGCACGCCCTCGCCATTTTCACCGGGAATCACCTGAAATTCCAGGATACGGGGCAGGCCGCGACCCGCCTCCTGCAGGGACCACGTAGAAACGAAGCGCATCGTCTGCACATCGCCCTGGAAGAACCCGACGCGGATCGGCGGCGCTTCCGGCGTCGGCTGACACAAGCCCGCGGTGGGCACAAATCCGGCGATTTGCTCCGTGATCACGCGGTCCGATCCCAGTACCCTGCGCACATCGGTGAAATGCTTGTTGGTACGGCCCATGGCCCCGAGCCCGATCTGCATCGCGAAAAACATACCAGCCGAGAGCAGGCTCAGCAGCGTGACGGCAACCAGCAACTCAATCAGGGTGATACCCCGCTCATTTCTCATCGGCGCCTCATCGGGGCACCTGCGCAAGCAGCCCAGTCTCCATGTCGCGCTGCGTCAACATACCGCGTCGAAAGCCTTCCACCTGAAACGTCCGGCGCTGGCCCGTCTGCTCCGTCCACCAGACCTCCACCTGCACCCGCTCCAGGATCATCATGCCCGGCGTTGGGTCGGGAGGCCATTCGAAGGGCAGGATCTGCGCGCGCCAGCCTGACTGCTTCCCGTTCGTAAACACGGGGTCCCAGCCGCCCTCCAGCATCACGACCTTCGGCAGCTTCTTGTCGATCAGCACTTCGTCGAGCTTGCGCCGTGCGAACAGCGCCGCGCGATCGTGGTCCATTAGTTTGGCTGCATTCCGCGTGGTGGTGGACAGCGTCGAGAGCGTGCCGATGACGATAATCGCCATCAGCACCGTGGCGACCAGCACTTCCAGCAGCGTGAATCCAGCCTGTCCGCGGCGTCTCATTTCTGTTGCTCGGCCACGGGATCCTGCGTCTGGGCGACGCCGGTGATCGGGTCTACGCTCACGATCCGGTGTCTGCCCCGCGCGTTCGAAATTTCAATTCCCACAGCCGGAATCGCGCCCGACGGATAGACATAGAAATTGCGCGTCGATTCTTCTATGCCGCCAGGCAGCTGAGGCAGCACACGCACAATCGTCATGCCCTTTTCCATCGCCAGGGTCCGAACATATCCCGGTTGGGTGGAGCGCATGACGACTCGGTTTTCGGGAATCGATACCGTAAATTCCACCGTTTGCTGGCGACGTTCGGCGTGGTTGAGTCCGGCGTTAAGAAAGGCCACGATGGAATCCGTCGCGGTGGCCAGCCGCACACCGTCGAGCCCGGCGGTGAAAGAGGGAAAGGCAATCGCCGCGATCAGTCCGACGATCGCAACCACCACGATCATCTCGACCAGCGTGACGCCCGCCTCCCTCCGCCGGCTGCTCATGAAATTCAGTGGTTCTTCCAGCTAAAAATATCGGTGTTGATGTCTTCGCCGCCCGGCTGGCCGTCGGCCCCCAGGCACGCAATCTCCGGTTCATCGCCGTGCTCGCTGGGATACTTGTACTGGTAGGGCCGGCCCCATGGATCCAGCGGCACGTCTTTGGTCAGATACGGCCCGTTCCACTGCGGAAGGTTTGTGGGTCGAACGCGAAGCGCCACCAAACCCTGCTCACTTGTCGGGAACATGCTGGTGTCCAGCTTGTACTGGCCGAGCGCACTCATGAACCCTTCCATCTGCGTGCGAGCCGCGGTGACTTTGGCTTTGTCCGCCTGCTTAAATAATCCTGGCCCGACCAGCGCCGCAAACAGCGCAATAATCACGACCACCACCAGCATTTCGATCAGCGTGACGCCGGCCTGTGTACGACGCCGCCGTCTCAGTCTGTTATCCATCGTCATGATTTAAAGCACCACCTCATTCATGCTGGTGATCGCCACCAGCATGCTCAGAATCAAAGCACCCACAATGATGCCCATTACCAGAATTACGATCGGCTCAAACAACGAAGTGAAGCGGCGGATTGCGGTCCGGGTGTCCGCTTCATAAATGTCGGCCATGCGCAGGAACATGGAATCCAGACGTCCCGTTTCTTCGCCGACTGCCAGCAAATGCGCGGCCAGCGGCGGAAATTCGCCTGCCTTTCGCAACGGTCCCGCGATTCCTTCGCCCCGCCGGACGCCCGCCGACACCGACGCCAGTGAGCCGGCAATTCTCTTGTTGTTCAGGGTTGCGCCGGCAATGGACAGCGACTGCACCAGAGGCACGCTGTTGGCCACCAGCGTACTCATGGCTCGGGCAAACCTCGCCACTTCGGCCTTCCGCAGGGCGTCGCCGAGTACCGGAATTTTCAGCTTGAACCCGTCCCACCACAGCCGACCCGCACCGGTCCGCGTCGACAACTGCAGGAAAATAAGCCCGCCCACCAGTAAAGCAATTCCGATCCAGCCGTATTTTGTGAGAACGTTGCTGGTTTCCAGCATGATTCTCGTCGGCGCAGGCATTTTCAGCTGGGAATCCTGAAATACCGCGGCGAACTTTGGGACGACATACGTCAGCAAAAAGATGACTGACACGGTGCCCGTTGTCGCCAGCAGCGCCGGATACACCATCGACGACACGATGTAATTGCGAAGATCATCGCGCGTGCGCTCAAACTCTGCCAGCCGCTCGAATACCGAGGCCAGTGACCCCGACGCTTCCCCCGCGCGCACCATGTTGATGTAGAGGTCAGAGAAGTACAGCGGCTGTGCAGCCAGCGAATCGGCCAGCGATCTGCCGCCCTTCAGCACGCGAATTACTTCGCTGACCACGCCTTTGAATCGCGGCCTCTCGGTCAGTTCGCTGGTGATGGAAAGCGCGCGATCGACGGGGACGCCGGCGTTCAACAGCGTCGACAATTCCTGGGTGAAGAACAGCACGTCGCGTCGACGCCCGCCGTTGAAGCCGGGGATCTTGATATCGACGGCGGCCTTCTGCCCGACACCGACGTAGACCGGTGTCAGCCCCTGCTTGCGCAGTTCCTGGGCGACGAACTTCTCATTGTCGCCATGCAGCGTGCCGGTCCGCAGCTTGCCGTCTGGTGCGACGGCGCGAAAGTGAAAGGTGGCAGCCACGCGATCAGAACTCCTGTGTGACGCGCAGCACTTCGTCAGCCGTGGTCACGCCAGCGGCCACCTTCATCCAGCCGTCTTCGCGCAGCGGTCGCATTCCGTGTCGGCGAGCCGCATCCGTCAGATCCACCGCATCCTTGCCGGCCATGATCTTCTTGCGGATCTCGTCATTGAGTTCCATCAGCTCAAAAATGCCGACGCGGCCAGTGTATCCCGACCCAAAGCAGTTGTCGCAGCCGGCGCCGCGATACACCTCAATCAGGTCGCCAAAGGGAGTCATCTTGTGGCCGTCGGGACGGCGGCATTTGGTGCAAATCGTACGCACCAGCCGCTGTGCCAGCACCGCCACCAGCGATGACGACATCAGGTAATTCTCGACGCCCATATCGGTGAGTCGCGTGATCGCGCTCGGCGCGTCGTTGGTGTGCAGCGAGGAGAACACGAAGTGCCCGGTGAGTGCCGCGCGAATCGCAATATCGGCCGTCTCGCGGTCGCGGATTTCGCCGACCATGATGACGTCCGGATCCTGACGCACAATGTGCCGCAGCCCCGCCGCAAACGTCAGCCCGATCTGCGGATTTACGTGGATCTGGTTGATCCCGTCCATCTGATATTCCACCGGGTCTTCGATGGTGATGATCTTTTTATCCGGCTGATTAATCCGCTTCAGCGCCGAATACAAAGTGGTCGACTTACCGCTGCCCGTCGGACCGGTAACGAGAAAAATGCCGTGGGGCATCGACGTGAAATGCTCCATCCGCTGCAGCATTCCCGTGTCGAATCCAAGGCGGCGGAGATCGTAGAAATCGCCAGTCGACCGATCCAGCAGACGCATAACGACGCTCTCGCCATACAGGGTCGGCAACGTCGAGACGCGCAGATCTACCTCGCGGCCCAGAGTCTTGATCTTGATGCGCCCGTCCTGCGGCAGGCGTCGCTCGGCGATATTCAGCCGGGCCATTAATTTCACGCGCGAAATAATCGCCGCTTTGAATTCCTTTGGCGGCTGTTCCTGAGGGTAGAGCACGCCGTCGATGCGATACCGCACCCGGAACTCGCGCTCAAATGGCTCAATGTGAATGTCGCTGGCCCGCTTCTCCACCGCCTGCGCGATGATGGCGTTCACCAGCCGAATCACCGGCGCTTCGCTCGCCATGTCGCGCAGATGCTCAAGGTCTTCCGAGCCCTGCCCGTCGTCGCCGAACAGATCCTGATTGGCGGTGCGAGCGCTCTCGCCGTAATACCGGTCTACCGCATCGACAATTTCCTGCTCCGACGCCAGCACCGGATCCACGTTCAGTCCCGTGAAAGTGTGCACGGCGGCCAGCGTTTCAAAGTCGAGCGGATCGGCCATCGCCAGCGTCAGTGTCGATTCGTGCAGCGCCAGCGGAAGGCATCGTGACTGGCGCAGGAAGCGCGGCGAAAGCTTTTCGGTTTCCGGTGAGACAGCAGGCGGGCCTTCAATCACAACGAGTCGCACGCCAAGCTGATCCGACAACGCGTTCAGCACATCGCGATGGGCACAGAAACCCGCGTCGACGAGGATGCGCCCGATCTTCTCGCCTCGCTCTTTCTGTAACTCGAGCGCCCGGTCGAGGTCTTCGGCCGTCAGCATACCCCGCAGAATGAGCATTTCGCCAATTCGCCGCGGGCTCGGCGCTCCGGAAACTGCCTGCATCCTAGAATGACTCCTGAACCTTCAGGTTAGCTGCAATCGCCGGAGCGTTGCCGCTTCGCAGCAAACCGCGTGGAGCCCAGATGACGATCTGCTTCGGCATGGCGTCGGTGTCTTCTACTTTGGAGTACAGCAGAGTGACCGCCATTGCCACCGCTTCACTGTCGCCCACCTGCACCGAATCGGCGAAATTGACCAGTAGCCGCGACATCCGGTCCCGCAAGACAGCGATTCGCAGCCGCTTTGTTTCTTTGATCCTGGCGATCTCATCCTTTGTGAAGGAAGGACGGAACGGGTTCGGCGTGCTTTCCGGCGCTACGTCCATCTCAGCCGAGAAAACGACTCCGTAACCAGGCAGGTATACCGCCCGCGTATTGCCCAGAAGCGCATTGGAGTTGAATACGCTCTTGAGCGCCTCGTCACTGCCGCGCTCGACTCCGCGCAGCGCGGTCCAGCGAATCCCGGAGTTGACAGCCGCTCCGACCACACCCACGCACGCCACCGCCAGGACGGCGCCAACGAGCTTACTCGTTGGCATAGTTCACCAGTTTCGTGACCTGCTGACTGCGCTTCTCAAAGCGCTCCAGGTACTCACCTACCAGCACCAGATCCTCACGCCGTTTGCTGTCCAGCAGCCGTGCCTTCGTGTTCACCACGTCCATCACGCGCTCCATCTGTTGTGCCTCGCGATCGGCCAGCACTGTGGCCATCTTCGCTTCCACACGCCGGTCGATCTCCGCCTGCATGGTCTTTGCGTCGACAATTGGCGCAGGGGACTGCGTGGCCACCGTCGCCGCGGCAGGGCGCAGAGCAAAGCCGTGAACCAGGATCGCAGTCGCCAGCATCGCCGACGCTGCAAAGCCCAGCTGTGGACCCGAGTTCCAGACACGCTGCCACCAGCGGGGCTCGAACACCTTATCCGAAACAAACGCGATGCGGCGCGGCGGTTCTTCATCCGCCACCGACATCAGCAAAGCCCGCGTGTCGCCGAGCCTCGCCAGTTCTTCCCGGCATCGGGGGCACGATGCCAGATGGCTCTCAGTGGCGGACCGCTCCGCCACGGGAAGCTCCCCAAAGAAATAATCTTTCAAATCAAAGGGCGAGCAGTTCATTCCACACCTCTCACAGGTACCGATGTCAACGTAGTTTTAAGCAGATCGAGGGCGGTATACAGCCGCGATTTCGCCGTCGACACCGGGCAGCCCAGTATCACGGCCATCTCCTCGAACTTGAATCCCTGGTAAATCTTCAGGACAACCGCTTCGCGCTGGTCGTCGGACAGCGTTTTCAGCGCCCGTTCCACCGCGATACTGGTCTCAATGGGAAGCATTCGCCGGCTCGGACCCGGCTCCAGCCACGGCTCGAACTCTGCGTCTTCGAGGTCCGTTTCCGGTCGGTTTTTCCGCAGCGCCGAGTACGCTTCGTTGTGCGCAATCCGGTACAGCCACGGAGCAAATCGCGACGGATCTTCCAGTTTCCTGAGGTTTTGGTACGCCTTGAGGAATACGTCCTGGCTCAGGTCGAGGGCATCTTCCCGGTTTTTGACCAGGCGGAGCAGGTAGTTATAGATCCGCTTTTCCCACCTGGATACGAGGAGGTTGTAGGCCTCGACATTGTCCCGGCGAGCCTGTTCTATCAGGTCGCGGTCTTCTACCTCGCGAAATATCAACTGTAATCCGGCTCCGTTGGGGAAGACGCAGCGCACCCGTAAAAAGTCGGAAACGCCCGCTTTCTATGAGGTTAACACCGGAATTAACCGCGCAGAAGCGCCCTGAAGCCTTCCTGCTCAAAGTGGTGGTCGGAGGTGAGGACTCCGGCGTCAATCTCCTCCCTACGTATAAGTTGCATGCTGATGCAGTCGGTAAGGCTGTACCCCTTGTCCGCGCGCTGAGCATATAGCGCAAGGCCCTCGACAAAGGACTCGTGGGTCTGTGGGACCACGATGATCCGCGAGTTACGAAGGAGTCCCTGAGCAGCCTCGACGGCGCGTCGCCGCAGCCGTTTATCGCCCGCGAAGTAGTTCAGGAACTCCGTCAGGACTTCCTCTGTCGTGTAGACCCGCGTTTCTCCGAATTGCTGAGATAACAACCGCGCCCGACTTGCGTAGGCATCCCGAGGATTGGACAGAGCTATCCAGTACGAAGCATCAGCAAACACCAGGCTCAAAGTACCTTCTTTGGAGTGCCGTAGAGGTAATGGTCGTGCTGATGCGCACCGTCCGTTGGCAAGGTTGCGAACACTTCATCCGGCACGTCGGCCCAGATCCTCTGGAACATTTCCAAAATATCCTCGGCTTCGTCGGGCTTGAGCGCCTGCTTGACTGCCTGCTGAACAAACTGCTGAGCGGAGAGTCCTGCAACCGACGCCTGGCTTTCCAGACGTTTCAATTCGTCCTCTGTTAAATCGACGGCAACGGTCAAAGACATATGGGTGCCCCCAGGCAAAATTTTACCACCCGAACCCCACCCCTGATAC
>JAWXCM010000150.1:0-14831 GCA_034408745.1 Bryobacteraceae bacterium
CAGCCCGGCACTCGCTATTGTGCTGCCCAATGGCTTACTTCGACTCGCTCGGAATTCCGAGATTGACGGTTCGTTAATTGCTCAACCCGCCGAACCGCCTGATGCGGACCCGCATGTCCGGTGGTGTGGGAGGGGAGGAGTGGCGAGGCTTCCCCCTATCCCGATTGTGTCCCTTAAAACCGATAGATAAAGATCAGGCCGACGTAATGCAAGGTGCGGTCGGGCGGAGTTTCGTGCAGGAATTTGCCTGCGCCGAAGAACGCGTAGTTCAGATCCATCGTCAGATGCCGGGTGACGGGCCAGAACAACTCCACGCCCGGCTGGGTGCCGATGTAGCGTGCCTTGCTGAAGTTGCCCGGTCGCATGGGAAAGCCCGGTACGTTGTACAACGCATCGTTGAGACTCTGCCGCGCGAAGAAGTAGCTGTCTACCGTCAGGGCTGCACGCCGGGGTAACTGAAGCGTCAATGCAGGGCGAAGACCCTGAACGTTCAGTGGCCCGTTCGACTGAATCACACCAAAGAACCGTCCGTTCGGATAAGGCGTGTAGAACGTCTGCAGGTCGGGATTGCGGGGATCCTTGTCGCCGCTGGTGATGCCCGTGTTCAGGGCAATTCGCGGCTGCATTTTAACTTCGTTGAACGTGTAGCCGGTGGAGGTGGAAAACGTCCAGGCGCGAATGTTGCCTTTGCCGATCGGCGCACCCTGGAATGTAAAGCCGGGCCCGAAGCTGCCGAACTGACCTGCATATTCGACGTCGTAGTCCCACCCGTGTCCGACCATAAATGGAATGCCACCCCTCCAGATACGGGCTCCGAGTGTCTGCCGGGTTTCGGGTCCGGCACCCTGGTTGAATACACCGAGCTTACGCGCGTTTCCCAGATAGTACACATCCAGATTGAAGGGAAGGGAAGCGAGCGGTCCGGTGGCGTACATCCCCCAGAAGGTCTCGGTGTGGTTGGTGCGGTCGTCGAAAAATCCGACTCTGGTCTCGACCGGCTTGGTAGCAAACGCGTCGATCTGCCATTTCCGGGCTTTCAGTATGAGGCGCACGCCGTCAAAGCTCGCACGGACGTTGGGAACTTCACGGATGGAGACCAGCCGGCCGGTCCCGTAGTGCAGCTCCTGCCGGCCGACGCGCAGCGTGACCTTTGGCTGCTCCCGCTCATCCAGGCTGAGATTGATATCCACGAACGCCTGATTCACGTCCAGCTTGTCCTTGTCGACGATGGGCCGGGGCCCGCCACCCCGGAAGTTCACGAACCCGCTGTGCAATTCGCCGAAGACCCGGAACCGGGTGCCAAGATGGAAGTCGGCATTGAACATGTAGCGCTGCTTCAGATAGGCGTTGCTTTTAAAGGCAGGCTCACCGGGATATGCGGGCGCGCCCCAGTTCTCGTTCTGATAGCGCTCAAACCACAGCCGTGTCTCGCCGCCGAGGGTGAGGTACCAGCCCTTCCGATTGCCCAGCTGGATATACTTCAGCGAGTCTGCCCAGTCATGTCCGCGCATTTGCGGATCGGCCAGATAGGACCAGTCTTCCTCTGCCCGGAGGAGTCGAAAATGTGGAATTGCCCAGGGGGGCGGTGGTCCCTGCAGGCCTCCTGGAGGGCCTCCCTGCGGGCCACCCGGCGGACCACCTGGAGGGCCCTGATCCGGGGCGGCGCTCGGTTGCGCACTGTCCTGCCCGGAGTCCGGTGGTGCCTGGGCCAAAGCCGTAAAGGCTGTCAACAGCAGAAAAAAAGTAGCTTTAAGGATCAATTTACTCACTCAGGGACGCTGCTTTCGCGCGTCTTTTCGTTTCAAAATGCTCGTCCGGGCCCATTCCAGATGGACGAAAGGGCCTCGGTGGTCAACCCAGGACTGGCACGGGGAGAATCGACTCAAAATGGATACAGCCTAGAATACTAGCACAAGCCCCGTAACCTCGGCGATTCGGCCTGTCATGGAGTAATGCAATTTACAGAAGAAGGCTCCTTATGGGACCTCAAATTCAGCAACAGTGTCAGCGGTTATCCACTTCACATATATCGGCATTGCGGTGCCGGAAGATAACGGAGGCTCTGCTTTACGAAGTCGATCCGACCCGCTACACTAGTTCGGAGTCGAGTCTGGCCGATGTGGCCGGCACTTGAATTTAATGTGTCTGGGCCTTCCCGGAATGTCCGCAAGGAGAGCTCGGACTTCAGACACGCAGAACCGTGTAACTCCATTACGGAATACATCAAGGAGACAGACATGAGCGTCGAGTTGGAAACCATTGAACGACTTTTCGATGCTGTGCATCGGAACGACAGCCAAGCCTATGCGCAGTGCTTTACTGAAGACGCCGAGTACAAGGTGGCTAATTTCCCGGCTGCCCACGGCCGCGAAGAGATCGCTGCTTTCGGTGCCCGCATCGCGCCCATGTTCCAGCGTGTTCTTCACGATGTGAAGAACACGTGGCAGGTGGGCAACACATGTGTTTCCGAGTTGGTTGTGGCGTATCACCGGCATGACGGGAAGGTGGTAGAGGTTCCCTGCCTGGATTTCATCACGGTCGAGAATGGCCTTGTGAAGTCGCTGCACGCCTATATCGATGCCACTCCGGCATTTATGCCGTAGAGCGAAACAGAGGAGATCTGCAATGAGTCATTCCGATACCGTTACCCGGTTGCTGAAGATTTTCGAGACTTTTAACGTCGACGAAGCGATGACGTTGTTCGCTGACGACGCGACCTACCAGTTCGGCAATTATCCTGCCGCTGTTGGTATTGACAACATCAAGGCGACCGTGGCTGCCAGCCATCTGGACTTCATCAAGAGCTGTAGCTTTGATGTGAAGTCCATGATTGAACCTGGTGGTGGCGTCGTCGCGTGCGAGATGGATATCATCTACGGGACTACGGACGGGCGGACGATCACGCTGCCCTGTGCCGATCTGTTCCGGTTCAACGAGCAGGGCCAGGTCACGTTCATGCAAATCTTTATGGACGCGGGACCACTGTTCGCGCCAGCGAATGCCTAAACCGCACGCCTAAAACCAACAAAAACCCCGCAGAGCCGAAACTCCGCGGGGCTTTTATTTGTCAGGACGCTGGCTAGTCTCCGAAGACCGGGCCGATATCCATGTAGATCTTCAGCATCTGCACCTTGCCGTCACGAATCTTGATGGTGTCGCAGCAGGGAAGAGTGAAGCTCTTGCCGTCATGCCGCACGTAGGTGACCGTCATCTCGCAGACCACGTTCTCGTCGTCGATTTCCCACAGGTTCTCGATGTGGTGAACAACTTTACCTACCTTCGAGAGAAAGCCTGCCGATCCATCGATGATTTGCTGGGGCCCGTGGGCCACGGGAAAGTTGCTGAACTGGTACCACGCATCGTCTGCATAGAATGCGGCAAACTTCTCCACCTGCATCGACTCACCGGCGAGGAACATCTGCCGGACCAGTTCTGAATTCGCCCCAGGTTGTTTCTGGGCGCCTGCTCCACTACTCATGCTTTTGCCTCCTGTTTGTCTTCAGCCTGCTTTCGCAGGGATTTCAGTTCTGAGAAACTCTTGTACGACCACGGCGGCTTACTTACCAGGCGGTGGTTCGGGGGCCGCCGCGCTGTTCGACGGCGCGTAGGTGGTTCCGTTCGCCTCGTTATATTCGCCGCGGGCACGGTTGAAGTGGGACTTCGCCTTCCTCGTCACCTGGTTGAATTCCAGCTGCTCGCCGTTCGGCCCCTTGCAGTAAAACAAAGACCAGCCCTCGAAGTCACCGAAGTCCATGTCGGAGTAGCCCTCGATGAAATAGTCCTTCTCATTCCAGAACTTGTTCGCAGCGTACTTCAGCGGCAGATTCCGGCGTTGTTCATGGCTGGAGACGTCGACCACGTGATTTACCACCACGTTAGTGATGCCGCGCTGCTGGCACTCTTCCTCCAGCGACTTAGCGAACTTATTCAGATCCACATCGTCTTTCACATGAAACGAGATATGGCACGCGTTGCCGTGCCCGACACCCGAGGGCAGACGCGGGAAGATGTTCGGCGCTGTGTCGTCCAGTTTGGCGTCGCGGAAGTGAATTAGCTCAACACACGTGTTGCCGAACGAAATGAAGCAAACATCGAGAGACTCCCTGCTGCCGTCCCGCAGGTCCGGCACGCCCAGGGACCGGGGGCTGCGGTTCTTCTCGATGGCCTCGATGTCTTCCACCTGGAACAAGGTGTTATGTAGCACGGGCCCATAGAAACCTGTGCCAGCGATGGCAAGCCTGCCTCCGAGCACCTCGATATAAAATTCCAGGGACTTCTTCATGTCGTCGACTGTGACGCCGACGTGCTGCACTCCCTGTAGCATCTGCCCCAGTGACGACCGACTTCCACCTGACATGTCCGAACTCCTGTCGTTATGCATTCCTCTCCTTGTACGTTGCCCGGAGTGCCTTCACTCCTGCGATCCTCCTGGGCCGAGCTAACCTTTGATGTCCCTGGCAGAGTGTAATGCCGCTGATTGGTCTGCCTCTCCCATATCGAAAGTAAGCGCCTGAGCTCGGGTTCACTACATTCCGGGGTTGTTCGGAACTGACACTCGCGGTCAGAAAGAACATAAGGGCAGCGCTACACAAACATAATACGCGGTAAGCGACAGCACTCCGGCCGGAACCATCCAATCTTTCTGGGGCGTCATGACTAACCAGCTCGCAACATGAAACCGATGATAAGCTGTACCACTCCCCATCCGTCAAAGCATACAGCAACGGAGTTAATCTGCCAAGGGCTTTCGAGCGACTCGGGCCGGAACAATTCACACCAGGAACCCCGGCGTGAAACACCTGAATCAGGATCGCATGGGAGCGTGTTTCGCCGCCGGGTGCGGCGCCTCCACGGTCGGGAGGAATGACGTCGAAAGCTGTAATCGTCTTGTTACCTGACGATAACGAATTTGCTGTGAGTTGCGGTGTCGGATACAATTGGTTACTCTGCACGGGCGGCAGATGTGGAACCGAGAGAATGACAGTCGGCGAGAAGCTACAGGTCAGATTTTGGGGCGTAAGGGGCTCGATTCCGACTGCGGATTCCGGCGCAATGCGCTACGGCGGGAACACATCCTGTGTCGAAATACGGTATGGTAATCAGCCTCCTCTGATCTTCGATGCCGGGTCCGGAGTTCGCCGGCTCGGGCAGCACTGGCTCAATACTCCCGACGAGTTCCCGACTGAAGTTCATCTTTTGTTTTCTCATTTTCACTGGGATCATATCCAGGGTGTTCCATTCTTCGCGCCCCTGTATAATGCCGCGTCGGACATACAATTCTCATCATCGCTCGACACCGGGCAGCTTCGTCTCATTCTGGAAAACCAGATGCGAGCGCCTTACTTTCCCGTAAATTTGAGTGCCGTACAGGCTCGGACTGAATTTTGTCAGGTGGAGGAGCACGGGTTCGCACTGGGAGATCTGGTGATTACGCCTTTTCCACTGCGGCATCCCGGGGGAGCGACCGGCTATCGCATCCAGTCCCCTTCCGCCTGCATCGTTTATGCCAGCGATCACGAGCACGGAGACGATGTGTACGACGGAATTCTGCGCAGGAACGCCAGAGAAGCCGATATCCTCATCTACGATGCCCAGTACACTCCCGAGGAGTACAAAGGGCGCGTTGGATGGGGCCACAGCACGTGGGAGGCGGGGATACGCACAGCCGCCGACGCCGGTGTGAAGCAGTTGCTGTTATTTCACCATGACCCGGACCGCACAGACAACGCTCTGGATGAGCTTGTCCACCGCGCCGGGACTCAGTTTGAGAACACTGCCGGGGCTCGTGAAGGCCTCGTGGTTTCAGTGTAAGGGGTAGCCCTTTTCTCCAGGCAGGCGGCCGTCGATCCTGAGCACCTTCAACGTCCGCGGAGCCTGGTCCGCGCTGACAAACGCAACCGCGCCCCGAATCGCACTGACGAGTTCCAGCGCCATTTCATTGGAGTACACGATCCTGGGGCCGCTCACGGACTCGGCGCGAAATACTTTGGATATCCAGTACTGGCGGAACTGGGCCTCGGACATTTGATAAATAGTCCGCAGCACAACCTCACGCTCGCGCGCCACCGGGGCTCGGACCAGCAGGGTCACACGCAGGTCGGAAGTCCAAAACTGGCGGTCTCCAGGGAACAATTTCTTCACGTCGCCGAAAGACACGTTCTCAACCGGCACGTCGCTGCGCACCACGACGGCGATATCACTGTGATCAGCGCCAAAGCACAATGCGGCCAGCAGACACAAACTGAGAAGTCGAAACATTGGCATACTGGTCAAAACGTAAAGCTGGTCTGAATAAATCCGTAATGAACTCTGCCGGTAACAGGCCTGTCGATGTTCCGGTATTCAAATTTGAAAGCGGCGAATGACGAGACATCCCACCGTACACCCGCAATGGATCCGACAAGGCTCGGCACGAACGGATTGAATGTGGTGTCTGATTTCGGGATTCGCTGATGTTCGAATCGGTAGTATGGTTTCCAGTGGCTCTCCCCCATTCTGTAGGCTGTCTGAACGTACCACGACTGGCTGTTCGCAGCGGCGGCGGATCCGACCGTGCGATGCCGGGCATTCGCGAACTCAGCGATGAGTTCGGGATTCTCCCGGTGCCACACTCGAAGGCTCCGCTCTCGTGCAGGTGCTGGTATCCGACCTGCCCGCCAATACAACAACAATCGTGTTCGAGCCGTAGAGGCGCGACCGGGAAAAGGAAAACCATGCACGCTTGCCGGTCATGTGGAAAGGAAGTCGCACCCGCGGCACTGTTCTGTGGCGCTTGTGGAACGCGGATTGAGGCTGCAACGGTCACGGCCACGCCGACGCCCCTTGCGATCCCAGGGACTCCCGATGCCCTGCGGATTGCCCGCTGCGCTGGCAGCGGCGCATAAGCGTGCCCGCTTCGTCGGTGGGCTGATGCTTGCGTGTCTCGCAATGAGCGTAATCGATGCGGTAGGCTTCGTTCCGCAAGGAATCGAACAGTTGTGGCACAATTTCGATTTTGGACCACCCTGGCTGCCTTCATAGCCTGGCTTCGTTGGTCTGCGGCAGCCTGCCAGGCGCTCTCTTTTATGGGGGACGGCTCCCGAAAATTAGCGGAACTGCGCTCTCATGGTTCATCCCATTTCTGAATCTGGTTCGGCCTTTTCAGGTGACCGTCGATCTCTGGCGGCGCAGCGCCACAGGCAATCAAGGAGCCACCTCGAACAGGGTGCCCGTCCCCATGGAAGTCGTCGGCGCGTGGGCTGCCGTGCTCTTGTCGGTTTCGCTCTGGCTCTTTGGCACGGACTCAACAGGCGACTCATACGGAAGCAGCTGGTTCCGATCTGTACTCGACAGTGTTGCGATCGTGTCCCCCATGGCCGCCATGGCTTTCGGCTATCTGGTCGTAAGGACAATCGACGGAATGCAGAACAGCCGAACTACTCCCGCCCCCGGCCTGGCGAAATGGCTGACTGCCAGGGTCATCGCCTCGGCTGCAGCCGGGACAGTGCTGGTCTTCTCGTCCGGTCTGCTGTCGTTCCTAATCCCGTTGCCCGAGAATTCGCTGCTCGCTCCAATCCGGACGCCCCTGAACCCATTCCGAGGGAGATACTTCGTGAACTAAACAGCCACTATTTCAAGAGGTTTTATGGTGTAATCGGGCCATTTGTCAGCAGAAACCTGACGAGCCTGGTTGTAGCGGGACACCCAGATTCCTGGGCACTCCGGATGCTGGACGGCGGACCCGACAGCTTCATTGGAGGAGCCCTCGAAATGGCTCGAGGATGGGGCGAGGATCTGCGTCGCGCCAGTTCTCGCTCGTACGGCGGAATCGTTGAGACACGCCACTTCGGAGACATGATCCTGGTCAAGGTGCGATGGATTCCCACGTTTGATGGCAAACGGGTGGAGACATTTGCGAATCTGGTGATGAGGCGTCATCGCTATCATTGGCGAATTGTAGCCTTGTCCAGGCGACGGGATCACCCCTGCTTCGACCCCGTTTGCAACGTAGAGTTTCTCGGAATTCGTTACCCTGATCAACCCAACGAGCCGCTGATGGGAAAACAATGCACGGCACGCGGGCGACCACCGTCGACACCTTGATTCAGTTCGCATTCTCTGGCTAACCCACCACCGTCACAGCAGCTCCCGCACCAGCCTCTGGTACTGATCCGGCAGCACCAGATGGAACCGTACGTCGAGCCGCGTAAACCGCTTCACCGCCGAAGCCGTGCTCCCCGGCGGAATCCCAGGGGTGGCCAGCAGCAGCTTCCCGTCCTCCACCCGGAACGGCAGCACCTGCAACTCTCGAATCACCCGCTTCGGCAGCGACCGCGCCACCCGCTGCGACACCTCCCGGGGATGCACGGCGGAAACCGGCAGCTGCGACTGCAAACTCAGCACCTCGTACAGATCCTCCTGCCCCAGGTACCCCATTTCAATCAGCCGCTCCCCCAGCCTCTGCCCCTCCGCCCGCGTCTCCAGCGCCTCCGACACCTGCTGTGCCGTGGCGTACCCGTTCGCCACCAACAGATCCCCCAGCATTCGCCGCGGAGGCTGCAGGGCCGAAATACACGGGTACTGATGCGCTGTCTTCACCCATCGCAGCGGCTGGCTGAGCACCCTGGCCCGTGCGTAAATCCCAATCGCCCGAACCGTGGCCAGCGTATTTATGCAGTTGGCCAGCACCACCCGCGGCGGCACCGCCGCCCCGATCCGCCAGCCATACCGCCGACCCACACAATACGCCCGAAATCCCACACGATACAGTCCGACCGCGGCTGTGCAGGCCAGCAGGGGCCCCAGTTCCCCGAGCCTCTGCCCGAACGCACCGCCCCGAACCATCAGTCCGTACAGAAACAGAACGTTGGCCAGCAGGCTTGCCGGGTTGCCCACCAGCCCCTTCCGGCCGCGCCACAGCCAGTACCGATCCGCCCAGGAACCTGTCCACCCGTGCCGCGCCCAGGTCTGTAGTGCGTTCCCCGTCTCCCACCGCGTCCGCTGCTTCACCGCCGAACGAAAGGTCCGCGGGAAAAACTCGCGCGTCGACACCTCGTCGCCCCGGACCGTCACGAAAATCTGCCGCGCCGACCGCAGCCGCAGCCGCAGCCCGTTCTCGTAATCCTCCGTCAGGCAGACCGGCTCGAAAATTCGGTTCCCCTCATCCGCCGCCAGCGACTCCAGCGCCGCCCGCACATAACCCGTACCGACTCCGTTCGACGGCACAAAGGCACCCATCCATTGCCTCGCCGGCATATCGCGGCACTGATATTCGGAGAATTCATCGCAGTAAACCCCGTGCGTCCAGTCTGAAACCGGCGTCGGCAGGGGCAGCACCGGAATCTGGATCATGTCGTAATCGCCCGAATAGAAGTTGATCCACCGCAGCGAATCGGTGTGGATCACATCTTCGGCGTCATGTGTCACAATCACGTCGAACGCCACCAGGCGAGACCGCTCAAACAGACACATCCGCTGATAGATCCAGTTCAGACAGTCAGCCTTGGACGTCGGACCCGGATGTGGACAGAGCGCCAGGTGCACGTTGTTGAAACGCATCTCCAGATCCCGAGCCACCCGAATCGTATCCACATCATTCGGATAGGCGCCCACAAAAAAATCGTAATTGTCGTAATTGACGCGTTCCCGATTGCCGGAAATCATCCGTTCCAGCACCGGGCTCTCCTGCCAGCAGGGGACGAAAATCGCAATGCGCCGCTGTGCGATGCGAAGCAACTCCCTCCGCCCGGGTTGTTTCTGCCGCCGCGAACGCAGCCACGCCAACAATCCCGCACCGTCAATGATGAGATCGTCGATGCCGCTGATCAGAATCCACACTGCCAGCGGCAGAAGCAGAAACGCAGCGATCCCGTCCACCGAGAATGTCACACCAGTCTAGTTCCGGAACGGAGAGTTTTTTCTCAGGCTCTTTTGCGGAGGCTCGAGTCCCGGACAATCACCTGCGGCTCCAGCAGAATTGTCCTGGGCTTGACCGGCACCTTCGACTCGATGTGCGCCAGCAGCAGATCAGCCGCATGTTCGCCGAGCGCCGTGCTGTTCTGGTCGACCGTAGTGAGCGCCACCCGCAGTAAATCCGAGTAGTGCACATTACCAGCCCCAATCACCGCCACGTCGTCCGGGATGCGCAGTCCGGCCTCCAGAATGGCCTTCATCGCGCCCGCCGCAACCGGGTCGTTGTAGCCCACCACCCCGTCCGGCCGCGGCGACTTCTTCAGCAATTCCTTCATCGCCTCATAGCCGGAGCTGTCGCTGTGCCGGACCGAAATCACCAGGCTTTTCCGAAACGGCAGCCCGTGCGCCGTCAGCGCCGCCTTGTAGCCTTCGAGCCGCCCATCGCCGGGCGTGTTCTCAGGACCCCGCAGGTGCGCGATCCGCAGGCAGCCCTGCTCAATCAGATGGTCGGTAGCCATCTGTCCGATCAGCTTGTCATTGGTGCCCGCAAAGCTCGCCTTCACCCCGCGAATGACGCGGTCGATCAGCACGAACGGCACTTTTTCGTCCCTCATCCGGTGGAACAGTTTCAGCTTCCCGTCAGGCTGCGCGGACGCGACAATCAGCCCGTCCACCCGCCGCCCCATCAGCCCCTCAATCTCCTGCGCCTCCAGTTCCGGATCCTCGTCCGAGTTCGAGATCACCACGCTGTACCCTGACGCCCGCACCTTCCGCGTCACCGCCCGTGCCACTTCAGCAAAGAACGAGTGCATCAAATCGGGCACCACCAGTCCGATCAGATACGTCTTGCGCGTCACAAGGCTCCGGGCCACCCAGTTCGGCTGATAATTCAGTTCGCGCGCGCGGCGCATCACGCGCTCACGGGTCTCCGCGCTGATGTCTCCCTGGTTGCGGAGGACCTTCGAAATGGTCACCACGGACACGTTCAGATCCTCGGCAATATCCTTCATTCGAACGGGCATAATTCGGACGTCGTGCCCATGATACCCAAACTGTTTAGTCCATCATGTGAACGACTTTCGGGACATGCAGCGGCGGGCCCGCCAACGTTCGGCGGTACTCCCCAATTCCCGTGCGTTCGATCAGGCGCGACGTGAGTTCCCGCGGCAGCCTGCCCAGATCCAGCGCCGCCTGCACAAACGATTCCGGGCTGGAATTCACACTCCCCGCAACAATTCGATTGCCCATAATCAGATCCATGAACGGCACCGGACCGGTCGTCGAGAAGGCCCCCAGCACGATCAGCACGCCCAGCGGAGCCAGTGCCGCCATGCCCGCATCGGCCGCCGCCCGAGCGCCCGCCGCCTCAATCACGATGTCCGCCCCGCCATCGGCCGCCAGCAGATACCGAGCCTCCGCCGCGGCCGCCAGCCTCGACCGGCCCGAATCCACAGGCTCCGTCGACACCACATCCACCTCAAGTCCGCGTAGCCGCAGCACACACGCCGCCAGCAGTCCCACTGTGCCCGCCCCCAGCACCAGCGCCTTCCTCGGCGCCCCCTGATGCAGCCGGAACGCCAGCGCGACAGCTTTCTCCACCACCGACAGTGGCTCCAGCAGCACCGCGGTGTCGCGCAGCCTCGAGTCCACGCGCACCACGTCCGACGCCCGGTCCACCGCCAGTTCGGTGAAGTAGCCGTGGGCGCCCATGATGCCCCGCTCGGTGTACTTGCCGGTGACGCACAGATCGCGCCGCCCTCGCTGGCAGGAAAGGCACGGCGGAGCGCAGGCGCGCCGAACCGACGGCACAATCAGATCGCCTGCAGCCAGGCCCTCGACGCCATCGCCGACCGACATCACCTCACCCACCGCTTCATGCCCCAGCACCAGGAACTCACCCGTGTCCGGACCATAGCCAAACCGAAACGCAGCCAGGTCCCGGTCTGTGCCGCAAATGCCCACTTCCAGCACGCGAAACAGCACTTCGCCCGCCCCGGGTTTGCCCGGTTCGGCGAGTTCGCGCTCCCGTAAATCGCGGGCCGTGTAATCCACGCTGATGGCTCGCATACTGTTCGCCCATTTTACGTGGCAAAATCGAACATATGCGAAAACTGCTGTTGTTGCTGACCGCCACCGTGCTCTGCGCACAGAACAAACCTCCCGCCGTAGCGCCGGGCGAAGACTGGGTAGCCCTGTTCAATGGGAAAGACCTCGGCGGCTGGTCCGAGATCGGCAAGGAGAAATGGGCCGTGGAGAACGGTGTCATCCGCGGGATTGCCGTGACCAAAGAGTATGGTTATCTGAAAACGGAGAAGAATTACAAGGATTTTCAACTCGCCATGAAATTCAGGTGCAATGGCGATGGCAACAGCGGCGTGTTCTTCCACTCCGAATTCAAATCCGGAACTCCCGACATCACCCAGGGCCTGCAGTTTGAAATCGACTGTTCTCTCGGCAAGCACACCGGCGGCATCTACGGCGACGGCCGCCAGTGGATCGTGTGGCCCGCGCCGGAGAACGAAATTGTAGTGCGTCGCGGCGAATGGAATGAATATTTGCTGACCGTCGTCGGCAACCGCTATATCGCACGGCTGAACGGGGTCCAGATGATCGACTTCACCGACCCAAAGCCGAAATCACACGACGGCGGGATCTCGCTGCAGCTTCATTCTGGCGGCAAGGGAGACATGGAGTTCAAGGACCTGTTCATCCGAGACCTGACCAAACGCTAGTACGTCTGTGTTTGAGCAATGGGGCGGGCTATCCAGCCCGCAGCCGCCTTTGAGGCGGCTTGTCACTACTTACTCCGCGGAGCCGAATTGCTCGCATCCACACCGTCGTCCACAGGAACTGAGAAATTCATCTCGCGCTTTTCCCGAACCGCGGCAATACTCACAGTCTTCTTCGACTTCGAGCCTCGCACCGCAGCCGTAACCTCGCGCGGAGTAGCCACCCGAGTCTCATCGACCTTCACAATCACATCGCCAGCCTTCAGGCCGGCACGGTCCGCCGCCGAGGCCTTCACCACCGACCGCACCAGAACTCCCTCGCGCACCCCGAAAAACTCCGCCAGTTGCGAATCCAGGCTCTCCGCCTCAATCCCGAGCACGCTGCTGCGCCAGCTCATATTCGCCCGCGCAATATCCGGAAGCCGAATCGCCGGCAACTCGATCCGCGGAATCACCACCGCTTCGCCGCTGCCGCCAGCCGACGTCCAGGCCTTCCGAGCCTCGGTCTTCACCGCCACCTGCTGCGCCGAGCCGCTCCGGTTAATCGCAAGCTTTACTTCGCGCCAAGCAGGCGTCTCGCGCACCATGCGCATGAACTGTTCCAGACCCTCGACGTGCTGGCCATTGAACTCCAGCACCACGTCGCCAGTCTTCAATCCCGCCTTGCTGGCCGGGCTGTCGTCCGCCACACGCGTGATTTCCACGCCCCGGTCCTCCTTCAGGTTCAGAGCTTTCACCCGCTCCTGAGACAGTTCGGCGACGCCCACACCAAGATAGCTCCCGCCACTTACCGGGGTGCGGGTGATCACAACCGTCGCCGGGTCGGGCTGCGGTTCGTAACACCATACCGGAAGGCTCGCCGCTAAGGCGATGCACCCGGTTGCATATGCGATTGTTCTCCAGCTCATGTCTCTCTCTTCAGTCAAAGAAGTAGTTACAGCGACGAGCCCGGATTAGGCTCGCCGCCAAATCACTGACGAACGCGCCGCAGATAAATCGTACCGCCGGTCGAGGTCAGTTGCAGAACCGGCCCGCCGCCATTCAGCGAACCTTCAGCCTGCGTCAGGTTCTCACGCTGTCCCGCCCTCACAAGAATCTCCGGAAACTCAGACACGATCCTGCCGGTCCGGCTACTCTCGTTCAGCGCTTTGATCGTCAACGAAATATTGGACGGAATGAAAACGGTAATGTCACCAGCTCCGGTGCTCAAAGCCGAATCCTGCAGCCGAACCCCCGGAATCAGCTCCGCCAGGATGCTGCCCACGTCACTCACCGCGCGAAGTGCACCGGACGACCCGCGCAGCCGAATGCTGCCCCCCGTCGCCTCCAGCCGCACTCCCTTCGCCGGCCCCACCTGAATCGAGCCCCCGGAATTCCCCGCAATCACCGCACCGCCCGCTTCCTGGACCTCAATCCTTCCGCCAGCCGAACGCGCCATCACAGCGCCGCCAGATTTCACAATGCGAATGTTGCCGCCCATCGTCGACACGTGGATCGCGCCCGAAACCTCGCCTAACTCGACATCCCCGCCCGCGGTCTCAAACCACGATTCGCCACCTGTCTGCAGAACCTGGATCTTCCCACCGCCCGAAAAGCAGCGAACGCTTCCGCCAATTCGGCCAAAGTGAATCTCGCCGCCTGCCGTCCTGGCCTCCACATCGCCACCAATCCGGTCCATCTGGATCAGACCCCCGCCGGTGCTCACCTCAACGCCAGCCTTGATGTCGTACACCTCGACATCGCCGTTGAATGTGTCCACGTAAACCGAGGGAGTCGACGGCATCCGTATCTCGAGCTCAGCCGACGCCAGCGGCCGCTCCGGATGGTCCAGAATCAGGGCGGTCGCCGACTTCCCGTTGACAGCCCGTAACTGCAGTTGCGCCAGCAGCCGCCGAGCCTCGCCCTCCGACTGCGCCCGAACCCGCGTCCGCAGCGTGTATGTCGCGGCTGTAGCCCCGCCGCGAATCACCACCGGACCGCGCATCCGCACCTTCAGCACCGGCGCCGGCGTAAACGAGCCCGTCCGGGATTCCACCCAGTACGCCCCGTCACGCTTTAGGGCTGCGTTCTCACCGGCACACACTAGACTGGCGGCACCCAGCAAAACCGCGGCAGCACGCAGTGACGCGCCAGAAACCATCAGAAGGTCTCCACCGAAGCATTCAGGTCCCGAAGCGCCTTCTGGCACTTCAGCCGGACATAGTTGTTCTC
>JAWXCM010000151.1:0-3718 GCA_034408745.1 Bryobacteraceae bacterium
GAACATCCTCCTTGAGCTGCTTGACATCGTCCATTCCCAACCAGTAACAAATGCCGCGTTTTCATGCAGCGCCAGTTTCAGAGAATGGACGGCTACGTCCTGGGTCATGTACGGATCAGGGATCGATGGAGCGTTCGGCGCCGTACGCTGCAGCGGGTACATCCCATCCGTGTTGGCATACTTGACCCGGAACTCGCAGCCGCCAGCAGCCTCAGCCTCTTTGAGGATCTGCTTGCTGGTCGGCTCATCGAAGCCGTGTTGCTTCATCAGCTCGAGCACGCCGTCACGGTACGAGAAGTTCTTCGTACCGATCCAGCAGGTGCGACCGGCCACCTTGACCCGCAAGGCCGAGGTCTTCTTCAAGAGCTCCATCTGGAACTCGAGCTGATTACCTGGTTGCACCAGGCGGCTGTCCTCGCTGACCTTGATCGCCTTGCAGCTCTTGGGCACGTACATCGTCCGGCCGTTACCCAAGCGGATCTTGTGCCCTTCGTTGACCTCGAAGTAGAGCACGTCGGCGTTGCCGTCATTACGCTCCCGACGAACATTGCTCTCGGGCAGCTTACCGGGTCGCAGGCTCGAGCCGTGCGCATACGTGTCGTCGTGGACTACGTAGCCGGTGCCCTTACCTGGCGAGTCCAAGGTGCGATGGATCCGCATCGGCACCGTGCCAGTACCCAGTGGCGTCACGAGAACACGTACGTGCTGCCCACCTCGGGCGTGGTGTCAGGCAGCTTATCGAACCAGTCCCGGAGAGCCTCTGCTTCGGCACGGGCGCCATGGAACAGCTCGTGCACCTTGTAGTTGCCGGTGGCGTGCTCGCCGTCGGCTTTGATCACGGTATCCAGGCCGTCCGGATGCCGGCTGCGGAGGCTGAACATCGAGATCGAAGCGCCTATTGATGAATCAGGCTCGTACTCCCAAAAGTGTGAACCTGCGACCCATTCTGGTAGCGAGCTCGCACACTACGAGTGCCGTAACTCTCTAGTTGGTTGATGTTAGCGACGACCCCAATTCCCGTGGACAACCGTCACTGTGGACTCGCAGCGAGCGCAGAGTGTTAATGGCCTCCCTTGTGGCCAAATCTGCTTCCATAAACCGCTGTTGCAACTCCTTGAACTGCGGCATGCTCCATCGTGGCAAGTTTAGGTAGTAGCGCATCGCCTCTCGGCGCACCCACTGGACGAGAATTGTGTAGATAACAAGTGCTTCGCGGGCGGTCTGGTTGGGCCGATCCAGTTGTTCCCGTAGCTTCGCCGCCTCAGCCAGGAGGACCTCTCGCGCTCGCGTTTCACGACCGACCAGCAACTCGACAGTTGCCTTATACTGCGCGGTCGTGATGACGCGGAGTTGCCTGATTCGACGCTCCGGATCCCCTCGAAACTTGCGATTGCGCCGCGAACCCGGGGACGGGAACTTTGGAGCGACGGGTGTTCGGTTACGAGTAGCCATGACTTTGCCTCCCTGCAAAATAAGATACAACCACCTCTACCACGTATTATAAACCCTGATCGGCCTGCTGGGTGCTGACTTTTGTTATGATTGCCTCGCGAATCGCTCGCAGCTCATGGAGACACCGCTCGAAATGCTCAAAGGCGACGTTGTATTGCTTTCGTAGTTCGTTCCGGTAGCGTCCCGAGAGGTCCGGCTGTCGCACCCTGTATTTGAGACCTGCCTGGCATGACCAGGCGACTCCGGTCTGTTCGACCAGCCGTTCCTCCAGCGCTGTCTGCCCTAGTCGCGTCAGCTCCTGACTCAGTTCACGGGCTCTCTGCTCCAGCGACGCACGGACTAGCGGATCGTCCACCATGAGCAGCTGCATCTGCGAGTCGGCCGCCACCCGTCGCGACACGTCGGGGCGGGGCTTGGCGCGGCCCCGTGCACGCCGACTTTCGGGAGGGCCTGGCGTCCGTGAGGGGTCCGTCGCGGCCTCGGGAGGTGCTCCAGGGTCGATCGTCGCTTCGTGTATGCGTAGCGTGGGTGACGGATCGGCGGTGGCCATCAAGCTACCTCGGAAACGTTCGTGGGCTTAGCGTTTGTCTCTGGAGATCCACCTGGTTCCGGAAAGCGACCAAGGTGCTCGAGCAAACGTCCAGACCGGCGGTCGACCTTCCGGAGTCTTCGCCACCACTCCTCCTCCTCTCGCAGGCTCCTGGCCTGTTCGCGGTTCTGAAACTCGATCCATAGGGCCGCGGCCTTCGCGATCAAACCGTCCCCGAAGTAGAGACGCAGGAACCGCTTGCCAATGCGGACGGTATGGGTCAAGTAGCTTCCCCTACCTTTCCTAGTTTCCCAGGCCATTTTGTGTCACATCGCTTTCTTGTTGGTGCGCGCCGCTGGAATACGCGGCGCTATCATTTGCATCGTCTGCTCGCGTGAACCGGCTAGTTGCTCCTCGAGCTGCTGGGCGGTCGGATGCGGTGGCGCGAACCGGGGACGCCCACGGTCAAAGTGCCTATATAGGATGTCGAGCGCTAGAAACTGCCGTGGCTTCTTTGCAGCGGACACTTGGCGTCCCGTGTACTGGACGTGGCAGCTCAACTCCTCATCCGTCAGGGTCGATAGGTTGTGAACGTCGATCTCAGGAACCGTCCCGGTTTCCGGGTGCAGGACAGCAACTAGAGAATCGATCATGTGAGGCCCGCGTACGTAGGCGTAGTACTTCCAGAGCGTCCCCAGGTCCCAGCAGTCCTGATACGAACTAATCACGTGGTTGTGAATGAATGACTCGCGATGAAGGCGGCTCTCGATGTCGTAGACCAGGTTGACGTAGGCGTCGACTACCTCGACCGGCTGGGCGATCTTGTCGGCGATGACCAGGTGGCTCTCCTTCGCCAACACGCGAGCCTCGAGCTCCCAGCGCAGCGGACCGTCCGACTCAAAGATGACCATGGCCGCATGAAGGTCTGGCCACTCAGCCGCCGCAGTCGCACACACCAGTGGATCGTCACTAGCGGTACGCCGGCGGAGTTCCAGAGCGCTCCGAACAAGGTCATCGTCCCAGGGTCGGAATTTGGGCACGGTGCGCTTCTGCAACATGCCGGCCCTTAGCCAGCGCCAGGCAGGTGAACGGGATGGATTCTGGGGATGCGTCTTATAAATGCCCAGGTCGTGGATGCTCACGGGATCAGGTTCCCGGGGTTCGCTGGGGAGAAAGGACTCGAGATGCCCCTTGCCGATAGGCATTATGGTGTAGAACCTTGTGCCGTTGACGATCGTGTATTCCCCCTCGCAGGGTGCCGATTTCTGAGGCAACTGCATGGTACCGCCCTGTCTAACATCCTGCTTTGTATGCGTTATGGTCACGCCGTTGTGTCACACATAGCACGTTTGTTCGGCGACACGCAAGCCGACTTTCGATGTACTTAACGTAGTGGACTTGAGCGCCCGTTTGTTGCGTTAACAACCTGGTCACTGGCGCCATCCTCCTCCCGCGCGGGTTGCCGGTCTTTCTCACTCGGGCCCCCTTACTCACATGGTGCTTTTGAGTACCACAGACCCATCGTGGGGCATCCGTGGGGACCCGCACCCGGGGGCAGGCCACGACGGCTAGTGCTCCTTACCGGCCCGGCGGCAGGAGTTGGTGCAGATCGATGAGGAGGCAGTAGCGTTACTCCGATCGTGCCCAGAAAGTCGCCGAACTCGACGACGAGATTCTCGAACTGTGCGCCGCGATGTGGATTGCCGAACTGCCGCCGCTCGCAGGCCCGGCCGACGA
>JAWXCM010000152.1:0-61572 GCA_034408745.1 Bryobacteraceae bacterium
ACCTCTCCGGTTTTTGCACAATGACCGCCAATTCGAACATCTGATCGCCCTCTTTCCAGCGCTACCGGTCGTCCCAAAATCCTTACCGGCGGATTAGGGTATCACTGAACGGATTTAGATCGGCCGCTGTGATCGCCGCAGGCGGGGTTCCCCATTGCTGATTCTTATCACTCCAGCAGAGGGTACCGCTTCCTACCTTCTGACACTCCCCGTCCTTGTCGCCAACGTAGCTATTGTTCTCGTCCCAATGTGCTCGCCCGTCCGGGTCGGTATAACGGAGCGGATTGTTCAGGCCGTACGTATACAGATTCCAAGATTGAGGCTCTGCGGGGTCCTGATCCGCAAAGGGCTCGTCCGGGCTGGTGAACCTTCCCTGCGCCCCGGAGAAGTACCGAGCTCCGAAGTAATCGAGGCCCGTCTGAGTCCCCGCAGCGGTGTCGCCATCCCGCTCCTTCCCGGTGAACATCATGCCGCTGGCCCACGGAGCCGCATAGCATTCCTGCCCGGCACGTGGCACCACCGCCCCAAACGGAGCATAGTCCATCCGCGTCACACAGTTGCCGTTCGAGTCCTGAATCATCCGTGTCGATCCGAGATAATCCGTCACCAGATACTGCGTCCCGCTGCCGGACGGCGTCCCGCCATACTCGGCCATTAACTGCCCGTCGGCATCGTACACATAATACGTCGTGATCCCATTCGCCGTCCGCTTCACACGCCGCCCCTCGGCATCGTAGATATTCGTCGCCGAGCCGCCACCTGTAACCGTCGCCAGCCGCCCCTCCCCATCGTAGGCCGCTGTCGTTCCCCCAGGCAATGCCGAGAGTTGCGTCTGGTTCCCCTGCAAATCGTACCCGGTGTTAGCCAGCCGGTTCCGAACCTCACCGTCAGGCTGCAGGTACCACGAGAATCCGTTCGCCCGCAACTCGGGCACCCCGGCAGCCCCGGTCTGCCACAAGTTACCGAATCGGTCATAACCAAATGACTGGCTCACCCCGGCAGGGCTCTCCACGAAAGACGCAACCCGGCTGACTCCGTCGTACCCATACGTCCGAGTCGCAAACGTGCCGTTCAGGTATTGAAGCCGCTCCGCCCGCACCGCTCCGGAATTATCGGTGAGCCCCAGCATGAGTGCCGTATAGACGCACGCTCATCGCCGCCGACGCGCCGCGGCGATGAGCGCCGCGCGCTCCTCAGGGGAATAGGCTTTCGAAACCCGCGTGCGCACCTTCAGTTTCAGTGTCCGATTCCGCCGCATCCGTGCGCGGATCACGTCGCCCTGATCTTCGAGGATGCGGAGAAGAAACCCGGTTTCCTCGTTGATCGACTTCGGCGCTGTGCCTTCCCTCAGGCGCGCCGACTGGTAGCCCTTGATGGTCTTGGGTGTAACGTCCACCCGGATCACGGAGCCCAGGAGCCGCTTCAGGTGCCCGAGCGCTGCCGATGCGAACGTGACCGAACGCGGGTTGCGGAGCTTGTAAGATTCGAGGTACGCATCCGCTATTTCGGCAACGGTCTGGATGCGCGCCGCCCGGTTCTCCTCAATGGCGTTGAATCCCTTCTCAAGCTCCAGCCGCCGGTTCTTCTCAGCCTGTTGAGCCAGGGTCTTACGCTGAGATTTGCTCGACTCGCGGATGCGCTTTCCCGCGAACGTGAACTCGTACCACCAGACACGGGACTCCTTTTGGAACCCCGTCTGTGGATCTTTGTATGTGGGTTTGAATACGGCCATGGTCCCGCCTATTCGGTCGTCTCTGTCGGTTGGTCGATGCCGCGCAACTTCACCAGATGCGCCCTCAACGCGATGTACTCATCACGTGTGATGTCGATTCGCTGTTCGGTTGTGTCAGACCCCATCATCTCGATGAAGTACTCGCATTCCGGGGGAGTGGAAGCAATCCACTCGGTGGATTCTTCAGTGAGGGGAAAAATAAACATCGTTGCGTCTCCTGTGCTGAGGAACGCGAAACGATGGCCCGAATAGCCGATGGTGGGATAAACTTCGAATTAGCTAATCTGGCGAGCCTGCAGGATCGGAGGTCTCCTCAAGCCTGGCCTGTACCCGAACCCCGACTCCGACCTGGACCCGCCGGAATGGCACGATAGAGCAAAGTAAAAATGTCCCCTCAACAACCGTCACGCTGGAGGGTGCAGGAAAAGGAATAGCTACTGATGACGCACGCCGAGCGAGACCGACTGGCGACGTCGAGGAGAAAGCGAAGAAGAAGCTGATCACGCAGGCAGAAGGTTGACCAATGGCTTCGTCGATTCCGCAACAGTACCCGCATCGGAGTGAATCGTCGAAGCGAACGTAATGCCAGGCTCAGCACCGGTGCTATCGTAGCCCTCATGATGTTCGGGCGACGCGAAATATTGACTGGTCTGCTATTGACGAGACTGGTGCCGGCTCAGCCATCACCCAAACGAGTCATTCTGATGCTGGGGCCGCCTGCCGCCGGGAAGACCACACAATCCCAGACACTCAAGTCCGCACTTGGCCTGCCCTCTGTCTCCATGTCGGATGTGTTGCGAAAGGAAGGTGGCGGGAAAGGCGGGCTCAACAAAAGCCTGCGGGCACAGATCGCTTCCGGAGATTTGGTGAGCGACGAAGTGGCCAATGGCCTCATTCGGAAGCGCATTACGCAAAAGGACTGCGAGCGCGGGTTCATTCTGGACGGATATCCGTTCACAGCGAAGCAGGCCGAGTACTTCGAAGCATTGCTGACGGAACTGGGGCTTCCCCGCCCTAAGGTGATCCACCTGTCCATCGGCGATATGGAAGCGTATCAACGCACGCAGACGAGAGGCCGTGTGGACGACTCTCCCGCAAACGCGGAGCGGCGCATCGTCGAGTACAGGCGCGAAGCGCAACTGCTGTTGGCGCGGTACCCGGAGGCGGTCACCGTGGACGCAACAAAGTCGCCTCGCGACGTCGCCGCGAGTATCCGTAAAGCCCTGGGGTACTGAGAGCGGAAGGCAGATGCCCGCACCCTCCGCCGGAGAGGGCGCGGGCGCGGAGAGCCGGATCAGAAGGAGAATCGGGCGCCGACCTGAAAGGCACGCGGACCACCAGAGCCGAAAACCTGTCCAGCGCGGCTGGTGGGAATGCCGAATCCTGCGTTGTTGACCGTGGCGCTGATTCCCCCGAGGTTGGCCACGTTGAAAATGTTGAAGCCTTCTACGAAGGCGCTGAGTTTGTAGCGATCGTGGAAAACGATCGACTTAGTAACACGCATATCCTGCGACAGGAAGTTCTCACCGAACGAGTAAGTGGCAGGTAGCGCAAGCTTCGGGATTACCTGATTGCGAGGTGTGCGGGGACGCTGGCCGTTTGCCAGGTCGGGATACGCGTTGTTCCATGCGGCGACCGCGGCTTCGAGTTTCGCGCGCGTCGGCTTCCGGTCAGGAACATTCCAGCCAGGCAGGAATGCCGCGTCGAGCCCGTCTCCGTCGAGATCGACGCCGCTCACCGATGGCCTGTAGGGTCCACGTGAGCCGATGGAACTGATGTACGACACCTGGAATCGCCACGGGAGGTCGACCATACCGGACACGTTGAGGTTGTGGCGTCCCCCCTGCGGTCCGTACCCGTCGAACCAGTCATTCAGGTTGTTGATGCCGTTGAGTCCGTACTGGCGGGCGAGGGCGTAGGAAGCCGTCAGCTGGAAGCGCTTGGCGAACCGTTTATCGACCTTGAGGAGCATGGCCTTGTAGTTGGTGCGACCGATGGCAGGGCGGAACTCGATGGGTCCGGTTGAGCAGTTGGCGCGGGGATCGTTGGCCTGTGCGGTATTCGCACAACGCGGGATGACGGGACCTTGCACACGGTTGAAGCGGTTGTAATCAATGGTGCCGACTTCCTGTTTAAAGAAGTGGCGATAGACGAAATCGACAGTTACCACCAGGTCGCGCATGACCTGACGCTGGACGCCCACTGATAAGTGGCGCGAGTAAGACACGGGATAGTTGTTCTGGAACAGGTCGGTGCCTTGCTTAGTAATGTTGATGTTGCGCACCGAGAGGTCGTTCGGATTGGGATTGGTCAGCGTGGCTTCCACCTGCGCCTTAATCTGCGGCAGGAACTGCATAAAGTTACCGAGCGTGAAGCCGCTCGGCAAGGTAAAGAACAGGGGCGAGCCGACAGTGACCGCGGGCAGGCCAGGAGCGGGGCTCGGCAGAGCGATGGGGCTCGGGACAGCGGTGCTGACAATCTGCTGGCGGCCGTTGCCAACAGGACCGATCGCCGCACGTTCGCCGAGCCGCTGGGAGAGTTCGCGCGTGTCGTAGTAGATGCCGGCGCCTCCGCGAATCACGGTCTTGTTGTCTTTGCCGACATTCCATGCGAAGCCGACCGAAGGCGATACGTTGTTCCAGTCCTTCTTCGTCGCCGCCAGGCTGTCCATGATGGGCGCAAGCAGCGCGGGTTTGTTGAGATCGTGGTTGGCGAGCGTCGATTCGAAAACGTAGCCGAGTCCGTAATTCAGCGTGAAGCGTGGCTTCACGCGCCAGGTGTCCTGCCAGTAAGCGTGATAGCGCCGGTTGTTGCGCGCGTTCTGCGCGTTGTATGGAGGAGGCTGCGAGGGATCGCCGATGCCGAGGGCAAAGGCCTGCAGCGGCAGCTTCATCAAATCGGCGTTCGATGTGAACTGGTTCGGAAGCCCCCACAGACTGATGGGAATGCGGTTCTGGAGGAGAAGATCGGGCCCGAAGACCTGGGTCGCGGCCGGTTCGCCGAATGCCCAGTATCCGTTAAAGGGCGAGTTCTCCAGAGTGCCGCCGAAGCGCATGCGGTGGGAGCCCTTCTGCCACGTCATGTTCTCCACGATGTTGTACCTGCGGACATCGCGGCCCTGTGGCGCGTTGGTGGTGTTGCCGAGAGTCACGCCGGAGCCCTGAATCGAGATGGAAGGCAGACCAAGACCGATGCAACCGGGGCACTCTGCTTCTGTGGGGAATACGTTGCGATTGCTCCAGTAGTGATAGGCGAAGCGGAAGTCGTTCACCAGATGGGAGCTGAGAGTGCTGGTGAGTCCAAGGATGCTCTGGTCGGCCCAGTTCCGGTTGACCAGCCAGTTGGAGGGCAGGTTGGCACCGCCTCGAGGGCCAAAGCTCTTGTTGCCGTCGTGGGAGTAGCGCAGGAAAAGGTTGTGCTTCTCAGTAATGCGATAGTCGAATTTCACGCTGGGCTGGAGCCCGTCGTAGGGGCTGCTGTAATTTCCCGCCAGGCTCGCGAAGTAAGTCGACGGGGGCTGGACAGTTACCACGGAATCCTGGTTGTTCTTCTCGAGGTTGACGAAGAAAAACAACTTGTCTTTTTTGATCGGACCGGAAAGCCAGAAACCGGACTGACGGCGCGCGAAGAACGGGTCGGGATTGAAGGGGTCGCGGCGGAGCGCAGGGTATGCCGACATGTTGTGATCACGGAAAAAGAAGTAACCGCTGCCGTGATACTGATTGCCACCCGACCGGGACACGATGTTCACGGCGCCGCCCGCGGCGATGCCAGTAGAAAGGTCGAAATTAGCGGACGAGATCTGAAATTCCTCGACGACTTCCTGCGAGAAGTTCTGCGCGGTGCCGCCGTTAATGGCGTTGCGCACGTTGCCGCCGTCGACGGTAATCGCCGTCATTGAAGAACTGCCGCCGAGCACCGAGACGCTGAACTGCGCGTTGTATTGCGCCAGCGACTGCGTGCCGACGCCCACGCCGGGTTCGAGAAATGCGAGTTGGAGAAAGCTTCGTCCGTTGAGTGGGAGGTTCTCAATCTGTGAACGCTGAATCACGCCGTCGATCTTGTGGGCGTCATAATCAATCTGGACGGCGGCTCCGGCGACGGTCACCACCTCAGTGGCGGCCCCAACTGCGAGCGAGAGGTTCACGGTAGTTGTGCTCCCCGTGAGCACTTCGGCCTCGCGCACGAGCTGGCGGAAACCCGTCATCTGGCCGCGCACTTCGTAGTTTCCCGCAGGGAGCGCCGGAGCGCTGAAGGCGCCGTCGTTGTCCGATTTGAGTTCGCGCTTCAGGCCGGTGGCTTTGTTCGTAATCGAGACGGCTGCGCCTGTGACGACGCCCCCGCTTTCATCGCTGACGGTGCCCGCGATCGCGCCGATCGGGGCCTGCGCGAAAGCACTGACAGCCGTCATCGCGCAGAAACATAAATGCAATGTGGAACGAAGGTGAGATGGCATGGGACCTGATATTCCGATACTACACGCGGTTCCGATGCAGGCTTGCCGGAGAGTTGCTTTCAGTCTTGCAGAAGTTCGACAGCAGAGGCGTTAGCCTGCACCTGTTCCGGATCCTTGCAGCCTGGTATCACCGAGCTAACCGCTGGAGCGCGAAGACACCAGGCCAGTGCCCACTGTGCCATGGAGACGCCTTCAGGCAGCTCCGTAGCCCGGATACGCTCCACCTCCGCCAGGTCACGGTCGATCCGTTCGCGGCTCAGCGTGGAGCGGAAATCGCCCGGTGGAAATGTAGCGCCGGTTTTGTACTTGCCCGAGAGGAAACCACTCGCCAGCGGCACGCGCGCCAGGATGCCGAGATTGTCGCGCTCGGCGTACCCGAAGTATTCACTCTCGGGTCTGCGGTCGAGCAAGTTATAAACCACATGCAGCACTTCCGCGCCAACTGAGCGAGCTTCGCGCACCTGAAGTTCGCTGCCGAGGCCTCGAATGGAGATGCCCAGGTGTCGCACGCGGCCAAGTCGTTTTTGTTCCGCCAACAGGCTCCACAGCTCCTGGTTTCGAAACGCCTCGTCTGTGCCGGAGTGGAACTGGTACACGTCGATGCTGTCCACACCCAGGGCACGCAGCGATCCTTCGAGTTGCTCTCGTGTCCCCTCGGCCGAGCAGTCGTCCGTGCGATTCATGAACGTATGGAATCGATGGCCGAACTTGGTTGCGATGATCCACTTTGAGCGATCCCGGCGGCCGAGATAGTCACCAATAAGCCGTTCGGAAAGGTGGTCGCCGTAGCACTCCGCCGTATCGATGAGGTTGATGCCGAGCTCCTGTGCCCGGTCAAGGATGGCGTCGACCTCGTCCTGCGTGAAGGTGTGTCCCCACTCGCCGCCAAACTGCCACGTGCCCACGCCGATCACCGAAACACTGAGGCCCGTATTTCCCAACACTCTGTAGCGCACGCCCTGATGGTAGCGAAAACGCTGCGACAATCGAAGGGAAAGAGCAAGGAGCATCATGTTCACAATGCAGCCGATCGGTTTCGTCAGAAGCCCGTTTCAAATAACGCAGGCCGTGCCAAAGGGGCTCGGCGCCAGGCATGAAGAGGAAGGGACGATTGAGATCCTGCCTGAGTTTGAGGCGGGCCTGATGGACGTGGAGGGGTTCTCGCACCTGTTCGTGATCTGGGCGTTCGACCGTTCTGAGGGCTACGAACTGGTGGGCCGGCCTCCGACCGACGACCGGCCGCACGGAGTGTTTGCCACGCGGTCGCCGCGGCGGCCGAACCCGATCGGACTGACTGTGGTCGAGCTGCTCCGCCGAGACGGTGCGGTCCTGCATGTGCGGGGCGTGGACATGCTCGACGGCACACCGATCCTGGACATCAAGCCCTGGTTGACAGGCGTGGCTCCGGAGAAGCTTCGCCGCGGCTGGCTCGACGAAGCGGAGCAGCGCCCGAAGTGAGCACGCTTTCGCGGACCGCAGTCGACACGGCTGATAAGCTGCGAGTTACTCGCTATGCTCCGACTAACCATTGCACTTGCGCTCGGGTGGACCGCGTTTTGCCGCCGAGTCTGTTCCCTGGCAAACCGACTTTCCGGCGACCGAGTTTCGACAGCGGCATGAGCGAATATTCGATCACATTGGCAACCGCGCTGTCGCCCTTGTTGCGGGAGCTGCGGCAGCGGACGGCTTCCAGATCTTCCGGCCGTCGAACGAATTCTATTACCTCTGCGGGATAGAGACACCGCAGTCTTACCTTCTTCTCGATGGGCGGACCCGTACCGTGTCGCTGTATCTGCCACATCGGGACACGGACCGCGAGAAGAACGCTGGGAAACTCCTGTCGGCTGAGGATCCCGACCTTGTCCGTACACTCACCGGCGTCGATGCCGTGTATGGGGTGGAGGTCCTGTCTCGGCATCTTGCGGGCCTGGGACTACGGCCGCCTGCACCGGCGGTGTTCGTACCTCACAGTCCGGCAGAGGGCGTTGCGAGCAGCCGCGATGAACTGCTCTACCAGCGGGCGCTCATCGCGGCGGACCCCTGGGATGGGCAGTCTCCACGAGAAGCCTGGTTCCTGGACCTGTTGCGTCGACGCCTCCCGGCTCTGGAGATTCGCAATCTCACTCCTGTCATGGATGAACTCCGCGCCATCAAGAGCGAGCGTGAGATCTCTCTCATTCGACGGGCCTCGCAGATAGCCGCACGAGGCATTCTCGAAGCGATGCGAAGCACGAGGTTTGGCCTCGCGGAGTATCAGCTGGATGCGACCGCGCGGTATATTTTTCTTCTCAATGGCGCTCGATATGAAGGATATCCGTCGATAACGGCCGGCGGCACGAATGCATTCTTTGGCCATTACTTCCGCAAGGACAGCATTCTTGCGGATGGCGACCTTGTTCTGATGGACTTCGCGCCCGACTACCGGTATTACACAAGCGACGTGACGAGAATCTGGCCCGTTAACGGGAAATTCAGCGACGATCAGCGCAAGCTTTGGGAGTTTATTGGCGCACACAGGGAGGCGCTGATACGGCGCATCCGGCCCGGCGCTACGGCCGACGGGATACTGGACGGGGCTCGGGATGAGATGAAGAAATTCGTTTCGAAGTTGGTTTTTACCGTTTTCAATCAGTCGAATATTCCAGACCAGGCGTGGACCCAGCACAGGTTCACGTTCGTAGCTGCAGAGGCCAATTCCGACATCCGCTTCGGGTTTCAGAACCCAATCGACGATAACGGACGGCCACGCCAAATGGGGCACCCCGACACAGGGCGAACTCCTTCCATGGAAATGCGTCTGCTCCGTTTTCTCCTTTTTCGGGCTACCAGGTAAGCCGACGGAGGCCGGGAACGGAATCAAAATGCCGGTCCCGGCTGATGACTGGGAAATCATACTGGAGCGCCAGCGCGGCAATCCAGAGGTCATTTGAAGGGATGGGATGCCCGGAACGTTTCAGCGCTTCACGCACGTCGGCGTAGTGCGAGGTTGTCGCTTCGTCGATGTTGAGTACGCAAAACCCGGGCAGGGCCTCATTCAGCCAGCGTTCATAGCGCACGCGACTGCGAGACTGGCGGATTCCAAAGCGGTATTCTCCCAACACGATTACGGGCAAGGCAATTTGGTCGGCGGAGGACAGGATCGGCTCCAGGTCGGGGCTTCCATCGGCGAGGGCCGATAGTCCGTTGGTGTCCAGAATCACTTCCAGTCCTCGGGCTCAATTTTGCCGAATTCCTGTTCGATGATGCGGTCGATGCGGAGAGTCTCCTTGTGGAGATGGCGCAGGCCGCCGAACGACTTCATCCAGGGCTTGTCGGCGGCGCTTTGAGCACGGAGCTTTTCGGACAGGGCTTCGGTGACAAGAGCTCGAAGGGGGATGCCACGCTCCGCGGCAACCGACTTGGCGAGGCGAAACAGCGGGTCGGGGATCTCGAGGGTGGTCTTCATCCAGGCCTTCTTTGGTGCGGAGATCGTTGACGTCGCACAGAGTTCCGTCCACATTCTCCCATATTTATGGGTGGGTGATATTCTATTTTGCGCTGACCCTTACTTCGGGATTCGCCTGTGCCTGCTATCCACCACTGATCACCGCTTAGAGCCCACCAGCAGGATGAGCCGCTCACCCGCCGACGGCCGCCCATCGCCGCCGTCGGGTAAGTGACAGAGCGGTGCTCGCGCGGCAAGGGTTCGCTTCGCCGCGATGCGCGCCCTTGCGCACTCACGCCGTCCGACCTGGGAATTGGTTGAGGTTGGGTATAGCAACTTCAAAAGACGTGTGCGTTCATCGATTCAGGATGACCAGAATTACCGGACTCGCCTGCTGAACGAGCAGAATGCCACCGGAAAGTCGTATTATTCCAACAATGCGGAACGAATTCTGTATTCGTGTTGCGTTCGGCCTGATGGCTGCGGTGCTGGCTTCCGCTCAGACGGCCCAGCGCATCTCATCCGGCGCTGAAGGCACGAGTTTCGGCGAACTAACGGTACCGCCGGGTACCGGGCCGTTCCCTGTGGCGGTGCTGCTGCACGGCGGTTGCTGGGTTTCCCGCGCTGGCGATATTTCCGAGATGCGTCCGATGGCCGCCATGGTGGCGAAACACGGGATTGCCGCGTGGAAGTACCGGCGCGTCGGACATCCGGGTGGAGGCTGGCCCGGAACGTACCACGATCTCTCGTTCGCAACCGACTTCGTGCGGGAGTTAGCAAAGTCGTCCCTCTCTCTCTCGAGCGCGTCGTGGTGATCGGGCATTCCTCGGGCGGATATTTCGGGGCATGGCTCGCCGGCCCCTCCCATCTGCCGGCTACGAGTGAGATTGCCACATTGTCGCCGCTGAAACTCGCAGGCATGATAATGCTGGACGCATTTCTCGACCCCGGCGTGATCGATTCGCGGGGGACGAGCGGCGAGTACTTCTGCCGTGAACCGATTCTCGACCGGTTGCGCGGCGGTACGGCGGAGTTAGCGTCGGAGCACCTGAAGCAAATCTCCCCGCTCCAGTTATTACCGTTCGGGATCGCTCAGGAATATGTAGTAAGCTCGCGGCGATACCCGGTGTCGCCTCCCCGCGCCCTGGCTGATGGACGGACTACGTATGCCGTAGCGGACTATCCGGCCATGGCGCGCTCCGCCGGAGAAAAGGTTTCGCTGCGGATCGTGCCCGATGCAGGGCATATGGACTTTATTACACCAGGCACCCAGGCGTGGGCCGCGGTCGAAGCTGCGGTAGTGCGGATCTTCGGACTGTAAGGCCGGGCTTCATGCTGGACCGCCCCTCGCCTCCCGCTCAAGGCTCTCTGGCCGCTCCCGTCCAGTCTCTTGTTGGCGCGTCACTCAGGTCCCTTCTGGTCGGCTGCGGCATGTGCAATCGCCGCCTGCCGTTCCCAATGTCCCCCAGTTGGTCTATTCTCGACTTCACTGAATCGCGCTGTGGCTGGTTTGTTTGAGAAGGGGCTCTGATTTCGATGGACGATAACCTTGCCGCCGCACATGTCGCAGGTATTCAGAACGACAGACAAGAACTTCAGGCTACCAATAGAGGTCCGCATCCCGCGCACTGGCAGGGAAAGAATCTTGCGCTCGCCAGCCTGGCCTGCCGCTGTGGAGTAGTCTACCAGGAACGGAAAGCGAGCACTTCAGGCTTGCCCGGGACCTTTCCGATGACGTTGAGGTGGAGCAGGATCTGGATGTTGCGGGTGCGCCAGTCCCGGGGCGCCTTGCGCACGGCGGCGGCGAAGCCTGGTTCGTCGGCAATGAACTCCCCGGCGGCCTGCGTGCCGTACTGGGTGATGCCGGCCACGAACACCAGGGGCTCCATGGTTCCTGAGTCGAAGAGCCGGGCGACGGTGGCGTAGTCCTCCGATGTCTTACCGTCGCTCTGCAGGGAGCGCAGGTACCAGGTGTTTTGGGGGACCGCCCTTTCGCGAATACCGCGGATACCGTTTTCCTGAATAAATACGAAGGGCATGCTCTCGCTCAGCTTCATCGCCCAGTAATTGGAAAAAGCGCCCTCCAGAACGGCGGCGTGGTTCCGAAGGTCGTAGAAGGAGAAGTCGTTGCCGACGCGCACCTGGACTGGCTTCTTCCAGCCGGCGAGCAGGGCGCTGAGGCGGGCGGTAGCCTGGGCACCGCCGGCGCCGACGTATTGATCCGGCACGGGAAGGATGTCGGAGGCGCCGATGTCGCCGGGCGTGAGAGGGATGACGTAGGGTCCGGGGCGGTGATCGGCGGGAAGCGTCGCCAGGTATTTCTCGTGGAGGCGGCGGGAAAGGTGATACACCACGGGCTGGCCGAGGCAGATCACGACCGGGTAGGCGCCGTTCAGCGAGGGTTGCCAGAAGTCGCGGAGCGGCGACGCGGGTGTACGCATTTGCAGATAGAGGATGCAGGCCAGCAGGAGGAGGCCGGCGGCGGGGGTGGCCAGCCAGAGTCTGAGTTTCCAGCGCGAGACGCGGGGGGAGATAACCAGGGGCGACGTCTCTGTCAGTTCATGGGGCGCCGTCGCCGCGGAGGCCCAGTGGAATACAGGGACGTACGACCCGGCGGCGAGAGCGATGCGAACGCTCGGCCCAGCGGCATCGTGATCGTAGTACTGGCTGAGCCGTTTGCGGACTTCCGTGGCGCGAACCCGAACGATGGAATCCACGTTGGGTTCGTAAGACGGCCTGCGGTGGAAGACATCCACGCCGATATTGCGTTCCTTGAGGAGTTCGGCTGAGCCTTCAACGGTACGCTCCACGATGTAGCGGAGAAATTCCTGGCAGCGGGGGCTCGAATGGAATGTGGGGGATTCCAGGATGCGGTGCAACTCTTCCAGGACCGCTGGCTTTTCGTCCGGCGCCACCACTGACCGTGGGACGGACGTAACCAGCGAACTGAGGGCCTGCAAGGAATCTGCCATGGTTACGCGCTTTGGCAAGGTGAGTATATCATGTTGTTTTTAAAGGGCGCGTAACAGGTAAGAAGCGGTTTCGAGCCTTGCGTCTGGGAGCCGGCAAGCACATCCTCTAAACAAAGAGTCACGGGTCTTGTTTGTCTGGTCCAACGATACCCCTGCAGGAGGTTCCATGTTTCGAAACACGTCCATCTTCCAGGCGATTGCGGCGCCGCTGCTGCTGTTGGCGCTGGCAGCCAACGGTTTGGCGCAAATCAAATCCAGTGCCATTACTGGTTCGGTCACCGATCAGAGCGGAGCTCTGGTGCCAAATGCGAACGTTGTGGTCATGAATGAAGAGACCAACGTCGAGGCAACCGTCAGAACCAATGAATCCGGCCAGTACACAGTGCCATACATGTCCGTTGGCCGCTACCGTGTGATTATCACCGCGACGGGCTTCCAGGCCTGCCGGAACACCGGGATCGCGATCGGCACGGGTACGACGGTACGGGTGGATGCGGTTCTGGTGGCGGGCAGCGTGACGACTTCGGTCGAAGTGAAAGCCAGCGCCGTGACCCTGCAAACCGAGAATGCCACGGTACAGGGGGCAGTCAACTCCCAGGTGATCGCGCTGATTCCGAACATCAACAATAACCCGATTTACTATGCGTCCCTGCAGGCGGGCGTGGTGCCGTCACCCCAAATGTATTCGAGCGGCAAACTGGGCGTCGGCTATGGGGATCGGCAGGCCATGTCGTCGGTCCGGATCAATGGCGGGGAAATGGGCACCAACGATGTGCAACTGGACGGGCTCTCGGTGCAGGGCGCCGCCTGGCACGAGACCACGGTGGTGCCCGACCGGGACACGCTGCAGGAAGTCCGGGTGACGACGAACAGCTTTGCCGCCGACCAGGGGAACGGGCAGGGACTGGTTTCCATGATCACCAAAAGCGGCACCAACGAGTTTCACGGCACGCTGCGGTATCGGGCGCGCAACGAGGCGCTGAATGCCAACGGCCTGAACAATAACCTGCGTGGCATTGCCCGCAGGAAGTATCGTCTGAATGAAGGCGGCGGAACGGTGGGCGGGCCGGTAATCATACCGAAATTGTTCAATGGGAAAGACAAGCTCTTCTTCTTCGCCTCTTTCTCCCGGCTGAACCACAGCGATCCGGTGGTGTATCAGGGCAGGGTGCCTACCGACCTGGAGCGCAAGGGCGATCTGAGCCTGACGAAGGTGGCCGACAACAGCGGCAATCCGGTGCCGGTGCAGATTTTCGACCCGTTCAGTGCGGTACCGTATCAGGGCAGCCCAACCGTATTCGTCCGGACGCCATACCCGGGGGCAATTGTTCCGAACCCCGACAAGTACGGATTGAAGCTGTTGCAGTCTTTTCCAGCGGCGAACAATCCGCCCACGGATGCGTTCAACAACAACAACTACATGTTCCAGGGCACGGCGCCCACGGTGCGGCGCAGCCTCTCCAGCCGGCTGGACATCCATCCCGGGCCGAAGAACGCTGTCTACATGAGTGGAGGTTTCTCCAGCGGGTCTATCGCGCAACCGAACAAGTGGGGGCCGGACAGTGCGTTCGTCAACATGACGTACCCCGGTGTGACGGATGACGACAACCCATACGCGGCAGTGGGAGACACGCTGATTCTGAATCCCACCACGGTGATCGACGTGCGGTACGGCGTGACTCGGATCGTGACCAATTCGTCGTATCCGGCGGGCACGGGGTTCAACTATTCGGATTACGGTATGCCGGCGGAGGTGCAGGGGTTGTCGGCGATGTTCGGTACGGCGCCGTCAGTAGGCAACCTGGGCGGGCCGTTCGCCAGTTTGAACGCCGACGGCTGGGCCAGGAAGAGGGAGCGGCAGCTCAATCACACCGTGACCGGGAGCGCGACGAAGTTGCTCAACCGGTGGTCGCTAAAGGCCGGGGCCGAGTACCGGGTGTACCTGGGCAACTGGCAGGATCTGCGCTATGCCACGCCCAATCTGAGCATGTCGAATAACAGCGGTCAGTTGGGCGGGTTGAGCGGAGGGAACTCGTCGCTGATCACCGACCCCGCGCTGCGCGGTTCCGGCTTTGTGAGCGCGCTGGCGGGAGTGGGTGGCTACGAGATTCCGGCTGGCACCAGCACGCGGCCGGCTCTGGCAGCGAAGTACATGGCGTTCTTCACACAGAACGACTGGAGAGCCACCGACCGCCTGACCATCAACCTGGGTCTGCGATATGAGATCCAGCCGGGGCCGACGGAACGGTACAACCGCATGTCCGGCCTGGACCTGACGCGAAAGAGCCCATTCACTGAGGGCGGCAGTTTTGTCAGCCCGCAGGGAGCTCTGGGACGAATTGTGTTTCCAGGGACCGAAGGCTACTCGCGCAACCTCTGGGATACCCAGTGGAACAACTTCTCTCCGCGGGCGGCCGCGGCTTACCGGCTGGGATCTTCCACCGTGTTGAGGGGAGGGTTCGGCCGGGTGTATGTTCCCAGCAATACGGGCTTCAATGCCAACGGCCTGATCTATGGCACCGGCCCCTATTCGGGCGGCGCGCAGGTCAACGCATACGGTACTTTGCCGAACGGGGTTCCGGTCGGACGCTTTTCGGACGTGCGGAGCACCATCGTCATCCCGGCTCCCGGAGCGACGCAGGCGGCCGCGCTGTACGGCAACAACAATGCCGCGCTCTCCGTGGACCTGCTGCCGAGGGACTACCGGAACGGCGTGGTGAACCAGTGGAATTTTTTCCTGGAGCGACGGCTGGGCGCCAGGTGGCTTGCCGGCGCGGGCTATGTTGGGTCTCACGCTTCGGATCTGCCATGGCGCGGCTACCCGCTGGGCGGAACTTTCGACATTGCGGATTCGACGCTGCAAACATGGCGGACGGGGTGGCTTTCGTCCAACGGGCTGACCGATCCGGCTTCCGTTCAGGTGGCGAACCCAATACCGGCGTTGGTTGGCAAGGCCAGCGGGGGCATCAACGGGGCCAATATCTCCACACTGAATCTGCAGAAGCCGTACCTGGGGCTGCTGGGGCAGACGGTGTTGACCAACAAAGGTCTGACGAACTACAACTCCCTGCAAGTGAAGGCGGAACGCAGTTACTCGAACGGGTTTGCCGCCATGTTTAACTACACCTGGTCGAAGGCCACCGGGCGGATCGGCGGTGCGGGCGGCTCCAGCTACGCGGAGTCCCAGGGGGCGGGTCTGGGGACGACTTCCTCGGGCGGCGTGGATTACCGCAACCTGGACAACAATCGGGGGTACCTGGGCTACGACGTGACTCACCGGTTCGTGGCGGTGGTCTCCTGTGAGCTGCCGTTCGGAAAGGGCGGGCAGTTGCAGTTGAACAACAACATCCTGCGGGCGGTCGCGGGAGGCTGGCAGTTTGCCGGCGTGGTGACGCTGCAGGGCGGGCAACCCTGGGGGCCGAACTGCGGCGGCATGAATGGCCGCTGCAATGAGGTTGCGGACCAGCCCGTCGAGGTTCCGGCCGCGTTGCAGCATTGGTACGACGGCAAGACTTCGGTGGCGCTGCCGGATGGGCGGGTGGTGACTCCGGGGGCCTTCACCTTCCTGAAGTGGAACCCGGACCGGTTCGCTCCGCCGGTGGTGCAGTTGCCAAACGGGACCTACCAGGCGGATCAATACTGGTGGGGTAATACGTCGATGTATGTGGCCGGCCTGCGGACGCCGGGCTTCTACAACACGAACCTGACGGTAAACCGGCAGTTTCACATGACGGAGCGGTTCAAGATGGAGTTGCTGGCCGAGGCGACCAACGTGCTGAACCGGACTAACATCAATCCCAACGCGGTTAATGCCGGAGTGGGCGCGATTCTGGTTCCGAATGCGGCCAACAATGCCAGGGTGGGGCAGAACTCAAATGCCAACGGAGGAACGTTCAGCACCAGTTTCTACGAGCCCCGGCAAATCAGCGTATCGCTGCGACTGCGGTTCTGAGCAATCGGGCCGGTCCGCAGTTCCGGGGGCCGTCGGATCGACGACGATTCCGATGAAAGGACAACGTCGCAGCGACGGACCCCGGCAGCCCGCGGAGTGGGGGTGTGCGCCAACCTTCTTCGTTGTAACCTAGTGGCTGGAGCCGATATGAGCCGCGTCCAGCATATAGAACAACAGATCACCGCCCTCAACCCAGGCGAACTCAGGACCTTGCGTGAATGGTTCGCGCAATACGACGGCGAGGTTTGGGACAGGCAAATAGAGGCGGATGCGAAGAATGGCAGGCTCGCACGTCTTGCCGAAGTACCTGGAACCCGTGCACAAGCTCAACTTTGAGCCCAGGATCGGGTTCGCCTACTCCCCGTCGTTTGAGTGGGCGCGGCGGCGAATGGTTGTTCGGGGCGGCTACGGGATTACCCATGTGGCCACCACCGCTCGCGGACGGAATCCGATTCCTGATTTCGGCGCCGGCGCCGGACCCTGGAATTATGTGCAATCCGGCCATCAGCGCGCGCCCGTGCTCGAGATCCCTTCGAGTGGCATCCTCTGCGCAGGCTGCAACCCCCGCGATCCGCGCGTACCCACGGGGAATCTGATCGCCTTCTCCAAAGCCAACAGCGCTCCCTATATTCAGACCTGGAGTCTTACCCTTCAGACACAGCTTCCCGGCGCAATGGTGCTCTCCCTGAGCTATCTCGGTCAGAAAGGAACGCATCTGTATTCTCCGCAATTAAGCGTCAATGATCCCGACCTGATTCAGTTCGAAAATCTGCTCAACGAGGGCGGCGATCCCGCTCAGGCGGTTCCCGATCCATTCGGCCGCGTCGATGCCTCCGGCAACCTCCGCAACGTGCAGGTGCAGGACCTGATGCGGCCTTACCCGACGCTCGGAGCCATCAACCTCGCCGGGCTGACCAATGGCAATTCCATCTACCACGCTGGCACCGCATCCATCGAGAGACGCTTCTCCGGGATGGTCGGATTCCGCGCGAATTACACCTGGGGCAAGTCGATCAACAGCGGATCGTCTGGCAGTCTGGATAACGCGTACCTGTACAGTTGGGGCATTGATCGTGTTCAGAACCCTCTGAACCTGGCGATGAACCGCTCAGTCTCGACACTTGATTCGCGGCACCGGTTCAACGTCACAGTCAACCTCGAGTCGCCCTTTAGCCGTGGCCGTCCACTCGCGTCCGATTCGCGCGTGATGACGGCGTTGCTCGGCAACTGGTCCATCAACGGGATTGGCAGCATCACCAGCGGTTACCCGTTCCAGGTCTTTCTGGGCGATGCCAACGGGATTCCCAACGGGACCAATGTGTCTCAACGAATCCGGCCCGACGTGGTGGCCGGGGTTCCGATGATCAACCCCCGGTGGAATAAGACGGTCGCCAACGACGAGCCATATATCAACCCCGAGGCATTCGCCCGGCCCGCCTTCGGCAACCTGGGCAACGCCCCGCGCACGCTGGACTACGCGCGTACCCCAACCCGGCAGACACTCAACGCGTCATTATTCCGTGAACTGCGGCCGTTCAGCGAAAAGAGGCGCTACATCCAGCTTCGAGTGGAGTTCTTCAACGTGCTGAACCGCGTCACCTTCATGACCAATGCGGTGAACAGCCCGCAAATGTTCAATTCGCTGCCGCAGAGCCGGACGGGCACTCCGCTGGTGGGTCCCATACCGTACCTCAGAGGCAAGACCGCTGCCGATTTTCCTGTCGGCAGCCGGGAGGCCCAACTCGCCAATGGCTACAATCAGGCGTTCGGGCTTCTGGACCGCAATAACAACGGGCAGGGGCGGATCATCCAGCTCGCCATCCGGCTCTACTGGTAAGGAGAACGCCCACGCCATTGCGGACGTCACAATGCCTCCTTACGGCGCGAAGGCCGACGGCGTCACCGACGATACGGCTGCCATGTTGGTCTTCTGAAGTTCGGGCACCGCAATAATTCAACTGGTTCGAGTAGCGTGTTTACGCAACTGGCCTTCCTTCCAGGTGGCTTCTTTGAGGATCATCGTGAGGTGCTTTGCCTTGCTCCGGTTCGGATTGTTCCCGGAACGTGTCGCAGGCATCGCTGGTGAGGCACACGATAGCGAGCGCCTCCGTGAGTGCCGACAGTTCGGGGTTGCGGGCGTCGACCTCAGGCCTGTTTCGCCAGGGAGATGATTCGAAGACCAAGCAGACAACAGCACATCGATTCAGATATACTGCTTCTTCCATGGACAGCACTCAACCGCAGACCTTAGTATCCCGGATCGCATGGGGTTTCCTCGCAGTTGGGGCGGGGATCACTGTGCTCCTTTTCAATTTTCACGGATTGCTGCGCCATACCGCTACTCATCGGCTCAATCCGCAGTCATCATTTGCAAGTGGTCTCATCAGTATTTCGTTGCTTCCGAAGAGTATTCTGTCCGCCATCAACCCGATTGATACGGAACTCCTTTATTCTGCGATGCGTTCCTGTTTTGTTGGGCTCTCGTGCTTCATTGGCTTGTTGTTGATCCTAGGACTTGTTCGACGGGATGTCAAAATTCCAACGCTTGGCTTGACCACATTCGGTCTCGGTGCGTGCCTCTTAGCCGTCACAACATGGACGCTGTGGATACTGTGGGTCATAATTGCGGGCATCTTCTCCGCAGTGGGGTGGATCTTTCAGTTAATCCAAGGGTGTCTCGTTTGGCTGCTACAAGCGCTCCTCTTCCTGGGGCCGTACATCGGCTTCATAGTATTCGTGATCGCAATCATCGCACTCTGGAAATGGCTCGGTCCCAAGAACCTGATCTTGGTGGTCGCCGCAGTTGGGCTCATCTACCTTCTATTTCCCTTCCTTCAAAAGGCGTGGCTGTTCTTGTACAACACCATATTCCTTCCAGTCCTGAACTTTTTCGGTCTAGTATTGGGCTGGCTGTTGATGGCAGTGTTAGCGCTTGCGAGTGTCATCTTCGGGGTATGCCTTGCAGTGGGCATTGTAGGATCGCTTGGGTACCTGCTGATCGATCAACTGCGGACGGCCTGGTGCTGCGGCGGCACGAAAAAGGGAATTATCATGGGATCCTCGTCCCTTGGCGTCGCGCTCTCACTCATCATGTTGGTTGCGCTCGGCAAGGAATTGAGCACGACCCAGAAGTTAACTGATGTAACACCAGCCAAAACCGAAGTGCAATCGTCGGCCAAGAAGATTCCGTCGACGAAGAAAGGGAAGCGGGCAGCGGCGAAGACCCGCACGACTCAAAACGCTGTTCTTCCGGTCAGGATACCCGAACCACCCAAAGAGACACCTGCGCAGGCCATTGATAGAGCTTGGCGATCACAGGCCTTTCTGGCAAAGGACGGCTCACCTTCAAGGCTTTTCACTGCGGCTTTGCCGAGCGGCGTGCAACACTGGGCACAAGACACATTCCAATCAGCAAGTGCACCAGCCTTTGATGCACTCGTGCTGGCTCTCGCCGTACTGCTAAGCTTGCTGAGCACGGTGCGCGGAATGTTCCAGTGGGAACAATTCGAGCCGAAGGTGAAGTTCTACAGCACGGACTTCATCGGGCTCGCGGCGCTGCCTCTCCTGCTCGTAGTGTTAGCAGTAGGGGCTTCCGAAGACAATTCATAACGGCAAGTTTGGTGACAAGGGCACCGGATTCTTCGCGGCCTCATCGTCCTACTGGACGGCGAGCACACGCACCAAGGGAACGACAATAAACCATGTAAGCTTAAGCCAATAAATAGCTCTGAGAAGGGGGGCGGCCTTCGCCGCAATGCGGATCATCCGGTAGACTGAAGCTGGGGGTGGAACTTGAACGTTCCTTGGCCCGATTGCCGCTGCATCCTCTGCGCCAGTGACGGACGCCTTACCGATCTGCGCCACCTCAGTAAGGAACACATCATCCCTGACCAAAGGCGATGGCATCTACATGCACGACGCCTCGACCAGCGCGAGTCGCCGTGAGACCCAACTGGCGCTTTTATCGAAGCGGAGCGCCAGTGCTTCGAGATCGTAGTCGAAGCGCCGTTCCAGTTCCGCCAGCAGCCAGCCTTGTTCGAGCGCGGTTTCCTGTTCGGCGAGGCGCAGCGAGCGGTCGAGGATCAGGGCTTCGGCTTCGCTCATGGGCCAAACCACCACATCCACCGTGTCGCGGCCCAGTTTGCGCAGCGCGGCGAGGCGCTTATAGCCGTCGATGACGAGGTAGCGGTCGCTGTTCGGTGCGGCTACGACGACGATGGGCGTCTGTTGGCCGGCATCGGCGAGCGAGGCGATGAGGCGGTGGTGGCGGTCGGGGTGGTGCACGCGGAGATGCTCACAGGGCCGGTCGAGCTGGTGAAATTCCAGTTGCATCGCGATGGTCGTCGATGGGGACCAGTATGCGGGCCGGCGGGGACTGGTCTTTCGCGGCTGGAGGGGGAAGTCGGCTTGGAAACCCTGTGAGATCAACGAGATACGATATGAACTGGTCTTTCGCGGCGCGGAGGAGAAGTGCGGCCGTAAGCCCAATAAAATCAGTGGCTTTGGGGCCGAACAGGTCTTTCGCGAGAATCCCAGGGCAGTTGGTTCAAAGGGGCGGGTAAACGCTGTGGTTCCGGTGGCGGCAGCTCGGCGGCGCGCTGGTCGATCCGCCGGGTGCGGGCGTATTCCGGGTTGCGTCCGCGCCAGTTGGCCTGGGTCTTCTTCCGCCGCGCGGTCTGACAGTCCGGGTTGCCGCAGGCGTGCTGACGGTCTCCCGTGCGATTGTCCGGGCGAAACCAGCGGCGGCAAATACAGCAGGGTCTCTTCCGGGCTTCTGGCATGGTGACCGTTTCATCGTCACCACTGCGCCTGCAATGCCCCGCAACGCTCCGGTCAGATCAGGTTGTCCGGGTCACTTCTGGAGAGCAGAAGTGGTTTATTTCTCGTGAGCGCCGAAGCGGGCTCTACGTGCGCCCTGAACTCTGGCTGCATTGAAGGGTTCTTACGATCAGCGATAACACTGGTCCGAATACGCTTCGGTTTGCCTTCAGACGCACGCTCCAAGATCCCGAGTACGATGGTTTTTCCACCAGTGTTGCGGCCATGCTTTTGTACTTTGGCCTTACGGCGTTTGTGCATGTTCCGCGCCTTGCCGCCGATGAAGGTTTCATCTACTTCGACTTCGCCAGCAAGGTTGCCTCCGTTGAAGTCATCCTGCATTGCAAGGCGGATTCGGTGCAGCATGAACCATGCCGTCTTCTGTGTCACGCCAAGGGCGCGGTGGAGTTCCCAGGAGCTAACACCGTTGCGGCAATTCACGATCAGCCAAACAGCGGGAAGCCACTTGTCGAGCCCGAGCGGCGAGTCTTCAAATACAGTGCCAGTCTTGAGGCTGAACTTCGGGGACAGGTGCTTCTCGTAGCACTTCCACACGCGGGCATTAGCGAGATAGGTAACGTGGTCCGATCCGCAGTTAGGGCAGCGCACAACACCATCAGGCCAGCGAAACTCGACCATGAAGCGGCAGCAGTTTTCGTACTCTGCGAAGCAAAGAACTGCTTCCTGTAATGTGCTTGGCGCTTCCATAACTCAAGTATGGCTGAGTTGCCGTGGTCCGTCACGTATATTATTGCCAATATTCCGTCGTTCCGCTTGCGAAAGGTGAAAAATAGACTATCGATTTTCGTACCAGACCACGTTCTTGCTTTCGAAACCGGCCACGAGTAGATCCGGGTCGCCGTCGCCATCCATGTCTACGAGCCGAAGGTCGTACGCGGACTGGTCCGTGTGGATGACGTGTTTGATGAAGCTGCCTTTGCCGTCGTTCCGATACCAGGCGGCGACGCGGCTATCCTTGGCCACCACCGCTACGTCGGTGTCCCCGTCGCCGTCGAGGTCTGCCGTTCCAAGCGCGTGGGGACCTTTGATGTCTGGGTCGACGTCATGTGGAATCCAGTTGGGTGCTTCGTACCAGGTGACCCCCACGCCGTGGCCTCGGGTGGCGATGAAATCCGGTTTGCGATCGCCGTTCAGGTCGGCGATCAGGATGTTGGTGGCTCCTGTTTGATCCGCTGCGACTGGGTGTTTCCGCCATGGCTTGTGGGGGTCAGAGGGCTGCTCCCACCAGGCGAACCAGTTTCCGCCGGGTGAGTCTTTGGCGGCGCTGGCGACGTCGGGTTTGCCATCGCCGTTGACGTCTCCGACTCCGATGTAGTGGCTAAGACCGGGGGCGTCGCGATCGGCGACGAAGTGCCTGGGCCAGGGCTTGCCGGAGGCGGAGGGCACGGGCACGGTGTACCAGACGAGCGAATCGCGGTGCGGGCCTTCGGGCTGACCGCTGCTGGCGACGAGTTCGGGGCGCTTGTCTCCATCGATGTCGGCGGCGAACAGGCCGTGGACTCCGTCGGCTCCTCCAAGCGTCGGGGCGTCGTCGATCAGGTGGTACTTCCACGGCTGGTGGAGAGCGTCGCCGGGATTCTCCAGCCAGTAGATTTGGCCGGGATGGTAACGGCATGCTACGAGGTCGGGCTTGCCGTCGCGGTTCACGTCAATGATGGCGAAGTGAATGGTCCGAATGCCGCGGTGGAGCACGACGGGCTTCCAGTCCGGGGCTACGAAGAGGATCACTCTTTCGTCTTTGGCCGTGATGTCACTGGCGACGACGTCGATTCGGCCGTCGCCGGTGAAATCGGCTGCAATGGCAGTTTGCGAAACGAAGCCATCGGCTATGACGTGCCGCTTCCACGCCCGCGGCTCGGCCGCGGTAAGGCAGAGAGATGAAAGAAGCAGCGCGATGCGAAATAGCATGTTGCTTAAAAGTACAACTTCATTCCGAACTCAAGCACGCGGGCCGGGCCGGCTCCGGTAACGGCTCCGTACGTTTGGGCCGGGCGGCCGGCGCTGTCGAAGCGCACAGTGGTGTCGATGCTGGTGAAGGACGGGTGGTTGAAGACGTTGAACGACTCGGCGCGGAACTGCAGGCGGGCTCGTTCGTGGAGCTGGAAGTTCTTGATGACGGAGATGTCCCATTGGTTGAACGCAGGCCCCATGAAGACGTTACGGCCGGAGTTGCCGAAGCGGCCGGCGACCATGCGCTCCGGCGCGAGGAATGCCTCGGTGTTGAACCAGCGGGCGAGGGTTCGCTCCGACTTTGGCAGCACGGGGTTGCCGATGACTTCGGCTCGGGTGGATGCGGTGCCGATGCGGGCGGAATCGGTGAGGGCGGTGAAGGTATTCGGCGCGCCGCTCTGGTAAGTAGTCACACCGGCCAGTTCCCAGCCACCGAGCCCGTGGCGCAGGATCGGGTTTGCCGCTTTGGCGAAGAACGGGAGGTCGTAGATGTAGTTGACGTTCAGCAGGTGGGCTCGGTGGACGGACGAGAGTCCGTAGTCAGGGCGTGCGTTGTAGGCATCCAGCGGGGTGCCGGACGAGGTGTCGAGTGCACGGGCCCAGGTGTAGTTGGCGGTCATGGAGAAGCCTGCGTTCATACGGCGGCTGGCGGTGACCTGCATGGCGTTGTAGCTGGAATTGTCGCCGTGATCCCGCTGACTGATATTGGCGTAGCCTGGGAAGCGGCGCAGGGCGTTGATGTTGATGCCGCTGTTCGGAGCATTGAGCCTTGTGGCTACCGGCAGCTGGTTAATGTTGATGGTGCGGGGGATGTGGCGGCCGAGGTTGCCTACATAGCCGACATCGAGAATGACCTGTCTGGGGAGTTGCTGTTGCACGCCGAAGTTGTAAGAAATGACGCTGGGCGACTTCAGCTGCCGGGGCAGCATGGTGAGGTTCGACGGGAAAGCTCGGGCGGTGCCGCCGGCGGGGTTGTCGATGTTGCCGTCGAAGATGCTGGAGGTGACGTTGAAGGGCGGGTTGCCGCTGGGGTTAATCAGAACGTTTGTTGGGATGCGGTCATAGAACATGCCAAAGCCGCCGCGCACGGACGTGTTGCCTTTGCCGAAGGGGTCGTAGGCAAAGCCAAATCGAGGACCGATGTCGCGGAGGTTGCGGTCATACGCGCCTCGGGAGAGGCCGGCGAAGAGGCGGTTCAGGCTGGGGTCAGAGGCGGCGGGAACGCGGCCGATGGCTTTCTGAGGAAATGCGGAGCCGAACAGGACGATGCCGTTGTAAGGATCGCCGGTGGCGGGCGTCTTTGAGCCGTCGGCAGGGCTGATGCCGGGGGCTTTGGCGGGGTCGAAACGCTCTGGCAGGAAAGTGGACGTGTTGCCGAGCTGGTTGTAAAAGGGCGGGATGTAGTTGTAGCGAACGCCCATCTCCAGCGTGAGGCGGCGACTGAGTTTCCAGTTGTCCTGAAAGTAGGCGTCGACCTGGTTGAAGCGGCCCCAGAAGTCGGCATCGGCTCCGGATTCGGTGTAGTTCTGAAAGTTGCCAAGCAGGACGTCGGCGAGCACGTTGCGTGTGGTGTTACGGGCTGTAGGGGCGAATGTGACGGCGCCCTGGTCATTGAAACGGATGTTCTCATCGGTGCGGCTGCGTGTAATGTGCACGCCGACCTTGAGCGAGTGGCTTCCTTTGACGACGCTGAAATCGTCGCGCCACATAAAGATGCTGTTGTTCTTCTTGATGCGGTCGCCGCCGGTGTACCCGGCGAAGCCTGCGATGGATACGTCGGGGACGATGCCGAATCGGTTGCCTGTAAGCAATTCCGGCGCTGTAAAGCCGAGGCTGGAACGGCTCAGGATTTCGTTCTGTGGGAGACCCACAATGATGTCGTGGGAGAGGCTGAAGTTGAAGTGATTCATCACGGTCGGCGAGAAGATGTGGGAGAAGCCGAGTGAGGTGATGTAGGCCGGGCGGGGCCGTCCACCGGGGACGATGCCGAGCGAGCCGCCCTGGAAGGCGTCGATAATATCCCAGTCGTCATGGACCCAGCGGTAGTTGAGCTGTGTGTTCTGGGAGATCTGGTAATCGAAGCGCATCAGCAGTTCCTTCGGGTCTGTCTTGCTGACTCCGGTCGCCGAGTAGTTGCCGCCTGTGCCGGCGAAGTTGGGCAGAGGAATAGGGCGGAGGAGTTTGGGTCCGTTGGCGGAGAAGCGCGATGCGGGCACGATGCGGGCAGGGAAGGGTGTGTTGGTCAGCGGATCAACGGGCGCGGTGAGCGAGGAGGCGCGGAAGTCACCGGCACGCTCGGCCACAGTCGGAACGTTGGTCAGACGCGTGACGCCTGTGTGGCTGAATTTCCATTCCTGGCTGATGAAGAAGAAGAGCTTGTCCTTCTGCTGATTGAAGTGCTTTGGGATGAAGGCGGGTCCGCCGACGGTGTAGCCGAAGTCGTTGAAGCGGAGCGGATCTACCTGGCGGGCGAAGAAGGTGCGGGCGTCGAAGCGGTCATTGCGAACGAACTCAAACAATGTTCCGTGGAAGTCGCGGGTGCCGCTTTTGGTGACCACGTTGACGATTGCTCCGGATCGTCCACCGAATTCGGCGCTGTAGCCGGAGGTTAGGATTTTAACCTCTGCGATGGCGTCGGCGCTGGGGTTTACGGCGGCGTTGGAGTTGCCGCCATTGTCCATGTTTTCCGCGCCGTCGAGGTTGTAGACAATGGAATCGGTGCGGATGCCGTTGATGCGCTGGCCGGTGGTGGAGAGGGCGAGGTTGAAGGGGTCGAGGGTGGTGGCGACGGCTCCGGGGATGAGGCGCAGGAGCTGGGAGTAGTTTCGGCCATTGAGGGCGATCTGGCTGAGCTGGCGACCTCCGATGACGCGGGTGACGTCTCCCGATGCGGTCTGCACCTGCTCAATTGCCGCGGAGACCTGGACGGATTCGCTCATGGTTCCTACGTCCATGCGGAAGTCGACCGATCTGCGTGAGGCCGCGTCGAGGAGGACTCCGGTTTGTTCGCTGGATCGGAAGCCGTCCTTTTCGGCACGGATGTTCCATGTGCCTTCGGGGAGTCCGGCGAAGATGTAGACGCCGCTCTCCTGCGTGGTGACGGTGCGTCGAGCGCCGGTGAGAGGGTTGACTGCGGTTACGGAGCAGGCGGCTATGGAGGCTCCGCTGCTGTCGGTAATCTGGCCGGAGATTTCGCCCACGTTGGACTGGGCGAAGGCGGCTGCGGCGATCAGGACGAACACGGCTGTGCGGGCACACTTCCCCTGCAGCCGCTGAAACGTAGCGGACATGGCGTCACCCCTTGCGGTCTTTACGGATTTAAGCTTTCTTTTTCCAGTACTCCATCGTGGTGCCGGTGTACACACCCTGCCCGACGATGGCTCGTTTGCGAACGTCCGCGATCTCAGCGGGACTCATCTTTTTCAGCGACTGGATGGTGCGGATGTTGTCTTCCATCTGGCCCTGCGTCCCGGCTCCGCAGATGGCCACGTGCACGGGTTGACTGAGGGTGTAACGGAGACACTCGGTGGGGCTGAGGGAACGGAGCAGGAAGGCTTTGCAGAATACTTTGATTGCCTGGATGCCGATTCCCATCTCGACGGCAACCGGCAAAGCGGTTTTTTCGAAGCTAAGGTATGCGTGGTCTGCTGCGTGGACCGGCATGAGGACGGTGTCCCAGTTCTTGTAGGCTTTGAGGAGCTCGGCGTGCACCTCGGGGTCGAAGTGTCCGGTAAAGCCGATGAAGCGGCACTTGCCGGCCTTTTTGGCGGCCTCGAATGCTTCCATAGCGCCGCCGGGGCTGAGGATGCGGTCGATCTCCTCTTTACGCTGGACGCCGTGCATTTGCCAGAGGTCGAGGTGGTCGGTCTTGAGGAGCCTGAGGGATGTGGCGAGCTCCTGCTCGGCCTCTGCGCGTGTCCGTTTGCTGGTCTTGGTTGTGAGGAAGACGTTCTTGCGGACGTCTTGTAAGCCGATGCCGTAGGCCTCCTCGGCTTTTCCGTCCCAATAGCTGCGGGCGCAATCGAAGTAAGTGACGCCGAGGTCGTAGACTTTACGCACGTAGGCAGCGGCGGACTGGACGTCGGGGTGGAGGTCCATACGTGCTCCGCCCTGAGCGATGAGAGTTACCTTGACTCCGGTTTTTCCGAACGTAGTTGTCGGAATGTCTCCGGCTCTGACCTTTTGCGGCTTCGCATAGGCTCCGGTGACGGACGTCCCGGCCAGCGCTCCACCAACGAATGATCTTCTTTTCATGCACCCCTCCCGACTGCCCTGTGCGACAGGCCTTTCATTCTATGCAAAGCGGATCGGTTTGAGTAGTGCCGAACCGTTCGTGTGGATGGGCGAACGGTTCGATGTGTGGCTAGCGCGGAGATTTTATGTCAGGCAGAACACGTACGGATTCGAGCGTGGCGCGTACCGGAACCTTGTCGTAGACCTCTGTCCGAAGCACAGCCTGGAAGTGCCATGGTCCGGTGTGACCGGGAGCAGCCTGTTTCAATCTTGCGAGGAGTTGGGCGAGGCTGCTTTCGGTGGTGATGAACTCGGTTGCGATTTGCGTAGCCTGAGAGTTCAGCCCGTTAATGAGAAGCAGCCGCTTGCGGCGATCGATGCCCGGGATCATGGAGATGAGCGCGTACTCCTTGTCGGCCTCAGTTTCGGTCTGTGAGTAGGCGATTTTGTATTCGGCGGGCTCGCCTGGTGCGGGATTGGCGTTGACGATGCCGCGGGGGTGCTCGTCTGTGGTGGTTACGAGGCGGAGCGGATATTCCTTAAGCAGCGTTTCGAGCCACTGGTTTGCTTCGCTGTGGCCCATCAGGATCATGTTGTCTTTGCGGAGATCGTCCCAGCTGAGGAAGCGGCTTTGGGTGGTTCGAACCGGGACACTGCGCCGGGTGAGGAGACCTGCGAGGTGGACACCGGCGATGGCTTCGCCTACCTTAGTTTGGTTGATGACGGGTGTGTAATAGATGAACTCTCCCTGGGGCAGGTGGAATGCGTCGATGACGCGCTTCTCGTCCTCAGGGTGCAGCCGGTATCGGACGGGCTGCGTGTCTGGAGACAGCGGTTTTGCGAAGTGCTTGATGACGGCCGTCTGTGGGTTGCTGAAACAGATAACGGCATCGGAACCAGCTTCGAACCACGGGCTCCACAGTTCGTCTGTTGCGGGCTGGGCAGTGACTGCAGCAATGGCGCCCGACCTCGGCGCTGGGCGCAGGACGTAGCCGATAAGGCCTCCAAAGCACAGTAATGCGATCGCGAGGATGGCAAGCCGGGGCTGAGTGAACAAGTACGGCGATGGGGGTGGAGGCGCGGGCGTCTCTGTTGGCGTCGCGGCGGGTGCTGGAACCGCGGGCTGACTGGCGGCGGCGACGGCCTCGGCAAGTTGAGCGACGCTGGAGACGGTGGGAACTCGTCGGAAGACCGGGACATAGCGGCCTACCGGAAGCTCGATGCGGACCTCGTCCGACTGGCCGTCGTGGGCGTAGTACTCCTGAAGCTTTTGCCGCAGAGCGTGAGCCTGGCGCCGCACGATGGAATCTTCACTGGGCGAGTAGTCGGAGCCACGCTGGAAGACTTCGCTGCCGATTAGATATTCATTAATTCGCTGGGATTCACCGTGAAGGGTCGTCTCGCAAATGAATCGGAGGAAGCGCTGGAGGCGCTCTGAGCGTTCGAACTGCGAACTGTGCAGAACAGCCTCGAGTGCCGCACTTGCCTCTGACGGTGAGACAGGCGTCTGTTCGAGATCGATGCCCGACGATGGCATGGTTAATAGCTCCACTTGCCGGTTTCGATGAGCGACACCGGAGTGTTAAGAGTTTATATCACACGGGTTCGAACCGTTCGTAACAGGGCGAACGTGAGTGTTATTGGCCGATTTTGTTGACACGCCATCCTCTACAGTTTTAAGGTTTGGCTCATGACCTCCTTACGAACCTGTGCAGGCGTCGAGATTACGCGACCTGTTTCCGAAGTCCAGTCCGAGATTCTGAGCCCTGAAGCAATCACGTTTGTTGCTGAGTTAAGCCGCCGGTTCGAGGCTCGGCGGCAAGAGCTGTTGGGGAAGCGGGCCGAGAGGTGGGAGGGGTTGCGTGCGGGCAGGCTTCCTGATTTTCTGCCGGAGACGCGGGAGGTGCGGGAATCGAAGTGGACGGTGGCCCCTATACCTGCGGGGCTGCGGGACCGCCGAGTGGAGATCACGGGCCCCGTCGAACGGAAGATGATCATCAATGCGATGAACTCCGGCGCCACGACGTTTATGGCGGACCTGGAGGATTCCAACTCGCCGACGTGGGAGAACAATGTTTCGGGCCAGGTGAATTTGCGGGATGCGGTGGCGGGAACGATCAGATTTACGAGTCCGGAGGGCAAAGCGTACAAACTTAACTCGAAGACGGCTGTGCTGCTGGTGCGGCCTCGTGGGTGGCACCTGCATGAGAAGCATGTGCTGGTGGATGGTGTGCCTGTTTCCGGGTCGTTGTTCGACTTCGGGTTGTACTTCTTTCACAACGCGAAGGCTCTGCTGGGCCGTGGCTGGGGTCCGTGGTTCTACCTGCCGAAGATGGAGAGCCACCTGGAGGCTCGGCTGTGGAACGACGTGTTTGTGTTCGCGCAGGACTACACCGGAGTGCCGCAGGGATCGGTTCGCGCGACGGTGCTGATTGAGACGATTCTGGCCTCGTTCGAGATGGACGAGATTTTATTCGAACTGCGCGACCATTCGGCAGGGTTGAACTGCGGTCGATGGGACTACATTTTCAGCTATATCAAGAAGCTGGGGAGCAGGCCGGAGTTCGTGTTGCCGGACCGGGCGCAGGTGACGATGGACAAGGCATTTCTGAAGGCGTATGTCGACCTGCTGATCCATACGTGCCACAAACGCGAGATCCACGCCATGGGCGGCATGGCGGCGCAGATTCCCATCAAGAATGACCCGGAGGCGAACGAGAAGGCGCTCGAGAAAGTCCGGCAGGACAAGCTGCGTGAGGTGATGGCGGGGCACGACGGGACGTGGGTTGCGCATCCGGGACTGGTCGGCGTGGCGAAGCAGATCTTCGACGAACACATGCCTGAGCCGAATCAGATTTCGGTGAAGCGGGAGGATGTCCATGTGACCGCTGAAGACTTGCTGCGGCCCCACACAGGTGACATCACGATTCAGGGACTGCGGGCCAACGTCGACATTGGAATTCAGTATCTGGAGGCCTGGCTGAATGGCAATGGGTGCGTTCCGATCTACAACCTGATGGAGGACGCTGCCACGGCTGAGATTTCAAGGTCGCAGGTGTGGCAGTGGGTGCGGCACGGAGTGACGCTCAAGGACGGGACCAGGGTGACTTCGGATTTGGTGAATGAGGCCATCGACGCGGAGTTGACGTCGAAGCCGGGATCCGCGAACAAGGCTGTGGCTGCGGGAATATTCGCGGACATGATGACGCGCGGCGATTTCCAGGAATTTCTGACAACCGCCGCGTATCAATACATCGACTGAGCTCAGGCGAGCTTCAACTCGCGGACAGCGTCGCCGGCTCCCCTGAGGTTGGCGAGCGTCATCTCCGAGTACTTGCGCGACAGGAGGACGCCGTCGGCTCCTCCTTTGAAGGCGGCGAGCACGGCTTGTTTGGTGCCTTGCGGGGAACTCTTCGAGTTCTGGTCGGCGGTTGGGATATCGATGTCGATGCCGGGCCAGAGAAGTGTCTTTGTGCCCGCAAGTCCTGCTTTGGCGCGTTTGGTCTCATTGAGCACATACTCGGCACTGAGTCCGGTGCGCGGAATTTCGCTGAGCGGCTTTTCCTGTTTGTAGTCGAGGACGCGGTAGTGGAAGTCGAGGAGCTCCTGCGGGGGGACGTCGCCGTAGATTGTTTTGCCGACGCTGTTGACGTAGCTGGCAAGGCGCTCGCCACCACAGTTGTGATAGATCACTATTTTGAGGAAGTCGGACACGGGCGCGATGGCCTGCAGGTCCTGCTCGGCGCGATAGATCGGATTGAAGGAGTTGTTGTGCCAGATGTGCCAGCCGACTCCTGCCGATGGCCGGGCTTGCTTCGCGGCGTTGTAGATGGCTTTGTAGGTATCGCGGAGGCTGTCGGTCCAGAGCATCTCCCAGGCGAGCAGTTCCGGATATCGAAGCATCAGCCGCCACGTGGCTACGTAGAAGCCGTCAACGGGTCGAGTGCCGGCACGACTGGCGTTGACGAATTTTTCCAGTTCAAGGAAGCCCTGCTTCGCGCGGTCGACGTTGATGCCTCGATCCTTTGCTTTTTTCTGACAGAACTCGCAGAAGCAGGTGACTTTGCCGGGATCGCCGCGACCTCCGCCGTGGCTGGCGCCGAGCGCGTTTGAGAAGGCGCCCTGGCGCTCCGAGCCCCACATTACACCGTCGACCTCGTATGACTTCACATAGTCCTGGGTAAGACCGGTGAGGAACCCCGCGTAGTCGGGGTTATTGAAGCAAAGGGTTCCCGCGGGCCGGCCGTGGACGTCTTTCTCCTGCAGCTTCTGGACGTTCGGAACGTCGCCCCTCCAGACGTCTTCGTACCAGCAGATGGTTTTCATGCCTCGCTTTTTTGCGGCCGGCAGGACGGCTTCGAGGAGGTCGTAATCGCCATGGTCCGTCGCGCGGAAATCTTTCAGCGCGGTCTTTCCGTAAAATTGCGGGTGAATTTTTGTGTAATTTCCTCCGCGGAAGTTGGTGTCGTACTCCTGTTTGCCGTGATCGGGCAAGGGCTGCCCTGGAACCTGACGGCCGGCGATACCGCGTCCGTAGGTGAATGTCGCGAGGAAGAGGGTGTTGACGGACCCGAGCTTCTGCAGGTTGTCAAGGACGGCGTCGACTCCTTCGTCGAGGAATGAGACCGCTCCGGCCTGCATTCCGATCATCTTTTTCGGGGAGTTCCACGAGAAGGCCTGCGATGCGGCGGCGGCCATGGGAGCGGCGGCGGCGAGACTGGCAGCCGCTCCCGTTGCGAATTCTCTGCGATTCATAAATCAACTCCTGAACTGCTCTGTTTGTGACATGTTTCAGAAGACAAAGCGCAGGCCGAGTTGAATATTCCGGGGGAAATTCGACTGGCCGGTATCGCGCAGAATTCTTCCGAAGTTGGTGGATGTTGGGTCGAGGTTGGGGTCGCTGGAAAACACGGCGGTGTTCAGCGCGTTGAAGGCGTCGATGCGGAACTGCATATTCCAGCCTTCCCGGATTCGGGTGTTCTTGATGAGCGAGGCATCTACCGTGGTGGCCCACTGGTTGCGGAGGTTGCCAAAGCGGATCGGTGTAGTCCGGAGCGTGAAGTTGGGCCTGACGGCCCAGACCGGCTCCTCGCCAGGGAGCACGTTGCGGACGGCGCCATTCACGTCGATGACCCCGGTCTTGAAGAGGCGGTCCCAGGCGGGGTTCTCGAGGCGCGGATCGCCGAGCAGGTATACGTTGCCGGGGATCGACATAGGGTCACCCGACTGCAGGACTGTGCTGACGACGGTTTGCCAGCCGCCGACCACTCCTTTGACCAGCCAGTGGCTGTTGGACAGGAAGCGGCGGTTGGCACCGAAGGGCAGTTCATAGCTGGGGGCGACCACGAGGCGGTGGGTGCGGTCGAAGTCGGTTAATGTGCGTGTCGGCGCGGGGTCCTGCGCGTTGAGGTAATCGAGGGCTTCGATGTTTTTCGACCAGGTATAGGTGGTGATGAAGTTGAGACCGTGGGAGTAGCGCTTGTTGAGGATGACCTGGAGGGCGTTGTACCAGATTTGACCGTCGTTGCGCTCCTGCATGGTGATGCCGGTGAACTGCGGGAATGGCCGCAGCAGTTGAGTGCGGGCGACGGTGGTGTTGTTCAGTCCGGTGCCAGGGATGAGTCCGGCAAAGGGATTCGGCACCTGCTGATTGAGGTAGTTGGGGTTGCCACCCGTCGAAATGTCGCCGAGGGCCAGTGATTCGACGGAGATCTCGTTGATACCTTTGCTGACGGTGGCGGCTTTGGTCCGGGAACCGACGTAGGAGACGTCGAGCAGCATCCTTCCGGGGAGTTGGCGCTGAATGCCGAAGGAGAACTGGTGAACGTAGGAGGTTCGGGACCTGGGATCGGTGAAGCTTACGCCCTGCCCAAGGAAGGTGGAAAGTCCGGCAGCAGAACCGGCGGGAAGCAGGAGTCCTCCGGGAAGCGGATTGGAGATTGTGCCGGCTGGTGTCTGCCCGGCGTCGAGCGAGGCGATGTATGGCGTGGCCTGGCTGAAGCCTGCCTGATTGCCGCGTGCGGTCGGGTTCAGGAAGAAGAGGCCGTAGCCGCCGCGCAGCACGGTGTGGTCATTTACCTGCCAGGCCGCTCCGATGCGGGGCTGCCAGTTGTTCCAGTCGGTGTCATAAGGCGAGCGTGGGAGTCCGTTGACTCCGGCGAACCCGATACCGCCCTTCGCCTGGAATCCAGGGAATCTGCTCTGATCGATCTGCGAGGAGACGGGGTTGACCTGGTCGGGGAAGAAGCCACGGTTGATCTGGTTGAAGCGCTCCGTCGGCGGCAAATTGATGTCCCAACGCAGGCCGAAGTTGATGGTGATGCGACGGCTGATCTTGAAGTCGTCCTGGAACCACGGGGCGTAGTAGATCCACTGCCAGTAAGGGTTGGGGACGTTCGCCACACTGCCGGAAGCGGCGTAGCCGAGGAGAAATGAAGCCATGCCTACGCCGCTGGCGGCGTCCTGTACCAGGTAGTCGCGGCGAGTGAACTGGCGGTCGAAGGCGAAGGTTCCGCCAGCGGCTCCGGGGCGAAGTTGCGTGTAGCGCGTGATGCGGTAGTCGAGTCCGAGTTTGAGGGTGTGTTTGCCACGGATCAGGACCATGTTGGGCCCGAAGGACGCTGTGGTGGTGGGTTCAAAGGTCACGTTACCACTGCTGGGTCCGAGTGAGCGGACCTGGCTGATGTCGAGCCGAGGGAAGAGATCGGGACGGGGGAGCTTTGAAACGAGCGCCTGGGGCCAGCCGAACTTTGTCATGTCGAAGCCTTCATTTCCGTACGGGCCAAGGTCTTCCACCCAGCGCGTGATGGAGGCTCGCACGTTGAGGAGAGTGGAGGGAGTCAGCGTGGTGATGGAATCGAGGACAAAGCCGTTGTTGAACTTGCCGCCGTTGCGGTAGTCGCCGACTACGCCCGGCATGCCGTTGGTGTTGCGGAGCTGGACAAAGTCGTTCCAGGAGTAACGGCCGTAGATGCGCTGTCTGGGGCCGAACTGATGGTCAACGCGGGTGACGAGGTTCTTAAATTTGAAGTTGCCAATGTTGGGATTCAGGATGAAGTTGTTTTGCCAGGGCACGGAGCCGGGTGTGGTGGTGTTGGGCTCGGGGTAGAGCTTTGTGATGGTTGCCGCGGTGGGATTGATGCGGTTGGCCGGGATGACGTTGCCGGGGAACGCGCTTCGCACCCAGCGTCCGTTTTCCATGCGCCCGGTGAGCGGGTCGAAGATCTGGATAAGACCTCCGGAGTTGTCGAACGTTTTGGAGAAGTCGCCGTTGCGCTGCTCAAGGCTGGGGACCGACGAGATGGACTCGGTCGGGTAGTAAGTGTCCTCGCGATAGCCTTCCCAGGAGAGGAAGAAGAACGTCTTGTCCCTGCCTTTGTAGAGCTTCGGCAGCCAGACGGGTCCGCCGAAACTGAAGCCGTACTGGTCGAGCGCGTTGCCCTGGCGGTCGGCGTTCTTGGCGTTGTTGGCGAAGGTGTTGGCGTTCAGCGAGGTTCGCTTCAGGAACTCATAGGCGCTTCCGTGGAATCGGTTGGATCCGCTGCGCGTGGACACGTTGACGACACCCCCGCCGGTTCGGCCGTACTGGGCGTCGTAAGTGTTCGTCATTACTTTGAACTCTTCGACCGCATCGACGGGCGGGACGTAGGCGATGTTGTTAGCGCCGTTATAAATGGCGTTGTTGGGAGCGCCGTCCATCAGGAATTCATTGTTGCTGCCTCGTCCGCCGTTGATAGACCACGAGGAGATGCCGCTGTTGCTGAAGGGGTTCAGATGCTGGGTGCCGGAAGTGTGGACCACGCCGGGAGCGAGCGAGGCGAGCATGATAGGGTTGCGGATGTTGAGAGGAAGGTCGGCCACAGTTTTGTTGTCGATGACGAGGCCGCGATCCGCCTTTTCCGCGTCGAGCAGAGGCGCTTCACTGGTAACGTTGACAACTTCGGCACTCTGACCAATCTGCAAGGGGACGTCGATTACGGCGGACTGACTGACGTGGAGTTCGATATTGTCGCGGAGGAAGCTCTTGAAGCCTGGCGCCTCGGCGGCGAGTTGATATGTTCCGGGGTTCAGGAGCAGGAAGCGAAACTGGCCGCTTTCGCTGGCGGCAGCGGGGAAGCTGACACCGGTGTCGTTATTCGTGATGCGGAGCTGTGCTCCGGCGATGACGGCTCCAGAGGGATCGGTGACGGTTCCGCTTACGCTGGCGCGCGTCTCCTGAGCCCTGGCGAGGCTGGTCAGGAGCGCAGCAGACAGAGCAAGCAAGGCCAGACACGAACGGGTATTCCGGTGTGACAAGAGAGCCTCCAAGGTACGTGGGTCTTCGATGTTATTGTCAAACGGCAAGGGCGCGGCGCGGTAAAGCGTGGCGCGGCTGACTTTGAACACGTCGGCCACGTCCTCGCGGCGTTTGCCTTCCTCGATCAACTTCCGGGCGTGGTCGATATGCTGCCGGGATAGCTTCGGCTTCGGGTCCGCTCCTGACGCCTCGCGCCCGTGCGGCCTTCATGCCTTCGCGGGTGCGCTCGATAATCAAACCTCGCTCGAATTGAGCAAGGGCGGCGAAGATATGAAGAACCAGTGTTCCTCCCGGTGTCGTCGTGCTGATTTCCTCCGTGAGCGACCGGAACTGAACGCCGCGCTTGTCGAAGTCCTCCACCATGGTGATGAGGTCGCGCAAGCTGCGGGCCAGCCGGTCGAGCTTCCACTATGAGCGTGTCGCCATCTTGCAACATTTTCAGACAGCGGAGCAGGGCAGGGCGCTTCGTCGTCGCGCCTGACAGCTCGTCTTTGAAAATCTTTTTGCACCCGGCCCGCTGCAACGCCTTCATCTGCATGTCGGCGTTCTGGTCGATAGTCGAGATGCGGGCGTAACCGTATTTCATGCCCCTAATCTGACACTGCAAACTTGTAACATTCAAGCCCTTTGTTTACGGGCCTTCCCGGCGTGTTGCAAGTTCTACCCGTTGTGAGACAGTTTACATCGCTATTGTTATGATCTCAGTGGGGCCGCACAGAAGCAGTGAACTTTGTCGAAAGGCAACATGCGCGGGAACAAGCTTCGCGCCGCAAGAAACACGGGGGGCGTTCCCCGGCCCGGGCCTCGACGACACGATACATTTTGTCGAGAGTGGTCGGGGCAGAGGAGGGGGCCCGCACGGCGATGGAAGCGCTTTGGCGTTTACCACTCGTTAAGCGATCAGGCCGTTTACTTGGCAACACATCCATGTGGTTGTGTTTCAATGGCTTAATGACGTGTGGAGACGCACTGCAAAAACCGCTACACGTCTGAAGAGGAGCTTGATCGATGCGCGTTCGTCATCTAATCACACAGAAAAAGCGTCAGAAGACCGATACCGGCTGGTGTCGCAACGATATGGCACCGCGTTTCTCTCCGATTTACACGAAGTCGCGGCCTATCAAAGCGGGGTGGACATGGCGAAGCAGCGTCTGCTGTTCAGACGATGGGAGCTTCATTCTGACGGCCCTGTGCAACGCGCGGCGGGACAATTGGCAAGCCTACCTTATGGTTGACACGCCCGAGGGTGCATCCGTGGTGGGCCGGTTTGAATCGCATGGAAGCCACCCCGGTGTGCACGGTCATGCTCATTGCTACCGTGGTGGCATTGAGGTCGGAGCAAGTGGGCTAGACAACCTTGTTCGGTGTCCCCCTGCGGATAAACCTCACCGGCGAACCAACGCATGGACCGAGAATAGTTTCTGGGAAGCAGCACGACGTTTTTTTCGGGTGACAGACAACTTTGGACCTTTGTTTAACGATGCAACCTGAAACTTTGAAACATCAGCTCTGCAAAACGTTTTGCGCCTCGATCAATGTTCGACCGGTGCCAAGCGGCCTTGCTGTGAGTTCTGCGTTCTCAGATCATTCTGGCGATCCAATTAGCTTTTACGTGACTGTTTTGGATGCTGGAGAATTTCGCATTGAAGATGACGGGTCGTATCTGTCACATCTGATTGCGAAGGATATACCAATTGACCAAGGCCCACGCGGTCAATTGTTGGATGCGATTTTAAAACAGGCTAACAGCTATTGGGATCGTGACACTTTGGAAATTCGTTCTTCAGCGTTCCCGGAAGACGAACTCTCCCACCGGGCTATTGATTTCATGTCCTCCCTACTGCGGGTTAGAGATTTGGAGTTGTTCACACGCGATGTGGTGAGATCGACTTTTCGGGCTGACGCCACCGCAGCTATAGAAGAACGATACTGCGACGTCGCCACCTTCCGCGAAAACACCCCCGTTAAGCGAGAGTTTGCGGAGTTTCCGGCTGATCTCGTAATCTCGCCGACAGATGCGACGGCCTTTACAGGAGCGCTCTACTTCGTAAGCTCAAACGACAAACTGAATGAAGCCCTCTTGTTACAGCTGGAAGCGCTGCGCATAGGCAGTCCAAACTTTAGAGTGATTGCGCTTTTAGAAGAACCAGAGATGAAAGCCATCAGTTCCAAGAAATTTCAACGGGCACAAAATCGCTCTGTGATTATGCCAATATTTCGGGGGGATGAGGAGGCATCAGTGCTCAGCATCGGGAGAACGCTAAAGCTTGTTGCGTGACTTGGCGCAGGGAAACGCATTTGAAACTGACATCTGCAACATCGGAACACCGGAAACAAAACTGTGGACGCTTCAACGGCTCGCGGTCCATGAATCCAGTGTGTACATGCCCATTCCTTCCGGCCCGGCACCATCCGCTTCTTGAGGGACAAGGCCGATATTCTCGCCTTGGTTATAACTGACGGTCCAATCCTGCACAAACGCCAAGGTGATGAAATCTTTCGCACCGGGCATTTTCCAACTGGTGTTTTTATTGAACAGCAGATAGTTTTTGCCGGGGGTTGGACTTATACAACCCGATGTAGATTTGAGGCTGCATGACAACATATATTCGCCGTTGGTATTGCCTACTGTGACAGTCTTTACACTTTCAGATCAGTGTGGAGCGGCGCTTTGCGAAGGGTCTGCAGTTCGGTGTGGCGTACACGTATTCCAATGCCACTGATAATTCGTCGGATTTGACGGACACGCTTCCCGATGCGTACAACGATAGGGCATATAAGGGCACGTCGGATCTCAACAGGCCGCAAGTGCTGATTATTAATTACATTTACGAACTGCCATTTCTGAAAGGCAGCAGCACGCTGTGGCATCGTTTACTGGGTAACTGGGACATCAGCGGCATTAACCAGTTCCAGTCGGGAAATCCGTTCTCTACGCAGGATATCGCCGGGGTGGGGCCCGGCAGCGGGAATCAATTCTGGAATCAGGTGTCCGATCCGACGGACGTGCAGAAGACAGAGTTCACGAACTCGGCTGTATGGTTCAACAAGGCGGCTTTTGCGCGTCCGGCGAACGGAACGTGGGGAGTGCAGCCTCGCAACGGAATATACAATCCCGGTTTCTGGAACTTCGATGTGGGTCTTCGCAAGAACTTCCCGACATTTGAAGGACAACGGCTGCAGATGCGTTTCGAGTTCTTCAATGTTTTGAACCATCCGAACTGGGGTGGCGCCAATAGTAACCCGACCAGCGGCCAGTTCGGGCTGGTTACGAGCAAGAGCGGCAACCGAACGATTCAGATTGCGATGAAGTATATCTTTTAGGAAGCCAATGACGACACCGATCGGCAATACACGGCGGGCGTTTGTCCGTACAGGCATCACGGGAGCCGTTGCGCTCGCAGTGGATGCACCTGCGCAGCAGAGAGGATCGACGACGCTGCCCTGGTACCGGCGAGCGTACCGCTGGGGGCAGACGAACATTACGGAGAAGGACCCGGTGCGGTACGACATCGGCTGGTGGCGAGCATTCTGGAAGAAGACAGAAGTGCAGGCGGTGATCATTAATGCCGGCGGAATTGTTGCGTATTATCCGAGCAAGTTCCCTCTGCATCATCGTGCTGAGTTTCTGAACAACCGGGACTTGTTTGGTGAGCTGACGAAGGCGGCTCATGATGACGGATTGTTCGTGATGGCGCGCATGGACTCAAACCGTGTTTCGGAGGACTTCTTCAAGGCGCATCCGGACTGGTTCGCACGCAACAGCAAGGGCGAGCCATACCGGGCCGCCGACAAGTACATCACCTGCATCAACAGCCCGTATTACGAGGAGTATCTGCCTGGTGTTCTGCGGGAAATCGCGGAGCGCTCAAAGCCGGACGGTTTCACTGACAACAGTTGGGCGGGCATGGGGCGTGAGAGCATCTGCTACTGCGATCACTGCGCGCGCCGTTTCCGGGAGAAGGCGTCGATGGCCCTGCCGCCGGAGGCGAACTGGGACGATCCTGCGTATCGTAAATGGATTCTGTGGAGTTACGAACGCCGGACGGAAGTGTGGGAACTCAACAACCGGACTACCGTGGCGGCGGGCGGTCCGGACTGCATCTGGTCGGGGATGATGAGTGGATCGGTGACCTCGCTGGCGCGTTCGTTCCGCGATCTTCGTGAGGTGTCGAAGCGAGCGGGGATTCTGATGCTGGACCACCAGCGGCGCGACGATGACACTGGCTTCCAGCAGAATGGCGATACGGGTAAGCGTGTACACGGAGTGCTGGGGTGGGACAAGCTGGCTCCGGAGAGCATGGCCATGTATCAGTCTGGTCCGGGATACTATCGCGTGGCGAGCAAGCCCGCTCCGGAAGCGCGGATGTGGATGATCTCGGGAATGGCAGGTGGGATTCAACCGTGGTGGCACTATGTGGCTGCGTACCATGAAGACCGCCGCATGTATCGGACTCCCGAGCCGGTGATGCGGTGGACGAAGCAGAATGAGCAGTACCTTGTGAATCGGACGCCGGTGGCGAGCGTGGGGATCTTGTGGTCGCAGCGGAACACGGATTTCTTCGGGCGCGACGAGGCTGGCGATTTGGTGGATGCTCCCTATACCGGGTTTATGCATGCTCTGGTGCGCGCTCGGATTCCTTATCTGCCGGTGCATGCGGACGATCTGGGTACGACGCGTGGAATTTCGGTGCTGATCCTGCCGAATGTCGGCGCGTTGTCCGATGCGCAGGTTGAATCGATCCGTAAGTTTGTCGCGGGCGGTGGGTCGCTTTTGGCTACGGGAGTAAGTGGGTTGTACAACGAGTGGGGAGATGCGCGTGCCAACTACGCGCTCGGTGATCTGTTTGGGGTTCGGCGTCTGGATCCTGTGCCGAAGCTGAGGGCGACCTCGCGCGGCGGTGGCGCGGGCAGGCGCGAGGGTGCCGCTGATCGATTCGCTCCGGACGGTCATACGTATCTGCGGCTGATACCCGAAATGCGGGCGGGCGTCGATGGTCCGAAGGCCGGCGATGAGCCTCGCGTGTCGGGCCAGCGCCATGCCGTTCTGAAGGGCTTCGACGAAACGGACCTGCTTCCCTATGGAGGCACTCTGGCGCGACACGAGGTTGCAAGCGGGGCGGTTGTGCCGCTGACCTTTGTACCGCCCTTCCCGACGTACCCGCCGGAGACTTCGTGGATGCGCGAACCGAAGACTTCCATTCCGGGTCTGGTGTTGTCTGAACGCGGAAAGTCAAGGTTTGCTTTCCTGCCGGCTGACGTGGATCGGCGCTATGCTCGCGAGCATTTGCCCGACCATGGCGATCTGCTGGCGAACGTGGTTCGCTGGACGGCGGGCGAGACGATTCCGCTTCACGTGCAGGGGCCCGGCATGATTGATTGCCACCTGTATCAACAACCGGGACGGCTGGTGCTTCACCTGGTGAATTTGACCAGCGCGGCCACGTGGCGCGCGCCGATCGATGAGCTGATTGCCGTCGGACCGATCAAGGTGGCAGTCAATCTTCCGACTGGTGCCGCGGGGGCGAACGCCACGCAGTTGCTGGTCTCCGGAACCACGGTCAGGACCAGCCGGCGGGGACGGACGCTCGAGTTTGAGGTGCCTTCGATCCTCGACCATGAGATGGTCGTGATTGCACTATAGGTCGGTGAACGTCAGAACGTCAGCCTCGCGTTCAACTGCACGATTCGGGCGCCGGCAGTGCTTAGCAGTTGTCCGAAAAAGGCATCGTTAATGCTGGTTCGGAGACCGGACAGATTTGTGTGATTCAGTGCGTTGAACAGGTCTGTCCGGATCTGCAGCCGCATGTTCTCGCGTATGGCGAAGTTTTTCGCCAGGCTGAAATCCACATTCCAGAGGCCCGGAGCCCGGACCATACCTGGCCCGGCATTACCTCGTCGGATCGGAGCACCCGAGGCACTGGAAACGGGTATGCGCTGAAACGCTGCCGGATTTACATACTGGAGGGTTTCCCGATAATTCGACAGAGTGGCGGGACCGCCAATATATTCGGCACGCTGCCCCGGAGATCCCAAGCTTCTTTTATGCCAGTCTCGCGGACATGTTGATCAACCGGCCCAGCGAGGTTGTTGCCACGCTCGGCTCCGGACTGTATTCCGGTACCGCCTGGAACTTCGGCTTCTTTGTTCAGGACGACTGGAGAATCACGCCGAAACTTACACTAAATCTCGGTCTAAGGTACGATTTTTACTCGAATTTCTTTGCACGCGGTGAGGGCGGCACGCCGCAGGCGGGACTCTACAACCCGGCTTACCAACCCGGCTTACCTGCTGCCGCGTCAACTTCACCTCGGCCGACATCGGCGGCTTCGGAATCAAGTACCCCATGTATAACGACGATTTCATGAATTTCGTCCAGCAATTGATTCGGAATACGCCGATCACGAACGTCACCGGAACTCTATAACCCCGCCCTGCAGAGCCCCTACACAAAGCAATACACGCTGGATGTACAGCGGGAAATTACGCCCTCCATGATGTTTCAGACCGCAGTGGTGGGAAGTCGTGGCGTGAAGTTCATCCTGTTCCGATTTGCCAATCAGGTGGATCGTCAGACGGGTCTTCGCCCGAACCCGAATCTGAGGCAGCCGTACTACGTGGATAATTCCCAGGGTTGTTTCGACCGCCGACAGACCGGACGAAGTTACCGCCGAACTTCAGGCATGTTTTCCGATGTAGCGAGCGTACTTCTCTTCCACCTGCATCAGCGGTCCGCCGAGTGATTGATTTCTCCACCCGGACCGCTCCATCCCAGCGTTGTGGAAAGGCGAGGCAATCGCCGACCATACTATGATGCCCTCGTTTGGCTGTTTCGGATCGGTCCGGTTGAAGAACTGGCCGATACGATCCTGGATGGTTCGGTTGTACCCGTAACGGCTCTCTGAAGTCCAGCCGCGGCCACTCACGATATAGCTGACATTTCCGCGGTGGGATACTGTTTGAATAAATCGGCGAGTTGTCGATGGCGGAGTTGTGGATGGTTCGATATGGACTGCCCTGACTGTACGAGAGTGAGAGACGGCTGTTCGCACTCAGCACCACATCGCCCCTGGCTGATTCGGAAGTGGCAATGCCTGGAGTGGCAGTTCATAGTCTGGTACGGCTCGAATCAACTGTGCGCGGATATCAGCCGTGGGTACATTGCCCTGCACGAAACTCGATTGAGACTGTCGGTACCCTTCATAATCGCCGAATACGAAGATGCGGTTCTTCCGGATGGGTCCGCCGAGCGAACCGCCGAACTGGTTAAACGTGAGGCGAGGTTTCTGGGCGACTCTTTGAAGTCGCGTGTTTAGTTAAGTTAGTGCGCTGATTTGGTTGTTCTCGAACAGACTTCCACGCCACCCGACCTGGTTACGACGTTCACCTGGCCACCGAGCGCATTCGCGTACTCAGCAACGCGGTCGACAATACTGTTGCCGGCCAGGCTACGTACAGGCAATCACTCTCGCCCGTGAGCAGATACTGGTCGTCCTCCTCAGAGACGCCTCGGATGCGGTCAGGGGCGAGGCCACTCGCGTGCGAATCGCTGACCAAAGGCACGCCTTCGATTTTCGGATTCGCTTTGACGATGGCGGGTGATCGAGAGGGATCGGCAATTGCAGCCTGGGCGAGTGACCAGATCATGTCGCCGATTCGAGCGCGAATCGGGTTCACGGGATGCACAATTGAAATGATTGACTGATACCGATCACTTACGCTCATGAAAGTGTCAGCGGAGCCTGCGCTATGCGACTGACGAATATGTTGCTGTAGAACCCCAGCTTCGGCAACTCATTGCTGAACTTGCTTTCAAAAGCGACGGCGACACCATGCCCTTTCGTGTTGAAGATCATGTGTTGTGAACGATGCTGCTCCTGAACCGCGATCCTCCCACCCAGACGTAGATTCCCGAGTGGTGCGCGAGAAGGCCGTCGCCCTGACCGATGTTGTGGCGCACGACATTGTTGGCGAATTCCGGTGCCCCGAACTGCTGGCATATCAAATAACCCGCGCCGAAACTGTCGTGCGAGTAGTTGTACTGGAGGACAGAGTTGGTCATCCCTCCATCGAAGTCGAACCGCCGCCATCTTAGGCCGTGCTGCGATTGTCGTGAGACACGCAGAACTGAATGGTGACAATAAGGGTCCGCATGGTTTCCAGAACAACGCGCGTACGTCTCAGCTGCCCACATAGCCGGCCAGTGACGAGGCTGCGCAGGCGGTCCCCTCTGCCTGGTACCCTTGCCGCCGCGGCGAGGGAACCGCGCGGAGCCAGCATTCCGAATACGATCCCCCCAGGATGGGCGTCGGCATCATTCGCATATGCTGGCGGCACTGCAACACTTCGCTTCTCTCGACCACATAAGATCAGGTCTGGCAAGGCCCCAATTCGGTCCAGGGCTGCGTCTCTGTCCCGACGCGGTGATAATATCTACTCTTGCCAGCCAAGGCCACTGGCACAACGTAGGTTCGCTTCGGCGATGGAACGGGCTCAGCCCACATAATAATGTCTCGATACCTCGTCGTTGCCGCTCTGGCGCTGCTCTCCTGGATAACATACCTGGACCGTGCGGCCATCTCCTCGGTCAAGGATCCGATCAGCCTGGAACTGGGCCTCAATGATAAGGCGATGGGAGCCGTCTTCAGCGCCTTCGCTCTGGGGTACGCGCTGGGTCAGATTCCGGCCGGGTGGGGCGCGGACCGGTTCGGACCCCGACTGCTGCTCACCGTAGTCGTTGCACTGTGGAGCTTACTCACCGGTTTCACTGGCCTGGTACAAACCTTCGCAGCGCTGCTTATTGTCAGATTTCTGTTCGGTTTGGCCGAGGCTGGAGCGTATCCCGGAACCGCCCAGGCATTCTACAACTGGCTGCCTTCATCGGAACACGGACGGGCGAACGGCGTCGTGTTTGCCGCGTCCCGAATCGGCGCCGCACTCGCGTTCCCTCTGATGGCTGTGCTGCTGGAGCACGGCTCCTGGCGGAACACGTTTTACCTGCTCGCGATCCCAGGCTTGTTGTGGGCGGTTCTGTGGTACGTGTTCTTTCGCGAACGCACGGTTCCGTTACCCTCCACCGGACGTCGCGCCATGCGGCTGTCCGAAGCGCTTCGAACAGTGCCGTACCGGCTCGCTCTGTTTCAGTACTTCGCCACGAACTTCACTACGTTCCTCTGCTTGTCCTGGATGAACCCCTATCTGAAACAAAGATTCTCGCTCTCCGTATCCGAGGCCGCGTACTATACGATGCTTCCGCTTCTGGTGGGAGCGACGGCGCAGTGGATCTCCGGTTACACGGTGGACCGGCTCTTCAAATCCCGGCTGCGTGCGATGTCACGAGCGTTGCCAGCAATGGCAGGGTTCGCCATCTCGGCCGTGGGTGCCGCATCGATTCCTTTCGCTCCGGACGCGCTGACGGCGGCTCTGTTCTTTGCGCTTGCGACTTTTGGAGCGGAAATCACAATCAGCCCTTCCTGGGCGTTCTGCATCGACCTCGGCGGCAAGAACGCGGGCTCTGTTTCGGGCGCCATGAACACCGCCGGCAATCTGGGATCGTTCGTCAGCGCCAATGCGTTCCCGTGGCTGCATTCCGCGTTCGGCACCGCGGGTCCGTACTTCTTTCTGGTTTGCGCCATGAACCTGCTCAGCGCCCTGGCGTGGACGCAGATGCGCAGGCCGGAAGACAACGTCCTTAGAGAAAACGTGAGATAACGACATGCGCATCCTTCTTCTTCTCGCAATGGTTCCTCTCTGTTTCGCAATCGATGTGGAGCAGCACAAGCCTCGTGACTTCACGTTCCGTGCGCAGCCGGCCGGGAATCCCTTCGACACGGATTTAACTGGCGAGTTTACCGGGCCAGATAACCTGACGCTGCGGATCCCTGGCTTTTACGACGGCGACGGAACGTGGAAGATCCGGTTCGCCGCGCCCGTCCCCGGAGACTGGAAACTGCGCACCGCATCCTCTGTCGCGGCGTTACATGGCAGGACAGAGACCATTCGGGCAACGCCAAACCGAAATGCGCGCATACACGGGCTTCTTGAGATCGACCGACAGCATCCGTATCACTTCCGCTATGCGGACGGAACACGCTTCTTTCTCATGGGGTATGAGGCCGACTGGCTCTGGGGAGCCGACATGCTCGATCCGCAGCGCCGCCTGATGCACCGGCTGATCGATCAGATTGATGCCAGAGGCTTCAACTATGTGCTTGTCAACGTCTACGCGCACGACACACGCTGGTGTCCAGGCAAAGTCAATGAATGGGACTTCGGCCCGTCGCCGCTGTATGTCTTTGGCGGGACCAATGAGAAACCCGACCACTCGGTGCTGAATCCCAAATTCTTCGCAATCTACGATGGCATGATGGAGGCGCTGTGGCAAAAGGGCATCGTTGCCCACATCATGATCAAGGTCTACAACAAGGCCGTGAACTGGCCTGCCAAAGGCAGCTCCGATGAGGCTCGATATTTTCGCTACGTGACGGCTCGGTATCAGGCCTACCCCAATATCGTTTGGGATTTTGCAAAAGAAGCATACAACGAAAAGAACGAGACTCTGCAGAAGAACCTGATGGACAGCGTTCGTTCTGTTGACGCGTACCGCCATCTGACGGTAGCGCACGATGACGACGCCTACGAGTGGAACAACAGCCTGAACGCCAACGTCGACTTCCGTGTAGACCAGCAGCATTCCGACTGGGAGCAGATGATTGCGTTCGACCGTGCGCATCGTACACGGCCTGTGGTGAACGTGGAATTTAGTTATGAGCTTGGAGTGGAGCCGCTCCCCACACACACCAATGTGAATCAGGTGGACTGGAAGGAAATGCTGCGCCGCGCGTGGCGCATCCAGATGGCCGGGGGCTACCTGGCGTATTACTACAACAACACAGCGTGGGACATCGTCAAGCCTGATCCTGAACCGCCGGGTCACGCCCGCTGGCAGATTCTTAAACAAACGATGGAGAGTCTTCCGTACTGGCGCATGGATCCGGTTCCCTCTCTTGCAGCAGGGGGGACCTGTCTGGCCGAACCCGCAGCTACCTGGATATGCTACCTGGAGGGATCGAAGACGAGGCTCAGGGAGAACGCGCTTCATCTGAACCTCACCAGTCTGAGCGCTCCTGCTTCAGCGGAGTGGATCAACACGTGGACCGGAGATCGCCTCCCCGCGGGTGAGGCGTCGAGCGGGATAAAGACCTTCGAATATCCGGCGAGTTTCGATAAGGCGCCCGCAGTTCTGGTGATTCGACGTAAATGAGCAACTCAGAGACCAGACGCCTGCGCGGAGCGCTCATCGGATGCGGGTTCTTTGGGCAAATCCAGGCGGAGGGCTGGAGCCGCACTCCCGGCGCCACAATTGTCGCAGCGTGTGATCCGGACGTGGAGCGAGCGCGGTCTGTGTCACCGAACGCCTTCACGGACCTCGACCAGATGCTTGCCGCAACCGAGCTGGACTTCGTGGATATCGCCACCCGGCCCGATTCGCATCTGGAACTCGTGCGTTGGGCGGTGGAGCACCGGCTGCCGACGATATGCCAGAAGCCGCTGGCAAATTCCGTCGAAGACGCGCGCGCGATTCTGAGGCTCTGTGAGCAATCCGAAGCCCGGGTCATGGTTCATGAGAACTGGCGATGGCAGCCGTGGTTCCGGGAAGCACACCGTCTGATCGCGGCGGGAAGCATAGGCGAGCCACTGTGCTATCAGTTCCGCATGCGGCAGAGAGACGGATACGGTTCGAACGCATATCCTAACCAGCCATACTTTCGCAGCATGCCGCGTCTTCTCATTCACGAGACGCTGGTTCACGCAGTCGATACGTCCCGCTTCTTCTTTGGCGATGTCGTCTCCGTCTTTGCGCGCGCCCGGCGAGTCAACCCGCTGATTGCCGGGGAGGATCGTGCGCTGCTCACACTCGTACACAGCGGGACTGTGGACGGCGTGATAGATGGTCATCGATTCGGGAACCCGGATCCTTCCGGTCCGGCAATGGGTGACACCGTCATTGAGGGGGAGAGCGCCGTTCTTCGGATCAGTGCCGCCGGTCAGATTAATCTAAACGGCAGCGAAGTGTATGCGCCGCCTCCGAACCTCCCTGGTTATAAGGGCGACAGTGTGCGGGCGGTGCAGATGCATTTCCTCGAGTGCCTGCGCAACGGAGAGCCAATGGAATCCAGCGTAAAGGCTTACTGGAACACTTTCGCGACCGTAGAGGCGGCCTACGCCAGCGTTTTGTCAGGCTGTTCCGCAGCCGTCGTACCATTCCATGCCGATTCCAACTAATTCAACTAAGAAACACATCGCGCTGCTGCCGGGAGATGGCATAGGCGGAGAGGTGCTTGACGCGGCCGTACAGGTCCTGCGGGCTCTGCCGGGTATCGACTTCAGATTCGAGGAATATCCGTGCGGTGCCGGGGAGTATCTTCGGTCCGGCAATCCTCTGCCGGAACCTACAATGCAGGCGTGCCGTAGTGTGGATGCAATCCTGCTGGGCGCCATGGGATTGCCCGACGTTCGCTGGCCCGACGGTCGGGAGATGGCGCCTCAACTCGATCTACGCGAACAACTGGAGCTCTTCGCCGGCGTTCGTCCGGTCCGTGTATTCCACCCCTCGCACTCTCCGTTGCGGACCCCTCGTATCGACTACGTGCTGGTCCGGGAATCCACCGAGGGTCTGTTCTCCACCAGGCTCCGTCCGAGAGACAGGACCGCGACGTCGGTGCGTGACGAACTGCTGGTGACGCGCGCCGGATCGGAGCGCCTGTTCCATTTCTGCTTTCGGCTGGCGCGGACAAGGCGGCGCAAACTGACGCTGATCGACAAGGCGAACGTCCTGCCGTCCATGGCCTTCTTCCGCGAGATCTTCTATGAGGTCGCTCAGCAGTACCCCGATGTGGAAGCCGGGCACGTCTACGTGGACGCGGCGGCGCTGTACATGGTGCAATCGCCGGAGCGGTTCGACGTCCTGGTCACGGAGAACCTGTTCGGGGACATTCTGTCGGATCTTTCCGCCGGCACGGTGGGCGGCATGGGTCTGGCGCCGTCCGCCGATATCGGTGAGAAGCATGCCGTGTTTCAACCGGCGCATGGTTCCGCTCCGGACATCGCAGGCAGAGGCGTTGCGAACCCGGTTGCGACAATCCTCTCCGCGGCGATGATGCTGGAATGGTTCGGCCAGCCTGAGTGTGACAGCGGGGCTGCCCGGATCCGCGCCGCTGTCGAGACCGTGCTGGCGAACCCGGAGAACGCGACACCGGATCTGGGCGGTCGCCTGAGCACGAGAGAGCTGACGGATCGCATCCTGGACGTACTTTGATCCCATGCTGACCCGGCGAGAACTGTCCGTGGGCCTGCTGGCGAGTTGTTGCCACTCCAAACCCGGATCCGTTCATTTCCCTGGAGCCAGCTGGGAACAGCGCGACCCTCGCGACCTGAAAGCCGATCCCGCGAAACTGGACCAGCTGGCAACTGAGCTCGAGGGACACGGCTGTGTCGTGAAGGACGGCTACGTGGTGAAGACCTGGGGAGACCAGTCCACGAAACGCGACTGGCTGTCCTCTGTGAAGCCGGTGTTCAGTACGTTGTTGTTCTTTGCGATTCAGGAAAAGAAGCTGAAGAGCGTCGACGTTCGGGTTGCGGACTTTGGATGGGAGCTGCGATCCAGGGATCGCGGGATGACATTCCGCCATCTCGCTGATATGACCAGCGGGTATGCCCGTCCGGAGCCGCCAGGCGCCGCCTACGCATACAACGACTACGCGATTCAGCTCTATCAAAAGACTCTTTTCGATCGTGTCTTCCGGGAAGATGCCGATACCGTGGCGAATGCTCCGAACCGGTTCGGAGCGTTGCAGCTGGAAGACGGAATGTCGTTCAACCCGAGGAGGCGGCTCCTCGCTTCCGTGCGCGACTTTGCCCGCATCGCGTGGTTCTGGCTACACCAGGGCCGCTGGAACGACAAGCAAATACTTAACAGGGACTTCTTCCGGAAATACCAGAAGCCCGATGTGCCGTTCTCATTGCCTCACACGCGGGAGGCGGCGGATGACGATTATCTCAAGATTGGTACGTTCGGTGGAGGCTCCGATCACTTCACGAAGTTCGGACCCGGCGTGTATGGATTCAACTGGTGGTTCAATCGCACCAGCCGGCTGCATCCGGATCGGAAGATGTGGCCCGGCGCGCCCGCCGATTCGATCTTGTCCATTGGCGCCGGAGGGAATTGCTCTGTGGTGTTCCCGTCCCGTGGAGTGGTGCTGGCATCGTCCCGGGGCAAGTGGGGTCAGCTGGCCGGTGGCGACCCCGGTTCCTCACAGAACCGTCACCTTCAGCTGTTGGCCGAAGCAACAGGCGACGGCCGGCAACGCTGACCCGTAAGGGAAAACTGGCTGACGAATATCGCCCATTGACATGCGCTTAGTTTATATATTATATCCATAGGGCCATGAGAACGCTTCGCACGTTACTTCTCCTCGTCTCTTTCTGCGCCCACGTCTTCGCGCAACTCAACACCGGAACGATCGTCGGACTCGTAGTCGATGCCAGTGGAGCCAGCGTCCTGGGCGCAGCGGTAACGCTGACCAGCGAACTCACGGGCGATGTCCGTACGACACTGTCGACCGAATCCGGAAACTTTACGCTGCCCGGCGTGCGCGCCGGGAAATACACCCTGCGAGTCTCTGTGCCCGGCTTCCAGGTCGTGGAACGTAAAGAACTCACGATCGCCTCGAACGAATATCTGGCGGCCGGCACCATCACGCTTCAGCCGGGCAGCACGAACGAAGTGATCAGCGTAACGGCCAGTACGGCCGTCGTCCAGACAGCCAGCGCCGAGAATTCTTCCCTGCTCGATACGCGCCAGATGAGTACCATGTTGACGCGTGGCCGTGACGTGATGTCGCTGCTGCGACTGATGCCAGGCGTATCGCAAAACAGCGATCCGACCTCGCTGGGCAGCGAGATCGGATCGTCGGCGCCGAACATCGGTGGCCTGCGCAATACCGACAGTACGGTGTCCGTTGACGGAATGGTGGGGAGCGACGCGGACAATGTGAACGTCAATATCACTACTGTCAGCATGGACGCCGTCGCGGAAGTGAAGGTACTCGCGAACAACTTTCAGGCTGAATATGGCCGCAATGCCGGTGCGCAGGTATCCATCATCTCCAAATCAGGCACGCGGGAGTATCACGGATCCGCCTCGTGGTTCAAACGCCATGAGATGTTCAACGCAAACAACTTCTTCGGCAACCTGAACGGGCTTCAAAAGCCGGTGTACCGCTATAACACGTTCACCGGCACATTTGGCGGTCCGGTCGTCATTCCCAAACTGTTTAACAAGAACCGGGATAAACTCTTCTTCTTCTACTCGCACGAACAGTGGCTTGCCAGGGAGCCGCAGGGCATTCGGCAGACCACGATGCCCACGGAACTGGAGCGCCTGGGCAACTTTTCGCAATCCGTAAACCAGAACAATTCGCTGATTATCGTTCGCGACCCGAACACGCAGCAGCCTTTCCAGGGAAACATCATCCCTGCAAGCCGTATCAGCCCGACGGGTCAGGCAATGCTGAAGATGTTTCCGATGCCCAACTTCCTCGACCGGACCATCAGCCGCGGAGCGTACAACTATCAGTTCCAGGACATCCGCGAACTGCCGAAACGCCTCGATCAGGTGAAGCTGGACTACAACATCACCGCAAAAGACCGGCTGAGCGGGCGGTACCGGGACTGGATCCAAAACTCGAAAGGCTACACCTCGGTTGCCGGCTGGAGTTCCAACTGGGATCACTTCTACAACGCCTACTCCAAGACGGAACGCAGTGCCGTCGTCAACTACACCCGCACCATCACGCCACACATCCTCAACGAGTTCGTGTTCGGCGGACGTGTGATGGGTGAGGGTACACCAAAGCCGACAGCTGACCAGGCCGCCCCTGTGCTCCGTTCCGCACGAGGGATGGGAAATCTGAAACAGTTTTACCCTGAAGCCAACCCCGACAACTACGTTCCCGCGTTGACCTTCGGCGGAGTCGTTAACGGACCGACGGTCGGTTACGATAACCGCTGGCCCATCAATGCCGGCGATACTCGCTGGACGCTGGGCAACAACACGAGCTGGACCCGCGGCACCCACAACATCAAAGCCGGTGCGTACTACGAATTCAATCTGAGCGACGAAGGGGTCGCGGCAAACTGCTTTACAGGGTGCTTCGATTTCACCGCGGATTCCAACAATCCGCGCGACACCGGATTCGCGTTTTCGAACGCGGCACTGGGCAACTTCCGTTCCTATTCGGAATCTTCCAAACGCAACTTCCGCGGTGGGCAAAACTATCTGTTCGAGTTCTTCGTTCAGGACAGCTGGAAGGTGAACCGCCGTCTGACGCTGGAACTGGGACTGCGGCTGTCCGCGTTCTCACCGTGGACCATGCAGCCGGGTCAGCAAGGCGCGGCGTGGGTGAAGGAGCGGTTCGACCCGGCGAGAGCAGTGCAGTTGTACCGTCCGGGTTTCAACGCTGCCGGAAGGCGCGTGGCTGTGAATCCCGTCACCGGCCAGGAGGCGCCAGCCGTGGCTGTCGGAGCCCTGGTTCCGAACGTCGGGGATCCGTACAACGGCATGGTGCTGGCCAACGACAAGATGTCACCGCCGGGCTGGCAGAACAAGCCTGGACTACAGCCCGGCCCGCGTTTCGGCTTCGCCTATGACGTCTTTGGGAATGGCAAGACCGCGATCCGCGGCGGTTTTGGAATCACCTACCAGACGCAGATCAATTCCGCATACGCGAATAGTCTTGTCAACGCGGCACCGCCCATCGTTCTGCAGCCGAACGTTTACTACGATTCCATAGAGAACGTTTTCGGAGCTGGTGGCAGTGCTTCTGGCGGATATCTCTTCCCTCCCGGAACTGTCCGTACCTTCGAGCTAAATTACAAGCCAGCGAGTGTGTACAACTACTCGCTGAACGTCCAGCAGAACGTCGGCTTCGACACTGTGGTGAGCGTCGCATATGTCGGCAACGTTGGACGCCATCTGCTGCAAAACCGGAATCTGAATACGCTGCCATATGGCACCCGATTCCAGCCGTGGGCACAGGACCCGACCTCGCCGGGGCGGCCGCTCCCCGATACCTTCCTGGTTCCGTATGCCGGCTATTCGGCTGTGAGTTCGCTGGAGAATTCCGGTATTTCCAACTACAACTCGCTGCAGGTTACCGCCAATCGCCGCTTCAGCCGTGGCTTTCAGTTCGGTGGAGCATGGACATATTCAAAGACCATGAACTACTCCGACGGGCCTGCGAACATGCCGCTGTACCGCGACGCTCATTCGTTCCTGTATGGAAAGGCGGGCTACGATCAAACGCACATCCTGGTGATTAACTTCACCTATGACGTGCCAAAACTCGGCAGGCTGGTTCCCAACAGATTCGGCAGGGCGGTGCTCGACAACTGGCAACTCGCGGGCTTCGGATCCATGGCAAGCGGATTTCCCTCCGGCGTGGGCTTTACTACCGTGGACAATGCGGACATCACAGGCGGCGGCGACGGCAATCGAGTCAACGTCAACGGAGTGGCGCAACGGCCCTTTGGCGAACGCACATACGACCGCTGGTTCGACCCCACGGTGTTCTCCCGCCCCGCGCGAGGGGACCTTGGTAATGCGCCGAAGGACGTCTACCGTGGCCCCGGCATGAATTCGTGGGACATCTCGGTTTTCAAGAATTTTCCCCTGTTCTCCGAATCGAAGCTGATCCAGTTCCGCTCGGAGTTCTACAATATTTTTAATCACACGCAGTTCGCGTCAGTAGACTCGACGGCGCGGTTCGATGCCGCCGGAAATCAGGTGAATACGCGGCTCGGACAGGTTACCGGCGCGCGCTCTCCGCGCGTGATTCAGTTGGCCCTGACATTTAGATTCTAATGATCACACGACGTTTTCTGCTGCAAATGGCCGCCGCGCCCGCACTTATGCCGGCCGCGGACCGCAAGACTGATGTGTCCATTCGGCGAGATCAGTTCCTGATCAATCGCCGCCCCACTTACAAGGGCCGGACGTGGAAGGGACATAAGATCGAAGGCCTGCTCATGAACTCACGCATGGTGCAGGGGACCTTTGATGACCGGAATCCCGAGACGGTGTCGAAGTGGGCGTATCCGGATACGAAGAAGTGGGACCCCGAACGCAATGTACGCGAGTTCATTGCCGCCATGCCCGAATGGCGGAAGCACGGGCTGCTCTCATTCACGCTGAACCTGCAGGGCGGTAGTCCGGAGGGCTATTCCAAAAACCAGCCCTGGGATACCTCGGGCATCAACCCGGATGGTTCGCTTCGTCCTGAGTACATGAAGCGGCTCGAGCGTATCCTGAATCGCGCCGATGAACTCGGGATGGTCGCCATACTTGGCTACTTCTACTTCGGACAGGACCAGCGCGTCAGCGATGAAGCCGCCGTCCGCCGCGCTGTGGGGAATGCGACCAACTGGCTGCTGGATCATGATTACCGCAACGTGCTCGTCGAGATCACGAACGAAACCAACGTCCGGGCATATGACCACGACATCCTGAAACCACCGCGCGTTCATGAGTTGATCGATGCGGTCAAAGGGATGAATCGCAAGGGACGCCGGTTGCTTGTCGGTACGTCGTACGGAGGCGACGCGATCCCGCAACCCAACGTGGTGAAGTCATCGGATTTCCTTCTCGTGCACGGTAACGGCGTCAAAGACCCGAAGCGCATAGCCGAGATGGTCCGGCTGACACGGGCCGTCGACGGCTACCGGCCGATGCCGATCCTCTTCAATGAGGACGACCACTTCGACTTCGACAAACCGGAGAACAATATGATCGCTGCCGTCTCCGAGTACGCTTCGTGGGGTTACTTCGATCCGGGCGCCAGCGACTACTCGGACGGATATCAATGTCCACCCGTGAACTGGGGGCTGAACACGGATCGTAAGAAAAGCTTCTTCCGTCTGCTCCGTGAAGTCACCGGCTCGTGAGTACTGGAGGTATCTTATGAGAGGCGGTTTCAGCCTGTTCGACACGCATATCCACATCGGTTCTGCGCGGCACAGCGGGCGGAGGCATCATGCCGCGGACATCATCGGGTCGATGAACCGGTTCGGTGTCGACCAGGCCGTGGCAATTCCGTTCCCCGTGGTGGAAGACTACCGTCGCGAGCACGATGAGATAGGCGCCGCACTGCGCGATTACCCCGGCAGGTTTGTCGGTGCTGCGTGCCTCAATCCCTTCATACCGGAGCGTGAGTTCCGCGACGAGGTCCGCCGCTGCCGCGAGATCCATGGCTTTCGCGCGCTCAAATTTCAGCCCCAGTATCAGGCGCTGAACCCGCTGCTGGAATCGAGCGCGTTTCTCTTCGAAACAGCGATCGAGAACAATATGGCTTTAATCGTGCACACGGGGACGGGCATCCCGTTTTCACTGCCTTCCATGTACTTGCTGGCTGCTCGGCAGTACCCGGAGTTGACCATCGTACTGGCGCACTGCGGGGGCGGCGGCATTTTCCTCGGTGAGGCGATTGTTGCTGCTTCACTGTTTACAAATATCTGTCTGGAGCTGTCGACCCTGATGCCGCACCAGGTCCTCGAAGTGCTGCAACGTGTACCCAGCGATCGACTGATGGCCGGATCGGATCTGCCCGAAAATCTGGATGTCGAGATGTCCAAGATTCTCGGCCTCGCAATCAGCGATCACGATAAGCGCAACATTCTGAGCGGGACGGGCTGCAGGGTCTTCGGCGACGCTCCTGCTGGCGTGGTCACCCTGCCGGCCGGGTCCGAACTCAGTCAGGCCGCAGCGCTGAAAAATAGTGCCGGCGCCGCGGTTCCACTGTCTTCGACTGCAACTCTGAACGATGGCATGTCAACGCCAGATAGAAATGTCTTGTTTTGAGGGGCAGAGCCGGAGACGATGTTATGGTGATCGAGTCCGCGAGGGGTCGCGCCCGAGCGGCAGTAAAACGCGGAGACCGCCGGGCTGATTTTGCCGGCGATCCGAACTGGCAGTTAGTTAACTAGTTAGTTAGTTAGTTAGTTAGGTACGGCGGCCTGGGTGCTGTCTTCGGCGATGATGTCGATAGTTTCAGAAGCCGTCTGGGCGGCGGCCGGTAATGCCAGCAGGGCAGCGAGCAGCAATGTTATGGCAACAGAGCGCATGACAGGAGATCATATATCAAATATAGTCAGGCTACACAAACCCCCGGACGCGATATGCTCCTGGGGCATGACGCTTCGCATTCTTGTTCCTCTGCTTGCCGTCGCCTGGCTTGCCGCCGCCGAGTTTGGAGCCGCTGAGGTTCGCCGCGCCCTTGCTTCGCATCCTGCCCGCGGAAACCCTCAGTTCGTGGTCACGACAAAGCTCCCTCCCGGGGTGACGGCTCTGAAATACACGGCTCCGCAGTCGTACGCGTTGCGGCACAAGGGCTCCACCTGGTACGGCATCGGGTCCGACGCGGCGGGCACGATGTACGCCGCACTCGACCTTGCCGAACTGGTTCGGACCGGAGCGATTGCCGCGGCGAAGGACAGCGACTACACGCCGCACATCGCCAGCCGGGGCATTAAGTTCAACATCCCGCTTGACGCCCGCACGCCCAGCTATTCCGACAACAGCGACGCCGCCCAGCAGAACATCCCGGAGATGTGGAGCATCGACTTCTGGCACGAGTTTATCGACGATATGGCGCGCCATCGCTACAACGTGCTCTCCCTCTGGAACCTGCATCCGTTCCCTTCGATGGTGAAGGTTCCCGAGTATCCGGAGGTGGCGCTTAGTGACGCGATGCGGACGACGCACCCGCTGGACGGCTCGTATTCGCACATGGGACACGATATGGTGCGTCCGGAGATCCTCGCGTATTTGCAGCCCGTGAAGCGAATCGGTATTGATGACAAGATCCGCTTCTGGCGCCAGGTGATGCAGTATGCCAGGGACCGCGGTCGCGCCGCGGAGACAGCCCGTTTCGACCGTAAAACCAAAGGAGCACCTGACCGACACACATGAAAACATCCACAATGCAGCTTACATTCCTCGCCCTGCTCGTGCTGCCCTTTGCTGCCACGGCAGTCGATATTCAGCAGTATCACCGTCACGATTTCCCGCTCCGCGCCACCGCCGGGGGCAATCCTTTTGACGTGACTCTCTCAGCCGAGTTCACCGGGCCCGGCGGTGTAAGGCTGAACGTCCCTGGGTTTTATGACGGCGACGGCACATGGAAGATCCGGTTCTCGCCAACCCAGGTCGGCCAGTGGTCGATGACCACCTCGTCGAGCCTGCCTGCCCTGAACGGCCGCAAGGAGTCCGACATCAACTGCACTCCTAACCGGAATCCGCAGATCCACGGCGGTCTGACAGTGGACCCCGCCCACCCGTATCACTTCATCTATCAGGATGGAACGCGGTACTTCCTGCTGGGCTATGAAGCCGACTGGCTGTGGGGTGCCGACGCGCTGGATCCGAAGCGCACGCTGATGCATACGCTGATCAACCAGATGGCCTCCCGCGGATTCAATCACGTCCTTGTAAATGTATTTGGCTACGACACGACGTGGAGCCCGGGGCGCGATCATAAGTGGGACTTTGGGCCGCCCGGGATATTCCCGTGGGAAGGAACGAACGAGAAGCCCGACTTCTCCAGGATGAGTCCGAAATTCTTTCAGATATACGACGGTATGATGGACGCCCTGCAGTCCAAAGGAATCGTCGCTCATATCATGCTGAAGGTCTACAACAAGAAGGTGAACTGGCCGGCCAAACACAGTGAAGACGAAAAGAAATACTTCCGATACGTCACGGCGCGGTACCAGGGATATTCGAATGTCGTCTGGGATTTCGCGAAAGAGTCGTATTACGAAAAAGACGAGCAGCTTCAGGCGGGGCTCATGGACTACGTAAAGCAACTCGATGCATACGGGCGCCTCACCACTGCCCATGATGACGATCTGTACTCCTGGACTCCGCAGCTGAACCGCAATCTGGATTTCCGAACGGATCAGCAGCATTCGGACTTTGCAGAGATGATCGCGTTTGACCGCGCCACGCGCGCGTATCCCGTGGTGAACTCAGAGTTTGGTTATGAGCGCGGCGTGGACAAGCTCCCCAGCTATCGCGTCGAGCATGACTGGCAGGAACAACTGCACCGCGGCTATCTCGTTTACATGGCCGGTGGATACGGGGTCTACTACTACCACAACACCGCATGGGACGTCGTGAAGCCGGAGCCGGAAGCTCCGGGAATGAAGCCCTTCCAACTCCTCGCCAGCACACTGTCCTCGCTGCCCTGGTGGCGCATGGAGCCCATGAATCAACTGGCCGTGGGCGGTCCCTGCCTGGCTTTGCCAGGCGACACCTACGCTTTCTATGTCAAGGGCGCGCAGATCACGGCGAACCTGACTCAGTTGGAGGGGGCCTCCACTGCGACCGCGGAGTGGGTCAACTCCTGGACGGGTGAACGGGAAAAGGCTGCGTTGAGCGGAGCGCAGGTCACTCGTCTGCGGAAGCCGGAGACTTTTCAGAGCGCTCCCGCTTTGCTGATCGTCAGGCGCGGCGATCAGCGGCCGTAGACTTCGACCATCCCGCGCGGGACGTGCAACGCATGCAGTCCGTCCCGCGCGAGTCTGAGCGGCCGCCTGTCCTTCCCCGGCAGCGGGCAATTACTTCTTTTTCGCCGGTTTCTGCTGGGCTGCGCCAGTAATCTCGGCGATTTTCCGATGGAATGCGCGTTTACGTTCGGAGCTGAGTTTCCAGTTCACAGGCGGCGACTGGTAGCCTTCCTCCAGAGCCTCGCCCTTTCTCCGATAATCGAACCAACCCCATGAGACATGTTCCGCGATGGACGACGCAAGGCGGCCTTCCGGCTCACCGAAATCGTTATGATCGTCTTCATTCACCAGCACCGGGAAGACGCGGCCAGGGTCCAGCGCCCGTGTCGCCCTGATCTTCTCGACTAACTGCGCTGACGCCTTGAACGCGTTCCCGTGGAGAAGGGCGAAATCCGATGCGCGGACAGCTTCCGCGGTGGGCATTACCGGCACTGGAAAGGACGTGCCAACCAGAAGGCGCCGGCCGCCCGGGCCTTTCGTATCGCGTACGCGGGCAATCAGTTCATGGATGCGGTCCTGCCGCAGAATTGGTGGCTCGTACCGAGGGTGGGATTCGTTGTTGATCTCCACAAGGATGTTCTTCCATCCACCGTCCAACAACCAGCGGGTCAACAGGTCAGCGGCCCGTATGGCGTTCTGGTCTGTTTTGAGGCGGCCCGACTGCCCGAAATAGAAGTACCCGACGATGGGGACCATGCCCAGACGGTCGGCCTCATCCAGGATGCGCTTCATCCTTTTCATGAAGGCGGGGCGCAGGGAACCGTCGGGAAGGAACGGATGGTTCTCCCATGGTTGGCTCTTCGAGTAGCCCTCGGGCGACCCGCCCTGAAAGTTGACCGTAAACGCCAGAACTCCATGGCGCTTCCATTCGGGCATAGCGGCCAGAAACTCGCGTACGTTGCGTTCCGGATCCCACTTACCGGTATCAGGATAGGCCCACCGGGACACGGTCTCCGGGTTCAGGTCATCGAAGGTGCCCTGAACTACCCTGTTGTTGAACAGGAGTCCTTCTATGCGATGGCCATTCCACGTTCGGCCCGCATACGTGAGGCGGCCATTGATAAGAAAGTCAGCCCCGGAAATGGATAGTGTCGTCTCCGCACCGGACAACGCCCCGAACGGGATTCCGCAGAGGACAGAAAGCAGGATGATTTTCACAGAAAGCTCCTCGAACAACTCGCGCCCGACTGACTATTTATTCTTCCGCGTGGAACTGACGTTCGAAACCAGCGGCGATCTCCAGAAGGGCCGCTGAGGCGAGCTGTGCGTTTCCTTTTTTGATCGCGATGGTCATGCGCCGGTGCTTTTCCACCTCGGCGATCCGGTCGATGGCGGTCGCCTTGCCGGCCTTCTTCGCCTGCTCGCTGCGAGCCAGTCCGGAAGCGAAGAGAGAGCCCATTGACGATTCCAGCGCTCTGGCGGCGTGACGATTGCCGGAGGCATCCCACAGCCGGCGGTGAAACAGCAGGTCGGCATGGAAGAACGCCGCCATATCGCCTTCCCGCGCAGCTGCCGCAATTTCGTCCAACTGCCTCTCCAGTCCGCGGATTCCTTCAGGACTGATCCGGGCTGTAGCCCACTCCACCACCTTGGGCTCCAGCAGGCGACGCAATTCGCAGATCCGAAGCGCCTCCTCGTGGGTTAGCTGCACCACTGAGTAGCCGTGGTTCAGACGCCTCACTACCAGTCCGCGGCTCTCCAGATCCTGCAACGCTTCCCTGACCGGTATCGAACTCACCCCAAACCGGCTGATCAACTCCCGCTCAACAATTCGTTGCCCTGGTTGGAAGACGCCTGTGATAATGTCCTGCTGGAGGTAGCGAACAAGCTCGTCCCGCAGCGAGGTCGGACGAAGTTGGGTGTTGGGAGCTGGCTGCGAAGGGCGAGGCACGTTCGTGAATATTATATACGGCTGGTCGAACTGCCCCAGAAGCAACGGCCAATCTAAATATAATCGCCCGTGGTGAGCTGTTGAATCCATGGCCGTTGAGAAACGCCCGGATCTCTGAATGCATTCTGCAAATGAATCGATGCGGCGGGTCTCACAGAAGGACGTGAGTTTCCCGTCAGGACTGCATCCGTGGGTTTGGCAGCAGACGCCCAAAAAGTCCCATTCCGAAGCGTAGATCTCGTAACAACGTCGATTTGTCGTTGAGCGGCTTTGGCGGAATCGTGGTCATGGGGCAGGAGCACAGCGCAGCCGACCGCGCGGCGGCCGCATCGTTCGAAAGCATGCGACCCAGTGAGGGTACTCGGACTGCAACTGCAGGACGTTGACCCGGCCCGGCAAATGCCACTGGATTCGCCAGCTTGTCTGCAGGCCGGACGTCGACTCTCCGAAGATCCACCGCTCAACCCGGCAGATAGCACTTTCGGAGGGCGCGGTTGAGCTGCTGGCGAAGTGGCATACCGATCCGCGATCGCATTGATCAATTCGCGTCTTGTGGCCATGCTCAGTTGTCTCTCGATTCTGTTTCCCGCCATGTCGATTTTCGACGGGTAACATTTTCATGAGGCAACGGGTGCGCGTCGGTAACAAAAACTGTGAGTCAACGCGGTCAGAGACGGCGTTTAAAAGTTGCGCCAGGCGCCTTGCCCGCCTTCAAGTCCTGACTGAACCGACGATTGCGAGCCTCTCCTTTATAAACATTCACAGCGAGATCGAGGTGTTCCAGCGTCGTGTCGGAAGGCGCAGTGCCCACCGGATCTTTGCTGTCAAAGTGAAGCCGCCCCCTCAACGTAGTCCAAAACTGGCTCGCCGCCGCGAAGCGGTAACATCGTTCTTTGTCCCATGCCTCTGACTCCCGGTGACAAGCTCGGCCCATACGAAATCCTCTCCCCCCTCGGAGCCGGCGGCATGGGCGAGGTCTACCGAGCCCGCGACTCCAGGCTCAACCGCGACGTCGCGATCAAAGTCCTCCCGCCCACCCTGGCTAACGACGCCGACTACCTCGCCCGTTTTCAGCGCGAAGCGCAGGCCCTCGCCGCGCTGAACCACCCGAATATCGCCGCCATCTATGGCCTCGAAGGCAACGCCATCGTGATGGAGCTGATCGAAGGCGAAACGCTAAAGGGCCCCATTCCCCTCAAAGAAC
>JAWXCM010000153.1:0-8330 GCA_034408745.1 Bryobacteraceae bacterium
ATGCGCATGCGTGATGATAATTGCAGTCACTCGCAATCCATGTCGATCAAGTACCGCCTGGATCGCGTCAATATCATCACCGGGGTCGATCACGACAGCGTCCCGGGTGGCTTCGTCCCCGAAGATGGAGCAGTTACACTGCAGCATGCCGACGGGCAGGATCTCGTGAATCATGTAACTACAATGATAGGAGGCGCCATGAACAAAACCGCGTATCACGCACTTCGGGAACAGGCCGCATGGGTCGACCTCAGCGGCAGAGGCAAAATCCGCGCAACCGGCGAGGACCGAGTCCGTCTCCTCCACGCGATGTGCACCAACCACGTCCAGCAGCTCATCCCAGGCACCGGCTGCTACGCCTTCTTCCTCACCGCACAGGGCCGCATCCTCGCCGACGCCAACGTCTTCGCCATGCCCGACTACCTGCTCCTCGACACCGAACCCGGTGTCCTGCAGCGTCTCGTCGAGCACCTCGACAAATTCATCATTGCCGACGACGTCAGCCTCCACGACTTCAGCCAGGCTACCGCGACCATCGCCGTCGAAGGCCCGCAGTCCGAGGCTGTTCTCAATAAACTCGGCGGCATGCCCGCGCACGTGCCAGGCTCGCTGGTCGAATGGGGCCACCGTCAGATCGCGCACGCCAGCTACACCGGCGGAACCGGCTACCTGATCTTCGTCGACGCCCAGCGCAAACATGAGCTAGTCGCCGAACTCGAAGCCGCCGGAGTTCCGCAGGCCTCACTCGACGATGCCGAAACCGTGCGTATCGAAAACGGCCGCCCTCGCTACGGAGTCGATTTCACCGAAGCGCAGATCCCCCACGAGACCCGCCTCCTCAACGCCATCCACTTTTCCAAGGGTTGTTATCTCGGGCAGGAAATCGTCGAGCGCGTCCGCTCCAGAGGCCAGGTCAACCGCCTCCTCACGCCGGTGCGCATTGAGGCAGCCGAGCCGCCAGCCCGCGGAACCACGGTGCAGCGCGAGGGAAAAGACGTCGGCGAGATCACCTCAGCCGCCTTCTCCCCCGCCTTGAGCACCGTCGTCGCGTTCGCCATTCTGCGGTCTGAAGCGATCCAGAAGGGCGACCTCTCGACCGCCGCCGGCGCCCGCGTTACGACCGCAGAGCGTTCAGCGCCGACAACGGAACATTGAGCGTCCCCGGACCGACCCCCAGGCGCACGTTGGGCTTGTTGTCTCCATGGAAGTCCGAGCCGCCAGTCATCCGCAGCCCGTACTTCGCCGCCAGATTGAGATAGCGGGCGCTGTCGACAGCCGTGTGGTCGGAGTGCCAAACCTCGATCGCGTCCAGCCCCTGATCCGCCAGCTTCGATACCAGCTGCTCTTCCGCCTCATGGCTGGTGAAGTTCAGCCGGACCGGATGCGCCAGTGACGACATGCCGCCAGCCCGCCGCAGCCGCTCGATCGCGTCCGCCAGCAGCGGCTCTTCCCGATCCACGTAGCCTGGCGCCGACTCGTCCAGATACCGGTCGAACGCCTCGCGGTAGTTCGACACGTACCCGCGATTCACCATCAGTCGGGCAAAGTGCGGCCGGCCCGCCATGTTGCGGCCAATCGCGTCCACATCGTTCAGCGTAATGTTGACGCCCATCGACTGCAGGCGTGTCGCCAGCCGGGAATTCCTGTCCCGCCGCGAATCCTGCATCCGCTGCAGCCACGTCACGAACTCCGCCGACGGCTCGCCATGCAGGAAATATCCCAGCAGGTGTACCGTTCGCCGGTCGCTGAAGTCCACCTTCGTGCTCAGCTCGATACCTCGAATCAGCGGCAACCCCAGGGAACTGGCATATTCCCGGGCCAGTTCGTATCCGGAGAACGTGTCATGATCCGTTATCGCCAGCGCCTCGAGCCCCGCCGCAACCCCAGCATCAATCAGGCCCTGCGGCGTAAAAGTCCCGTCCGACTCCGTAGTGTGCGAGTGCAGATCGATCATGCGATCCATCCTGACTCGCGCAGCTTCGCCAGCACGCGGCCAACACTCTCCTCAACCGTCTCCCGCGACGAATCCACCGTCACCTCGGGATTCAGCGGAGCCTCATAGGGGTCCGACACACCCGTGAATGAAGCAATCTCACCTGCCATGGCTTTTTTGTACAGACCCTTTACATCCCGTTCCGCCAGCACCTCCAGAGGCGCATGGACATAGACTTCGACAAAGTTGGGGATCCGCCCCCGCACTTCCTCGCGAACCTCGCGATACGGCGATATCGCCGCCACAATGGCGATCACCCCGTTGCGCGACAGCAACTCGCACACGAACCCGATCCGCCGGACATTGACGTCCCGGTCTTCTTTGGAGAACCCCAGACCCTTCGACAGGTGCGTCCGCACCACGTCGCCGTCCAGCAACTCCACCTTAGCGCCCGCGTCCCGCAGCCGCGTGTAGACAATCTCACTGATGGTGCTCTTCCCCGCGCCCGAAAGCCCGGTGAACCAGAGCGTGAATCCCTTGTGCATTTCGTTAATCTGTCAGGATCTCACGGAGCAGGACGTCGACCGTACGTTCCACCCGGCCCTCCGCCGTGAAGTGCAGCCCGCACTCACTGTTGCCGTCCTGTTCCCACCACCACCGGCCCGCCCGTTCCGACTCGCCAGGCTGCGTCGCACGCGTGCATGGACCGCATCCTATGCTCGTGTAACCCCTCGCGTACAGCGGGTGTTCCGGCACTCCGTGCCGCCTGGTGTACTCGGCCACATCCTCGCGCGTCCAGTCCGCCAGCGGGCTCAGTTTCTTCCGGCCCCGGTCGTCGGCGACCTTCGGGATGTTCTCCCGCGACTCGCCCTGACCCCGCCGCAATCCCACGGCATAGGCCTCGATCCCGGCCAGTTTCCGCGCCAGTGGCCGCACCTTGCGAACCTCGCAGCACAACCGCCGCTGGGCCAGCGTTTCGCGGAACAGATTAGGCCCGAACCGCATCACCATCCGCTCCACTTCGTCCCGATCCGGCGACACCATCTCCACCCGAACTCCGTACTTCGCCCGGACCGCCTCGACGATTGCGTACGTCTCTTCCGGCAGCCGGCCCGTATCCAGCGTGATCACCCGCACACCTGGATCGCGCCGCACCGCCATGTCGAGCACCACCATGCCCTCGGCCTGAAAGCTGGTGACCACCGCAAATTGCGAGCCCCACGTCTGGAGCGCCCACTCAATCAGGCCCTCCGCGCTCAGTTGTTCTTCTACAGTCTGCATTCAGGGAGTTGTTGGAGCCGCCAGCAAAAATTCATACACGGAACTGCCCACCCGCACCCGCACTGTCCCGCCCGGAGGAGTCTTTCCCGAAGCCGGATAGAAAATCGCGCCATCGGTCGATTGGCCCGGTCCCAGCTTCGTCTGCACAAACGCAATCGCCGATGCCGCCGCCGCCGCCCGCAGCTTCGTCGACGTGAACTCGGTCATATAGCTCTGCCGCCGCTGTTCGTACCCGTTCGTGCCTTTGTACTGCGTATTCCCGTAAATCGAGTGCTCGTACGAAGTCACCAGCTTGATCACATCGGACTTGCTGGCCTTTTCAGTCAGCGACATTACCACCGTGCGAGGTGCCACCGCCGCCATCTCCGTGCCATCCTCCCGCAGGAACAGGAAATCTTCAGGCCGGAGCGTCTGCGGAACCTTGCCGCCGTTGGAAATCGCCACCTGAATCACTGAGTAGTCCCGCACCTGTGCCGGCAGCGGAGCCACCATGATCGTCAGGTTGTTCCGCGTCAGGGCGTAGTACTTCAGCCCGTTCGATTCGAACTCGATCACCTGCGCGAGTGCCGGGCACAGCGACACAAGTGCCGCCAACACAATTACCCGGTGCCAGTGGAGCCCCATATGTCGATGATAATCCGGTACGCGGCGAAGCGGTTTTCCGGGTCGTAACATTCCACTTTGGTACGCGTACCGTTTCGAAACATCGGTACTCGTTCCATTTCGATACGCCAGCCTTCCCCACTCAGCCTATCTCCAGCATTCCATTGGACTATTCCCTTTGGACTACCACTTGCCTCTTAGAGGTGCATGTCAGGCCTTACCAGCGCAACAGCAACCGCAACCGCCCCGGCGAAATTCCATCAGAACGCCATGTCGCCCGCTGACCGGGAGCAGATGATTCTGGAGCATCTCCCGCAGGTTCGGCTCATTGCCCGCAGGATTCGAGACCAGGTCCCAGGCCTGATGAGCCTCGATGACATGATCTCGAACGGAACAGTCGGCCTGATATCCGCCATTGACCGCTTCGATCCCACGCAGGGAGTCAAGCTCCGTACCTTCGCCGAGTTCAAGATCCGCGGCGCCATCCTCGACAGCCTCCGGGAGCAGGACGTCACGCCTCGCCGTCAGCGGCAGCGCGCCCGCACCATTCGCGAAGCCACGGGGAAGGTGGAGAACCGGCTCCAGGCCAACGCGCCTCTCGAAGAAGTGGCCGAGCAGATTGGCATCAGTCTCAACGAGTATCACGCCTGGTCGCTCGATTCCCGCCGTCCCACGTTTGAACCTCTGGATACGGTGGTATCGGACGGAGAGGGCAGCAGGATGGCCCGCCAGATCGCTGCGACCGGCTTTGAAACGCAGCCCGGTAAGGCGATCGAAGTCGCACAACTCCGCCGCGTCCTCGCCGACGCCATCGCCCGCATGCCCCGTCAGGAGCGCACGGTCCTCAGCCTCATGTTCCACGAAGACCTGAGCCTCCGTGAAATCTCGAGAGTTCTCGGCCTCCACGAATCGCGAGTCTCCCAAATCAAAATGCAGGCTCTGGGAAGGATGAAAGAGCTTGTGGAGGAAACATGGCCCAGAAGAGGATCTTCCGCAAAGAAGTAACCGATCACGCCTCGAGCTAACTCGATTAATTCCTGCGCCGCCCCTGCCACCAGTTCCACCGACGTGCGCCTGGCGCGGCGAAAGAACGCCCCGGCATAGCGGTCGTTGAAGCACTCCGTGCTGCGCCCGCCCGCAGGCTTCGACACAACCATGTCCGCCGCCACGTCGACGCCCATCAACCCCATCCGTTGCCAGCTGTACGTGCGGCGCAGGTAGTGTTCCCAGCGTTCCTGTATGCCGAATGTTGGCTGGCTCTGCGCCATCAAAACATGACAGAACAACCCAAACACGGCAATAACTCTGCAGCGCACCCGGTACCCCGCTGTGACCAGTAGGTTTTAGTGATGCGAACAGTCTATCTCAGATCTCGGGAAGCTGAGCGGGCGCGTTGGCGATTAATTTGTCCTCAAATGGGTAGTTCGACGTATTCTTTTCGTGGTGCCTCAGGTACCAGCGGTGCGTTTCCTTCATGCCCTCGGAGAAATCGACCGGCTTGAACTTCAGCATGCGCTGCGCTTTCGTGACCACCTGGGTAATCGGGGGCAGGTCGAAGTAAACGCCGAAGTACAAATTCGGCCCCATGGGATGCCCGCCCAGCTGCAGGATCTTCTGGCGCGGGATGCGCACAAAGTTCGGAGTCTTGCCGGCCACGTCGCCCAGCAACTGCACCACTTCGAACTGCGTCACCGGACGGGCATTCGCGATATTGAAGGCGTGACCAGCCACTCCAGGCTCGTCCATGGCCTTCACGCACGCCGCCACCACATCGGAAACATGCACGAACTGCATCAGCCGCCGTCCGTCACCCGGCAGCACGATCGGCCTGTTGTCCCGCAACCGGTCCCAGAAGAACGCCTCGCGATAGTACGGATTTCCAGGTCCGTAAAGGAAGGGCGGACGCATCGTCACCACCGGGAACCCGTTCCGCTGGTGCATGCGGAACAGGATCCGTTCACTCATGGCCTTGTTGCGAACGTACAGGTCGGGATGGTTGTCCGGCGCCAGCGCGTCGCCTTCGTGGTGGTTGAGCCCGTCGCCATACGCCGCCACGCTCGACATGAAGATGTACCGCAGCAGCCGGTCGCCCATCGCCCGCGCAGTAGCTTCCACCTGCACCGCGGTGGTTCCGCGCTGCCAGTCGTAGACGTTGTCGAAGACGATCTCGAACCGGTGCCCCTGCATCGCCGACCGGAACGCTTCCGGGTCATTGCGATCCGCTACGATCTCATGAACCTTGCGTCCCAGATCGTGTCCAGGTTTGCGGTGCACGATCGTGACATCGTGCCCCGCCTTGACCAGGGTAGAAACCAGATTCCGTCCGATGAAGAGAGTACCGCCAATAACCAACACGCGCATGGGTTTACGGCGAGTCGATGAGACTCGCCAGGACTAATCGTAATACTCAAGTCCCAGGTGGGTGATAAGATCCTCCCCGCGCATCCACCGAAGCGTGTTCTTCAGCTTCATCAGCTGTATGAAAATGTCGTGCTCCGGATACAGCCCCGGGGCCGTCATTGGAGCCTTGAAGTAGAACGACAGCCACTCCTGAATCCCCCGCATTCCCGACCGCTGCGCCAGATCCATAAACAGCACCAGGTCCAGAACCAGCGGCGCAGCCAGAATCGAATCGCGGCACAGGAAATCGATTTTGATCTGCATCGGGTACCCGAGCCACCCGAAAATGTCGATATTGTCCCAGCCTTCTTTCGAATCGCCGCGCGGCGGGTAATAGTTGATGCGAACCGCATGGTACAGATCCTTGTACAGGTGCGGATACAACTCCGGCTGCAGAATGAAGTCCAGCACCGACAGCTTCGTCTCTTCCTTCGTCTTGAACGAACCCGGATCCTCCAGAACCTCGCCGTCGCGGTTGCCCAGAATATTCGTCGAGAACCACCCGTTGATCCCCAGCATCCGAGCCTTCAGTCCCGGCGCCAGCAGCGTCTTCATGAACGTCTGGCCCGTCTTGAAGTCCTTGCCGCAGATCGGTACATTGCGGTCGCGCGCCAGGTCCAGCAGCGCCGGTACATCGGCCGTCAGGTTCGGAGCGCCATTGGCAAACGGTACGCCCGACATCAGCGCCGCATAGGCGTAAATCTGGCTGGGAGCAATGGCCGGATCGTTTTCCAGCAGGCCCTTTTCGAACGCTTCCAGCGTCTGGTGGCAGTCGGTCGCCAGGTGGAACACCTCGGTCGACCCGCACCAGATCATCACCGTCCGCGCGATGTTGTTGTCCGACTGAAAGCGCCTGATGTCTTCCATCAGCATATGCGCCTTTTCCATGTTGTTGGCGGCCTGCTTTACGTTCGGGCCCGTGATGCGCTTCACGTAATTCTGGTCGAACACCGCGGCCATCGGCCGGATGGCCTGCATGGGTTCTTTCACCTGCTCCAGCAGCGACGGCTCCAGCACTTTGGCGTTCTGCGCCGCTTCATAGGCCGTGTCTTCGAAAATGTCCCAGCCGCCGAAAACCAGATCGTCCAGCCCGGCCAGCGGCACGAAATCGCGGATATAGGGAGAGCGCCCGTCAGTGCGTTTGCCAAGACGAACCGTTGCCATCTGGGTCAGCGAGCCCACCGGCTGCGCCAGCCCGCGCCGGATCGCTTCAACCCCGGCAATAAATGTCGTGGATACCGCACCAATTCCCGGAATCAGAATGCCGAGTTTACCCTCAGCAGGCGTAATTCGGACATTCTCTTGATTGGGCAATGTTATGTTCTCCTCGTATCTTTACTGTGGAAAAATGGTCGTTAAACCAAATGTTATACTAACACCTTGCATGCCTGGTCGCGCGACGGCAACCATCTCCGCTGCGGTTATCGACGATGAAAAACTCGCGCGCGAAGAGCTGGTGTTTCTTCTTCGCAACTTCCCTGAATTAGAGATGGTTGGAACCGCTGACAACGGCATTGAGGCGGTGGATCTCATCACCCGGCTCGAGCCCGACCTGGTCTTCCTCGACGTACAGATGCCCGGCCTCGACGGTATGGGAGTAATTCGACAAGTTCAGGAACGCGCGGAACACCAGCCACATTTCGTTTTGGTTACAGCATTCGATCATTATGCGCTCGAGGCATTTCGAAGGTCGGCCATGGATTATTTATTAAAACCCGTGGAGAAGGACCGCCTCGCCGAGACCGTCCAGCGAGCCATGCGCGTCCTCGGCGCCGACATTCTCAAGCCCGCCGGAGTTCCCGCTTCCTTAAGCGGTGACGCCGGACCCAGACCCAGCCTTCAGCGAGCCAAGATCCTGGTCAGGAGCGCTGGCCGAAGCTTCATCGTTGATGCGCAGGACATCGTATACGCCACTATCGAGGACGGCATCATCACCATCGCCACATCCACCATGGCAGGCGAATCCAACTATCGGACCATCGAGGAACTCCAGTCCAACCTCGACCCGGAAACGTTCTGGCGGGTGCACCGTTCGTTTCTCGTCAATATCCACCGCATCCGTGAAGTGATCCCGTGGTTCAAGTCCAGTTATCAGATTCGAATGGACGACAAG